>CAJUDY010000046.1 GCA_910584945.1 uncultured Lachnospiraceae bacterium | reverse complement strand
TTCACTTGGGGAACATATCTATTCGCATGATACCAAAAGTTATCTTATTCCTCTACATCCAATATTTTCATCAATTCGTCTTTTTGATTTTGAACACAGCTTTTAACTGCTTTCATGATTTCACGCTTCTGTGTCTTGTTACTATCTTTACCGATAGAGTATCCTATTCCAAAGCAGGTCAAGCCGAAGCTCAGCACTGCAATAAGTCCTAAAATATCCATTGACTCAGCCCTCCTCTCCTTTCGATTCCCTTGCGGGTTTCTATGTGATCGGAGGGTCACAGTCCCTCCAGAGAGGGCTAACCGCCTACCATCTTGGTAATCCGAATAAATACTCCCCGTCATACCGTAAAAAGCACCAGCCCTTTCAGACTGATGCCTTCCCTAAAAACCACCCGGCATACCGAAAAAAAGCGGAGCCTCATGTGCTCCGCCTTTTTCGTATCATTTATTTTTTATCCGTCCGCCTTTAATGAGAACAGAACTCCTCATTATGCAGCAGCTTATGCTCCTTGCCCTTCAGGAAACCTTCGTACAGAGAGATAATGGTCGGGTTCTCGTCACATTTCTTGATCACCGAGATATTATCTGCATTGTAGATACCCGTCGTCCTTGCGGTCTTCGCCTTCAGGCCCTTCAGACGCGGCTGGCCTCCGCCCATGACACATCCGCGGCGGCATGCCATCACCTCGATGAGATGATACTCTTTCTCACCGCTCTTCACCTGCTCCATGACGGTTCTTGCATTGGCAAGTCCGCTGACGACACAGATCTTCACATCCATCCCATTGTAAGGAATCGTGAATTCACGGACGAAATCATCCTCGCCGCTCTGACGAACGCCGCACTCCGCGATCCGGTCCAGCGTTGCCTTATCATGTCCTTCGGTCAATCTTCTGATGACTGCCTCGGTCACGCCGCCGGTCACGCCGAAGATCACGCCGCCGCCGGAGCCAAGGCCGAACGGAACATCGGAAGCCTCGGATTCCAGATCCGCAAAATCGATACCGGTCGTCTTGATCATCTGCACCAGTTCCGTGGTGGTGATGACAAAGTCTGTATCCTGCTCGCCTTCGGTCCGGCTGTTGGGACGTTTTGCTTCCATCTTCTTAGCCGTACACGGCATGAAGGATACCATCACCGTCTTCTTGCCCTGGCCGTTTGCCGGATCACGGAAGTACTCCTTCGCTACTGCGGAGAGCATTCCCTGCGGAGAACGGCAGGTGGATACGTTGTCTTTAAATTCCTCAAACTGATCGCCCACGAACTTCACCCATGCCGGACAGCAGGATGTGAGAAGCGGCAGCTTTCCGCCGTTCTTTACGCGATCCAGAAACTCCGCGGATTCTTCCATGATCGTAAGGTCCGCACTGAAATTCGTATCATAAACTTCATCAAAGCCCATTCTGTGAAGCACGCTGACAATCTTGCCCATGGTGCTTCTTCCCTTCGGAAGGCCAAAGGCGTCGCCTACTGCCACGCGGACAGACGGAGCGATCTGCGCTACCACGCGCACATCGGGATCTGCCAGAGCATCCCATACGGCTTCCTTGTCGTCCTTGATGCTGATGGCGCCGGTGGGGCAGAAGACACGGCACTGTCCGCAGTTCACGCACTCAGTGGTCGCGATCTCACGGTCAAATGCCGGCATTACCATGGCGTCAGAGCCGCGGTGCGCAAATCCAAGCGCGCCGACCCCCTGCAGCTCGCTGCAGACGCGCACGCAATTGCCGCAAAGGATACATTTATTCGGATCACGAATGATGGAAGGAGAGCTAAGATCCAGCGGTCTCTCTTCCCGATAATTCTTGAAGCGCACTTCCGTCACGCCAAAACGCAGCGCCAGCGCCTGCAGATCACAGTCGCCGCTTTTCACGCAGGTGGTACAGTCTCTGCAGTGAGCCGCCAGCAAAAGTTCAATGATCATCTTCCTGTATTTTTTCAGTTTTCCGGTATTGGTATAGATCTCCATACCATCTCTCGGCTCCTCAGAGCAGGATGCGAACATCCTTCCTCTGTTGTCTTCCACCGTACAAAGACGACAGGCGCCAAAGGTGGAAAGCTCCGAGTGATAACAAAGAGTCGGAATGTCGATGCCGGCTTTGCGAATAATAGACAGGACATTCTTCTCATCGGTAAATTCTACTTTTCTACCATCTATTGTAATTGTTCCCATATCTGTCCTCCCTATTCCTCAATATAGACCGCGTCAAATGCACAGTTGTCTTTACATGCGCCGCACTTGATACAAAGCTTCGGGTTGATATGATAGCATTCCTTCCGGACACCGGTGATCGCGCCGACCGGACAGTTCTTCGCACATTTTCCGCAGCCTTTGCAGTATTCTGGATTGATCGCGAAGCGGCGCATTGCCTGACAGACTTTCGCCGGACATTTCTTGTCCACGATATGCTCCACATACTCATCCCGGAAGGTCTTCAGCGTACTGATCACCGGAAGCGGTGCACTCTTGCCCAGTCCGCAGAGCGCCATACTGCGAATCATGTTCGCAAGCTCTTCCAGACGGTCCAGATCTTCCATCTCTCCTTCACCAGCCACGATCTTCTCGAGGATCTCCAACATTCTCTTGGTACCTTCACGACAGGGGACACACTTCCCGCAGGACTCTCTCTGTGTGAAGCTCATGAAGAAACGGGCAACCTCTACCATACAGGTGTTGGTATCCATAACCACCATACCGCCGGAACCGACGATGGCATTGAATTTCTTCACGGAATCGAAATCCAGAGGCTCGTCAAGATGCTTCTCCGTCAGACATCCGCCGGACGGTCCGCCGATCTGCACGGCCTTGAATTCCGCGCCGTTCTTTAAGCCGCCGCCAATATCAAAGATGATCTCACGCAGCGTGCTTCCCATGGGTACTTCGATCAGACCGGTGTTCTCGATGGAACCGGTCAGGGAGAAGGTCTTCGTTCCCGGGCTTCCCTCCGTACCGATGGTCCGGTACCAGTCCGCACCCTGAAGAATAATCTTCGGAACGTTCGCGTAGGTCTCCACGTTATTCAGTACGGTCGGCTTTTCCCACAGACCCTTCTCTACGGTACGGGGCGGTTTCACACGCGGCATACCTCTGTTGCCCTCGATGGAGGCGGTCAGTGCAGAACCCTCGCCGCAGACGAATGCGCCTGCTCCTCTGTTGATATGTAAATGGAAACAGAAATCCGTGCCGAGGATATTGTCACCCAGCAGTCCTCTTTCCTCTAACTGAGCGATTGCATGGCGAAGTCTCTTAACCGACATGGGATACTCTGCACGCACATAGATATAGCCGTCCGTGGACTCTACGGCGTAGGCAGCAATCATCATACCTTCAATCAGCTTGAACGGGTCGCCTTCCATGACGGAACCGTCCATGAATGCTCCCGGGTCGCCCTCATCACCGTTACAGACCACATAGCGGATCTTTTCTTTCTGCCTTGCGACCTGTTTCCATTTTCTTCCGCAGGGGAAGCCGCCGCCGCCGCGCCCGCGCAGTCCGGAGCGATCCACTTCGTCGATGATCTCATCCCTGCTCATGTCGAACATGGCTTTGGTGAGAGCTTCAAAACCGCCTGCTGCAATGTACTCATCCAGAGACTCCGCATCCACGCGCCCACAGTTCTCCAGAACGATCCTGGTCTGTTTTGCCATGAACGGAATATCTTCCGGGTGTTTATAATGAACATCTTTCTTCGTATAAAGAAGACGATCCACTACTTCGTTTCCAAGAACGGTCGATTCGAAGATTTCTTTGCAGTCGTCAATCTGAACTTTTACGTACTGAATGACTTCGTCACCCTTCTGAATACGAACCAGAGGTCCAAGTTCGCAGAAGCCCTGACATCCGGTCTTTTTCACGCCCACATGCTCGTGCTCTCCCTCGTCATGGGGAGCAAAGTCAAGTACCACGCCCGGAGCATCTTTGGTCAGTGTCAGGAACTCTTCGTAGATCTTGGCAGACCCTGTTGCAATACAGCCTGTACCGGAACAGACGAGAATTCTGCAGTCATATGCTGCTACCTGTTCTCTGGCTGACTCACGTACCTGTAACAATTCTTCTTTGTTTTTAATCATCAGCCCTTACCTCTCAATTCTTCAATAACTGCAAGTGCCTTTTCCGGTGTCATGGAAGGATATACATCTTCGTTCACCATCATCGTCGGAGCAAGACCGCATGCGCCCAGACAGGATACGGTTTCCACGGTAAACATCATGTCGTCCGTCGTATGTTTTTTCTTGCTGAGTCCCAGTTCCTTCCAGAGTGCCTCCAGCACCGGAGTGGATTTCCGAACATGACAGGCTGTTCCGTCACATACTTTAATCACGTATTTCCCTTTTGCCTCAAAGGAAAAGTTCTCATAGAAGGTAGCCACGCTGTACGCTTTTGCCTCCTTGATTCCGATTTCCTTTGCCACATAGGTCAGCAGTTCTCCCGGCAGATAACGATACTCTGCCTGAATATCCTGCATGATTGGGATCAGCGAGCCTGCCTTACGGCCGTAGTGCTCAATGATCTCATCTGTCTTACGATAATAAGACTGATCCAGCATTCGTTTTTCCTCCTTGTTTTGTTAATTGTACAAACCGCACATGTATACATATATAACTTTAACACTCCAAGTGGTTTTACACAATGTACAAATTATACAGAATTATTTTGTTTTATTTGTATGTTTTGTATATATTGTATTTTTCTGTCTTCCAGCCATTTTATAAATAGTTGCTATTTTCTGAAAGATATGCTAAAATTCATATCAGTATTTCACAATTTTTTACAACAGACCTGATTTTTGGAGAATATATATGGAAACGAGGATCGCATTGATCGGTATCATTGTTGAAAATGCAGATGCCGTAGAGCAATTGAACGGCCTTCTGCATCAATATGGCAGATACATCATCGGAAGGATGGGCATTCCTTACCGGGAACGGCATTTGAATATCATCAGCGTGGCTTTGGACGCTCCCCAGGACGTGGTGAACGCACTGTCCGGCAGGATCGGAAGACTTCCGGGAGTCTCTGCAAAGACCGTATATTCCGACTTAAAAAGCGGTGTCGCGCCGGCTGCCAGCAAAAAAGCAGACGACCTCACATAATCAAACTAACCGGGAAGCCGGAAGAAGCCGTTTTGGCTCTGACCGCCTGACCGAAAAGAAAGGAGCGTACATTCATTATGTACAATGTAAAGTCTTTAAAGGCTGAGGAATTCATCTCGGACGAGGAGATCCGGGAGACGCTTGACTACGCGGACGCGAATAAGGAGAACCTGGAGCTGATCGACCAGATCCTCGCAAAAGCAAGAGAACGCAAAGGACTGACTCACCGGGAGGCGTCCGTACTCCTGGCCTGTGAAATCCCGGAGAAAGTAGCAGAACTTTTCGCACTGGCAGAGCAGTTGAAAAAAGACTATTACGGAAACCGCATCGTGCTTTTTGCCCCTCTGTATCTGTCCAACTACTGTGTCAACGGATGCGTCTACTGTCCGTATCACGCGAAAAACAAGCATATCGCCAGGAAAAAGCTGACGCAGGAAGAGATTATCAAAGAAGTAACCGCCCTGCAGGATATGGGACACAAGCGCCTGGCCATCGAAGCCGGCGAAGACCCGGTCAACAATCCCATCGAATACATACTGGAATGTATCCATACCATCTACAGCATCAAGCATAAAAACGGCGCTATCCGCAGAGTCAATGTCAATATCGCGGCCACAACCGTAGAGAATTACCGGAAGTTAAAAGAGGCGGAGATCGGTACCTACATCCTGTTCCAGGAGACGTATCATAAAGAAAGCTACGAGAAACTGCATCCCACCGGACCCAAACATGATTATGCTTATCATACGGAAGCCATGGACCGGGCCATGGAGGGCGGCATTGATGACGTGGGACTGGGCGTCTTGTTCGGGCTGGAATTGTACCGCTATGAATTCGCCGGACTTCTGATGCACGCGGAGCATCTGGAAGCGGTTCACGGCGTCGGTCCTCACACCATCAGCGTTCCCAGAATCAAGCACGCGGACGACATCGATCCGTCTGCCTTCGACAACAGCATCAGCGACGATATCTTTGCCAAGATCTGTGCGCTGATCCGCATCTCGGTTCCCTACACGGGCATGATCATCTCCACCAGAGAAAGTCAGGAGGTCCGGGAACGGGTGCTTCCGCTGGGCGTGTCCCAGATCAGCGGCGCTTCCAGAACCAGTGTAGGCGGTTACGCCGAGCCGGAGACGGAAGAAGACGTCACAAGCGCGCAGTTCGATGTCAGTGATCAGAGAACGCTGGACGAAGTGGTCAACTGGCTGATGAAGCTCGGATACATCCCCAGCTTCTGCACCGCCTGTTACCGTGAGGGACGAACCGGTGACCGTTTCATGGCCCTCTGCAAGAACATGCAGATCTTAAACTGCTGTCATCCCAACGCGCTGATGACTCTGAAGGAGTATCTGGAAGACTACGCCAGCGAAGATACCCGGAAGCTCGGCATGGGGCTGATCGAGCGGGAGCTTGAGAAGATCCCCAATCCCAAGGTGAAAAAAATTGCCATAGAGCATATTCACGATATCGCGGAGGGAAAGCGGGATTTCCGCTTCTAATAAAGAAAAGCGGAGCCGTTCAAAAGACGGCTCCGCTTCTTAATTCCGTTCTTTCAGGCGATTTTCAGATGATCCTTAATCCGTCTGATCTCCCTTTCCAGATACTGAACTCTCAGCTTCATTAACTCTCGTTCCTCTTTGGTCTCCAAAATCTCAGTCAGCTTTCGGCTTAGATCCAGATGTCCTTCACCGACGATGCAGACCCCTTTCAAAACCTCATTTTCCTGCGTTACTTTGATGGCCGAAATCTTTTCTTCCATCGTTTCTGTCCGCTTCTGAAGCTCTGTTACGTCCTGGCGCAGATCCTTCACATCCCGCTGAAGCTCTGTCACGTTCTGGCGCAGATCCTTCACATCCCGCTGAAGCTCTGTCACGTCCTGGCGCAGATCCTTCACATCCCGCTGAAGCTCTGTTACGTCCTGGCGCAGATCCTTCACATCCTGCTGAAGCTCTGTCACATCCTGGCGCAGATCCTTCACATCCTGGCGCAGATCCTTCACATCCTGGCGAAGTTCTCCGATATGTTCCCGCATGACGGATGTGCTCTTCTCCACTGCTCTTGTCACAATCTCTGTGATCATCTCCAGATCTTTTGCTTCTAACATCTTACATCCTCCTGTACCTTGTGATATCTGATCAGTTACAGTGGATTGACCGGTTTCTCTTTTGTATAAAGTCTGATTCTTTCTCTTTCGTCCGTATGTTCCTCCCCGCCTGTCAATGTCGCTTATCTCCAGTCATTCCTTACATTTAGCATAGCAGAAAAAATGCTGGAAGGCAATCCCTTTTTGGGCAAGCTTTCATTTTATCTTTCCAGCGTCTCCTCCTGGAGCCGGTCAAATTCCGCCATGCATTCTTCCACCGTCGCCCCGTTCATCAGCTCCCGCACAATAAGGCAGGTATTGCCCCACTGCTCCAGCTTCATGCCCGCATTGGAGCCCAGGACATAATAATCTTCTTTCACCCTGTCGTTCAGCGGCTGGAGGGCGGGAATGCAGTCCACCTCGACATTCTTAGAGGGAGAGATGACTTTGTTGATCTCGGTATAAGTCTGAAGCGCTTCATCCGACAGAATGCAGTTCAGTACATCCTTTGTGTCCTCCATATGCTCTGCGTTGATGCCGATCGCATATCCCGTGATAGACACCACCGGCATCTGGCCCAGATGACTCGGGAAGCCGATGACCTTCATGTTAAAATCCGGATTCCCATAGGCAGTGTCCGAGTTCGCCGCACCCCAGTACGCCATGACGATAGGCGTTTTCCCCGCCAGGAAATCCGGTCCCTCTCCTTCGATCGCCTCATACGTGTAGGCGGTCGCGGCGTCAACATAGCCTTTGTCCATCAGTTCCTTTAGAAATTCAAAACCCGGACGCATATAATCGCTGTATTTTCGCTCGCCACTGTTGAGGGCGTCGATCTCCTCCTGCGTATGGTCTCCGTTATACAGATCCGCATAAGCCTGAGCGAACACCAAATTCTCCAGCCACCAGCGGTTTGCCCCGATGGGCGTCTCGATCCCGTTTTCCTTGAACACCCGGCAGCACTCCAGCAGATCTTCCGGCGTCTCCGGCAGAGAGAGGCCGTATTGATCAAACATATCCTGATTGACGAACAGGCCGTGCACCACCACTTCCTGGGGAATCGCCACCAGCATTCCGTTGACGGTATTGGCGGTCTTTACAACCTCTCTTAAATTTTCTGCATTTTCAAGCTGTGACAGATCCAGCAGATAACCTTCGGAACCCAGAAGCTGGATCGTATCCGGATTCAGCAGGTACAGGTCGTCCATATTGTTCCGCACCCGGTCCAGGGCCACATCGTCATAGGTTTTTTCCTGATAATTTTCCGCCGTATATGTGTGATATTCCACCGTTACGCCAAGACGCTCTTCCGCGATCCGGATGGTTTCATCAAAAGCGCTTCTTGCGATATTCTCCGCATCCGGCTTTGATTTTTCCATGGGACCAAACAAATCCACGATTCTCTCGCTGTCTTCGTCCTCCGCTACCAGGTTTTCGATAGCCCCTTTGTCTGACCCGCAACCAACCAGGGTATACACGATCACCGCGGCCAAACCGAAGCCCATCATCCTTCTACACACCTGAATTCCCATCATTTTTTATTCCTTTCTTTGAACCGATTCATTGAGCGTTCGCTTCAGTAACTCCATATCGATTGGTTTTGCCACATGGGCATTCATGCCGGCGTCCAGCGCGTTCTTCACGTCTTCCGCAAAGGCATTAGCCGTCATGGCAATGATCGGTATCTCCCGTGCATCTTCGCGGTCCAGCGCACGGATCGCCCTTGTCGCATCGTAACCGTTCATGACCGGCATCTGCACATCCATCAGAATTGCGTCATACACATACGGCTTTTCACTGATAAAGCGTTCCACGGCCAGCTGCCCGTTTTCCATGATTTCACAGGAGACTCCCTCCATATCCAAAAGTTCTGACAGGATCTCCGCGTTGATCTCGTTATCCTCCGCCACCAGAAGCTTTAAGCCTTCCAGACAGCCGGACAGATCTGCTCCCGGCACGGTATCGCTTTTCGCCTGACCGTCCGGTATCCGAAGTTCCAGTTCCACCCGGAAGAGACTCCCCTCTCCCACCTTGCTGGATACATCAATGGTGCCCCCCATAAGCTCCACAATACTCTTCGTGATTGCCATTCCAAGCCCAGTACCCTGAACCTTGTTGGTCGTACTGTTCTCTGCTCTGGTAAATGCTTCAAAGATCGTTCCCAGATATTCCGGCGTCATTCCGTATCCATTGTCTTCCACCTCAATCCGGATATGCGCAAACTGACTGGAACGTATGCCAAGACCCGTGATCCGGAACCAGATACTGCCCCCGTCCTGGGTGTATTTTACCGCATTAGACAGTAGGTTGATCAGGATCTGATTCAGCCTCATCTCATCCCCCATCAGATACGCATGCCGGATACCTGTCACCTGAATCTGAAAATTCTGATTCTTTGCCGCCGCCATGGGACGGATGATCGTATCTACGGAAGACACCAGATCATCCAGCGTGAATTCTCCGATGGTAAGGATCATCTTTCCGCTTTCAATTTTGGATACGTCCAGCACATCGTTGATCAGGTTCAGCAGATGCCGGCCGGAAGCGGCGATTTTCCCCGTATATTCTCTCACTTTCTCAGGGCTGTCCGCATCTTTTAAAAGAAGTGTTGTGAAGCCGAGGATTGCATTCATCGGGGTCCGGATATCATGGGACATATTGGACAAAAAGGTAGTCTTGGAATTACTCGCAGCCTGTGCCGCCCGCAAAGCCTCCGCCAGCTGCCGGTTGTGCACTTCCCGCTCCGCCTCCCGTTCCTTGCGTATCCGATCCTGCTGTCTGTAGTTAAAATAATACAAAACGCAGCAGAGAAAGAACGCTGTCATCATCACGACGACGACGATATAGATATTTTGATTGACCGCCTTTCCTTCCTGCTGAATCGCCTCAATCGGTACATAACCGATCAGATAAGACGCCCCGTCCTCCACCGACCACATATAGATCAGAGAAGCTTTTCCCTGAACATCGTGATAGAACATGATATTCCTCCCGGATCGAATGCTGTCAGACACCTCCGTCTGAATCTCTTCTTCCAGAATACTGTTGGCCCGGTAAAAATCCGTGAGATTCAGATGCCCGGCGTTGCGCTCCCCCATTCCCGTAGGTTTCAGCACAAAGCGCTCGCTTTTAGGGTCCATCAGATAGAGCATGGCGCTTCCGTTATAAAATTTATTTGGCAGTGATCCCGCTAAGGATTCATAGATATATTCGATATAGAGCACCGCCGTCTCTTTCCCGTCCTTTACCACCGGGCATTTCATCGTATATGCCCAGGTGCCCATGCTGTTGATATAGGACCGGGACATCATCAGTCCTTCGACGGACATCTCTCCGGAAAAATCCAACTCTTCTGCCGCAAAAGCATCGCCGGTATTGGAGATTCCCTCTGTCTGTCCGGATCGGATCACAGAAATCTTAACCATGGTCTGGTTACTGCTTAAGGAACGGACGAACGTCTCCGGATCATCATTCATTGCAATCTCTGTCGCAAGCAAGGTCTGGAATTCCGCTTCTTTGATCAAAACAGATTCTATGGTACCTTTGATCAGATTCAGACTTTCATTCAGGTTATGGATCGCCGACGCAGACATCTCGCTGGATATCCTCTTTGACACGGAAAACACCACCGCCCCCAACACGCAAAATACCAGAATGATGGAAAGAAACAAAGGAATGCTCTTTTCTTTCCTGATTAACCTATCTTTCATGATCCATCCGTCTCCATTCTGTGTATGATAAATGGGCTAAAATCATTGTAATTTCAACTTTAGCCCATACTTACGTCTGTAGAATTTTATAGTAATATTGTATTATTTCCGTGAAATTTTGTCAACCTGCATGCAAAAGGAATCCCTCAGCTGCAGAAAATTTATCCATGACAACCGAGAATAAATATGATATGATGGCCTCATCAATTTGACAGAACAAAAAAGGAGTACCTATGAGATTACCGGAAAATTTTAAGAACCGTATCGCTATGACCACCGCCGGAGTGACGCTCTGTGCCATCGCGGTGGGCTTTTTCAAATGTTCGCAATTTGGGGTAGACCCGTTTCAGTGCTTTGCCCAGGGAATATGGGGACATTTTTTTGAACAGCAGATTTCCTACGGTCCCTATTACATCATATTCAGCGGCATTTTGCTGCTTCTTGATCTGTTCGTCGCCCGGAAATGTATCGGAGCCGCCACCCTGGTCAACATGTTCCTGACCGGATACATCGTGGATTTTACCTGCCTGGTGATCCGATATTTTACCCCGACTCCCTCACTGGCCCTGCGGGTCCTGTTCTTAGCGGTTGCCGTTCTGGTCATGTGCTTTGCGTCTTCCCTTTACATGACCTCCAATCTGGGCGTCTCCGTGTACGACGCCATCCCCATCGTGATCTCTAAGCGCCGAGCGCTTCCGTTCCGGTTCGTCCGCATCGGCTGCGACCTCTTCTGCGTAATCATCGGAGCCCTGCTGGGCCTGCTGCCCGGCCTCGGCACCCTGATCACCGCCTTCTTTATGGGCCCGCTGATCGAGTACTTCAACCACAGCTTCTCAGAACCGTTCCTTCGGGGCGAGGGAAAGACTCGGAAATAACCGCCCCTTAATCAGACGCCAGCACCGTAAGCAGCGAGGAATATCTCTTGGAACGGTTCGCGATATCTTCCTTAGATACTCCATAATAAATGTACAGTCTGCGACTCATGCGCTTTAATTTCATCATCTCTTTTTTATCTCCGCTGTAGGAGATTCCGAAGACATCCCATTGGTAATCGATCTCGATCTCCATTCTCCCGCCGCCCAGCCGAATCCGGTAGATGTGAAAATCCATGGGAAACTGATCCTCCGGTATCTGTGCGATCCGCTCTCTCTGCCGCTCCAGACGTTCCTCAAGCTTCCGGATAAACGCCTCATCGTATACACGCGAACGGGGGATCGTGCGCAGACTGCCCAGAAGCTCCGGCCGGTGTTCGATGATCAGACTTCCCTTCAGGCACTTCCGCTGTTCCTGGTATTCCCTGCTCTCTGTGGAAAGCTCAACCGCGCCATAGTGCTTTTTCATAAACGCGGTCACCTCTCTCAGCGTATGCGCATTCGGTCTGATACGGCGCGCGATTGCCCTCCGTCTCAACTGATAGATCCAGTTCCTGATCCGAACTTTCATTGGCCGTTTTCCTGATCTGCCTGCCAGAAAGATACTGGTCGGACCGTCCGCTCCGCCGATGATGTTGACACTCTCTGCTGCTTTCAAAAAACCGCCTCCTTTCCTAAAACGTCTCTACTTCTTCCACACAGTTTGTCTTGATCTCTTCCACCAAGGCCTGCAGGGCGTCGATCACACGGGGACGGATGTCTCCGCCTACCAGTACCCGCATCATATCGTCTCCCACTTCCAGCTCCCCCTGATTCAGCCACACTTTCACATAATAGATCCCCGGCATCTCATAAGTCTTACGGATCGCTTCCTTAATCTTCTGCTCTTCATAGGAGAATGTAAGCCCCGCAACCGGCGGCAGGCCTTCTTTTCCTTCGCGGACGCTGGCCTTCGCCGACTGTCTCACCACTCCGTTGTGAAACAGATACATACCGCAGGAGGCTGCCTGTGGGTCCTCTTTTGCTTCTCTCAGCCACTGGTCCATCGAAGGGACCGCCTCTTTTTCTCTGCTCATGTCTTCTGCTCCTTCTAATCTTCTTTTTCTTACTATAATAGCGGAAAAAATGACAGATATCAACTGAAATCTGTCCAGAACCAGGTCCCAGATTGTAGCAGTTTAGCTTGTCTGGAATATGATGTATATATAGGAAAAATTATGTAATATTTTGCCATTGCTTTCATTGAGGAGGTTTTGATGCATGGACAATCAACTGATATGGAAAGACGAGTTCAATATAGGGATAAAGATCATTGATGAAGAGCACCAACGACTCTTTCGGATAATCAACAAGCTTTTTGCCCTGAGAGGGGGAGAGACACGGTACCGACGGACCTGTCAGGAAGGAATCAAATATTTTAAGACACATGCGCTGAAGCACTTTGAAGATGAAGAAACGTACATGGAATTAATCCATTATAAAGACATCAAGATGCACAAACGTCTGCACAAAGACTTCCGGGAGAAATCCCTTCCGGCGTTGGAAAAGGAGCTGCGAAGAGAAAACTATTCTCCCTCTTCCGTTGAGCATTTCCTGTCCGTCTGCGCCGGATGGCTGATCGGACACACCCTTACAGAAGACCGGGCCATTACAGGAGGGAAACTGAGCATGTGGGGAGAACTTCTGCCGGAAGAAGAGCTGAATGCCATGGAAGAAATCATCCGTAACCTTTTAAAAAATATGTTCCATTTGAACGCACAGGTCATCACCAATGCCTACGACGGAGAAAAATTCGGCCAAGGGATCTATTACCGCCTGGTTTACAGCCGGGCGGAGGATGATAAAAAATGGGAAATTCTTTTGGTTTTCGAAGACAATATTTTGATCCACACCGTAGGAAAACTGATGGGAATCCGTTCCGACAAGCTGGATATCGTGCTCCTCAACGCGGTCCGATATACCGCTTCCCAGTTCGTACGTTGCGTGATGAATCATTATCCGTCCACCCACTCTTATGACATGACCGAAGAAAATCTCCTGACCCATGAACAGTTCCACGCGATTTTTGAGATGAAAAAGCCCCAGGTCAGCCTTTTATTTAGCACGGAAGAAGGATATTTTTCTTATTGCGTCTTTGCGCCTCACGTACTGGAGAACAGCTTTTGGACCCCCTTAGACGCAGGCAACGCCATGACGGTTATCGAAAAATATCTGATGGAAAAGGAACAGAACACCCGTAGGAAAATTCTGATTGTGGATGATTCCATCACCGTACGCCAGCGGATCAAGCGGCTGATGTCCAAAGATTATGATGTCTCCGAGGTCGGTTCCGGCATATCCGCCTTCCGGTCGATCACGCTGGACCGACCGGATCTGATTCTGTTAGATTATGAAATGCCGGTATGCGATGGAGTCCATGTGCTGGAAATGCTCCACTCAGAAAAAGAGTTCGCAGACATTCCAGTCATTTTCCTGACATGCAAGGACGATCGGGAAAGCGTACAAAAGGTGTTGTCCCTGAAAGCAGACGGTTACCTATTAAAATATTTAAACCCAATGGAGATCAAAAAAAGAATCGATGAGTTTTTTACCAGGAAGTTTTCTTTGTAATCAAATATTTTATACTAAGAATGCAAGATAAAGTGCATAAGCTGCCTGCGGTTAAGCGGAACTTATGCACTTTATTTTTATGCTTTTTCTATCTCTTCCTTCTTCTTTGTCATATAGTACCAGCCGACGGCCATGGCGAACACCAGTACGACCACCAGTACGATCCACCAGGGCCATGTCTTTGTACTTTTTTCTGGAAGGTTCTCCGGTTCCTCGGGGGAAATATCCTCAAGCCTGTCAATCGGCTCTGTGTATGTATCGCCGCAGCGGCTGCAGGTATAGGTCTTCACACCTTCTGTGGAAACGGTCGGCTCCTCTGTGATCTCCTCCTGATAGCTGTGATTCAGTGCGGGGATACTTTCCGTATAACGATCCCCGCAGGAACAGACATATTTTTTCACCCCTGCCTCTGTACAGGACGCTTCTTTCTCCACTTCAGCGCTGTAATCATGGATATGTTCCTCTTGCGGCTGCCCAGGGACAGTCCCTGCCTTCGTCCCGCTACCCTTGACGGAGGGGGCAATCGGCTGCCTCTGCGGCGCAGCGGCCGCTGCTTCCCCGCCGGTATCCTGGCTGTCATGGCCCGTAGACGAACCGCCTGAGCTGGAGGAACTCCCCGAGTTGGACGAGCCGCCTGCACTGCCTTTCATTCTTGTAATTGCCACGGTCTTTGTCACATTTTTATAATTGTCCTTATCTGCCCCGACATAGACTGCTGTCGCCGTCACCGGAGCGCCGGTTTTCAGCGCCGTATTCTGATCCGTTTCCTGCCACTGCCAGCCTGCCGGAAGCTCTGTGTCGTTTACTTCTTTATGTTTCTGGTCCACGTTCATGGCGTCGGAGGGCATATTGGGCGCGTTCTCCGCTTTCTCCACCGTCAGCGTCAACGTGTTTGTGCTGCCTGCGGCGTTGTAGTTGCCTCCCTCCGGGACGTCTGCCCTGATGGTGTAGGTTCCGGCGTTGACCGGCAGGCCGGACGTGTAGTCGGACGAACCGCCCGCCGCATAAGAATAAACGAACTCCCCGCCGAAGCGTTCGCCGTTCACCAGGGTCACCGCAGGCGGAACGATCCTGGCCTGACTTCCGGAATAAATCGCAGTCTGCGCTGTGCTGCCCCAAGTGATCTCAGGCGTCGCCCTGGCAATCCGGAACTTCACTGTCCGTGCAAAGGCCAGGCCGTCTTTTCCCGCAACGATCACGGACGCTTCCCCGGCGTTTAAGTTATCCCTGTATGTGATATTATATCTGGACGCATCCAGGAGTGTACCATCCAGGGTGACAGCGGCGCCGGGTTTTTGCTCCTGGCCGTTGTAGATCAGTCCCACCGCGCCGTTTAAAGTCACCTCAAGCGTGGAGCCGCAGACGCATCTCCCGGTGTTGTCGTCATAGCGATGCGCCTCATAATCCTTCGTCTTGTCGCACCCTTCGAACATGCATATTTTCCAGTGACCGGACTCGTCTTTTCCATTAAAGGTGTCCGGCCAGCTGTGATTTTCGTGAATCATCAAGGGGCCTGTGTACACTTCACCGGTGCTTTTTCTGACAAGGTCGATTTTCCCTGTATCCTTCTGCCTTGGTTCGCAGTCTGTGGGCAGATAATTGTCAGGGATATTGAACGCCTGATCCTCACCGCTTCCCGCAGGAAAGGAACTTCCTCCAGAATACACCTGGATATTGAAGCTTTCGCAATTTGCGTCGAGACAGCCGCCCTGCTCAACCGTAAATACGCCAGTGAAGTTTTTGCTTCCACTGTTGTTCATGCCGTTGAGCATTATCCCATTTTTTCCCGAAACCTTTAACAAACCGCCGTTGCCAACGACTACCTTTCCGGCATATACCGCACAGTCGGATTCCGTTCCTTTTGCGGTCAGGGTTCCGTTCACGGTCACCGTAGAACTCGCCCCGCCGCTGGCGCCGATGGAAAGGCCGCCATTTGCTGTGACCCGGGCGCCCGACGCTACCGTAAGGTCAAGGCCATCGCCGCCGCTGATGTTGATCTGCTCCTGGATCGTCAACCGTCCGGGTCCGGAGAAAGTCAAATGCGTATTTTGTGGATTGCCGCCTCCAATGGCCAGCGTATCAACAGAGCAGTCTCCCTCAGTCTCTATGGTGATCGTTCCGTCCGGCAGGGTCACCGTGCCGCTGATCGTGACGTCCTTCAACCTGAGCGTCTTACTGCCTACATCCCACTGGTAGCCGTCTGACTCCAATGTGCCCGAGCCAGTGCTATTGCTGCTAAAATCAAGACCGTTTGTTACATTACCGGAACTGACCTCCGGCACATTCGCCGTATCCAGCTTTTCCCACAGCTCATAACAGGCAGACAGGTCGATCTGCTCCTGCTCCTCCTCATCCAGCTTTGTGAACAATTCGAGAATTTCCTCCAGCTGCCCCCGTACCTCTTCCGCGTTCTCTTCCGCAACTTCGCCGGGCAGCGCATCGATCAGATCCTCTATAGCGCAGATCGGGCAGTCATAGGTACAGGGCTGTGCCTCCGCATAACCGCAATTCTCACCAGAGATCGAACCGGCTTCGCTGTCATCCGCCCTGTGTTCGTGACGGCAGTCCAACTCCTTTGTAACACAGCCGCTTTCCTCACTGCATATATGGGTGCAGTTCTCCGGTTCCGCTTCATCGCCCGATGTCTTTTCCTGCTCTGCGTCTTCGGAAGCCTCGCCGCCGCCCACTGCGCTTTCCAGCTCCACACTGCGCTCCGGGAAGCACTCCTCCGTATGGGTATGTACACAGTTCGTCACAATCTGATAGCACTCGGAAGTATGTTCATGGGTGCATACTCCCGCCTCCCTATAACCGCACTCCGCCGTATGCTCGGTGTGATGTGTGCAAAGCCCTTCTTTTTCCTCCGAGGCATACACAAAAAGTCCGCCCGGCGGCAGCATCTGAAGTACCATCGCCGCCGACAGAAAGATTCCCACAGCGCGGCGCACCATATTTCTCTTTTCTTTGATTTTAAATGTCATAACCATTCTCTTCCTTCCGCAAAAAATCCCAATTTTCATGATAGTGAACATCGAATAAAAAACAAGGTTTCTGGCAGGAACGTCAATTTTCTGGCAAGAATGTCTTGAAAAAAATTCAAATCAGGCGATTGACAGATTTGAAAAATGCCCTTTCTTATATTATAATGACACTGGATATTCGTATGAATGGAGGTGGAATCCATCTTGAAGATCGCCTTTGTGGACGACGAACCGGAGTGCCTGGACGAAATAGAACAAATCTGCAGAAACTTTGGGAAAGAAACCGGACACCCTGTGGAGACCCTCCCCTTTGAAAGCGGAGAGTCATTCCTTAGAGCCTTCGAAACCGGCGGTTTTGATCTTGTGTTCATGGACATCTACATGGAGGGGATGGACGGAGTCGCTGCCGCACTGAAGATGCGCAGGCAGGACCGCGGCTGTCTCCTGGTGTTCCTGACCTCCAGCATGGATTTCATGCCGGACGCCTTCTCCTGCCACGCCTTTGAATATGTCACGAAGCCTTTCACCAGAGAACGCATTTTTGATGTGCTGTCAGACGCCGTCAAAGTGCTGCCCCGGGAGCAGAGCTATGTAGAACTTACCGTAGATCGAAAGACCGTCTGCTTATTCCTTGACGAGATCGCTTCCGCCGTCACGGACGCCCACTATCTGGACATCACGCTTACGGACGGGAGGAAACTACGCTGCCGCATGACGATGACGGAATTTATGGAAAAGATCGGCGCCGATCCCCGTTTTATCCCTGTCAACAAAGGAATCGCCGTGAATGCCGAACATATCCTTGCGTTTGAAAAAGGCTGCTGCATCATGGAAAGCGGCGCAAGATTCCCGGTCCGTGTGCGGGACAGCGCCAAGGTTGAACAAATGGCACGGGATTATCACTTTGAAAAAATACGCAGACGCCAGACATACACTGCCGACAGACGGCAAGGAAAGGAGAAGGGATGATGGATATAGAAAAATTTCTGCTGAATCTGCCGCAGTTCCTGATTCTCCTGCCCGGCGCGGCATCCTTATATCTGCCGGCAAAAAACCAGATGAAATTTTCCCCGGCAAAGACCGCCCTCCTGTGTCTGGCGGTGATCCTGCCATACGCCGTCACCGCCGCCCTGCTCTGCCTCTGTCTCTCCATGGATGTGCATGCCATCCTGCTTGCGTCCCTTCCTCTGTTCTTTTTCCTGTACCGCCGTACGGTGGATCTTAACCTGTCCTGTTCCCTAGCCATCTATGTGGGCGTCTGTGCCATAGAGACCTTTCCGGTGCAGTTCGGCTATGCCTTTGACGCATGGCTCCATCCGTCCTCCGGCGCGTCAAAGCTTTCTCCGGAGGCGGCTCTTTTCCAGTTTGGAATCTCCCTCCTGCTGCTGGCGGCTTTTGCTTACCCCGCCACACATCATTTCCAGCGAGCGGTGGACAGCCCCGGCTTTTCCAGGATATGGTACTTCACGGTGGCGCTGTCATCCGTCTTCCTCCTCCTCAATGTACTCTCTGTCCCGCAGTCTTACCGCACGCTTCACGCAGGACGGATGCTGTGGATCTTCCCCATGTTCGAAGTTGGGATGTTCGCCATGCTTGTGTCGGTCTATGTGCTTTTTTACCGGGGTACGATCGCCATACTGGAGCATGCGGAACTTCTGGAACGCACAAGACTCCTGGAGATGCAGTCGCACCAGTACCACATCCTGCAGGAGCATATGCGCCAGACCGCCAAGCTGCGCCACGACTTCCGCCATTCCGTACGCCTGCTGTCAACCCTTGCGGAAAAGGGCGACACCTGCAGCATCCGGGCGCACCTTGCGGAATATGACACCAGCCTTGCAAAGAACGCACCGATGAACTACTGTACCAACGCCGCGCTGAACGCCCTGTTCGGCTACTATCACGAGATGGCCGCCCAGGCAGAAATCCGCACCGACTGGCACATTGAACTGCCGGAGCCCCTTCCCCTTCTCGAGCTTGATATGGCGGCGCTGTTCGGGAATCTCATGGAAAATGCCATCGCCGGATGCCGTACCGTCCGCCCGGAGGCCCGGTATTTCTGCCTCACCACGGAAGTCCGCCATGGAAACCGACTGTATATCGTCTCTACCAACCGCTTTGACGGAAATGTCAGGAAAGGCAAGGGCGGATACCGTTCCACCAAACACGGCGGAACCAGCATCGGCCTTGCCTCGATTACAGCCGTTGCGGAAAAATACGGCGGCTCCGCGAAAGCCTCCCACAGCGATACGGAATTTTTTGTGGATGTGGCTCTGAAGATATAGAAGCGCCCCTATCCATTCGATTTTTCTGTTGGATAATTCTCAGTCGTCTCCCTCACCAGTTGTCCCTCACTTCGTCCATCACATCCCAGATTTCCGACAGCGTCAAGGGCGCCGCCTTCTCATCGGCCTGTCCGCACTCCCCGTGCAGGACGCATTCCTCGTATAGCTTCTGCATGGCCAGGAAGATGTCCTCGCGCTCCTCTGTCTCGATGAATTGGTCATAGCGCTCATTCAGCATGTTAAAATGCCGCGTATACCTACGGACAATCTCCTTGATCTCATCCCTGTCCGCAGTCTCCGACAACTGCTTTCTTGTGTCTTTATAACATTTTCTCGCGCTCCGGTACGCCGCACCGGGAATAAACTCATTTCCGTCCCAATGGCGGAGCGGATTCTCCAGATTTTCCTTCATCCATCCCTCATTCCGCAGATGGGAAACACCGATTCGGTCCAACCTCCTTTTCCAATATTTCTTCAGATATAATCCCGCTTCCCTTGGAATACTGTCAAAATCCAGTTCGCGCAGTTCAGAAAGGCCCTCCAGTGCTTCCAACTCTTCCGCGCTGTAGCCGAACAGATCTTTGCAGTACAGACTCCGCAGCCCCTGAAGTCTTCCCACAGCCTCCATATGGATGACGGTACCGGGTTTTCCGGTGATCCGCAGACTTTCCACCTCCGGAAACCGGCTCGGAACCTGCTCCATAGGAAGCTCTGTCACGTCAGACAGGCCAAGCACCCGGATGCCCAGCCTTTCCATTTCAAATCTGTGAAGCAGCGCCTTTCTAAGCGACAGATACAAGTCGATTTTCCCGGAACAAAAATGATCGTCGATCTGCAGCTCTGGATGAGCCTCCCCATACAGACTCAGCGACCGGATCGTTCCCGGAAGGATCAGTCTCTGGATTCCGTCCAGATCCAGTTCTATATGATCAAGCGAAGTATTCCCAAGATCCAGCGCCTCCACTCCTGCTTTTTTCAGCCGCAGGGTCTTAAGCAGCGGCGCCGTACAGAGCCATTTTCCAAGCTTCTTTGAATACCCCTGCACCTCCGCATACGTGATACAGGGAAAATCATCCAGCGTGTCCTCCCCGGTCAGGCACTGGTACAGCTCATCCCGCAGTCCTCCTGTATTTTTCCGGAACATCCTGCCGTGAACACAGACCTGATCGCCGCTGTTGATATACTTCTTGTATGCCGCCCGGGCATCCTCATCAAACGCTCTCCATCGCTCCTCATAGTAATAGTCCTCCCCCGCAGGCCATTTCCACGAGTAAACGCCGCATTTGGAATCGCTCTTGAGCCCGCACTGTCCGATGTACCGATAGTCCCGGGGGACGGGGGTAGGGTCGATCCTCGATTTCACCATGTGATGATGATTCCGAAACGCCTCCCGATGATACGGCTTCAGTTCCTCCAGGATCGATGCCTCCGGCGGCGCTTCCTTCAGATAATCCAGCAGCACATAACAGATACTCTCCTTGTCCGCCTCCAGAATCTGACAGGCGCCGTATCTTTCCAGCATTTCTATATAAAAGGCATATACCTCTCCCGCTTTTGCCGTCCGCTGCTTTTGATTCATACGCTGTTGATTTTGTTTTTCTGTAGTAGCTGTTATGCTCATGATTCTTTCTCCACCAGGCGCATTTCCATAAAAATTGCTGCATATAGCGACTTTTATACTTTTCATTGCTCTTTTGAAGCACTAACGTCGCTTCTTTTTAATAATCTGAACCAGCGGCCGCAGCACTTTATAATATCTTTGCGATGGTTTTTTCCCAAATTTTTTATCAAAGTCGGCCTTGATCGCAATTTGATTTTTACGATTATGCGCCCGGATAATTTTGTATGCGTCTTCTGCCTTTGCTGTATCCAGGTCATGGCTGTTCAATGTCAACGCGATTAAGTGAATTCCGCGAAACTCTTCCTCACTGCTGTAGTATTTCGAAAGAGCCGCCCGCATGGAGGCATCTTCTCGAATTTGCAGATACCATTTGCGTCCTCTTTCCTGCCCCAGAAGTGCAGTAAGCGACTGATACCATCCGCCCAGATCCGAAACCGAAACTGACTTTGCAATCCCGGTTACATACTGCTCTTCTGTTAACTTTTCCTGTCCAACCGTCACGTTACTCAGGAAGGTATCCAAAAGTAATTTTTTATCTTTGTTTTTCTTTGTTCTTGCTTTTTTCTTTTTTGCCTTTTTCCTCTTTATGATCTTAAACCCTTTTTGACGGATTTTAATCCCACGACTTTTCCAGAAATCTATGGTATCCTGATAATCCCTATCATTGGAAAAAATGCAGAAAGACGCCTTCGGGTGCTTTGCAATCAGATAAGACAGTACACCCATCAATTGATAATCCAGCGCATTTGTGCCTGCAGTACACTCCAGCCAGAGGATTTTCGGATTGTGAACCTGGTTTACCATGAATTTTTCCAAACGTCTGGAATGATATTTTGTATAAAAGGTAATAATCCGGTCTTTCCTGCGGATTTTTTTCGGCAGGCTAAGCCAGCGGTCCCCGACATTCTCCGTATCAATCAAATAATATTTCCTGCCCAAAGTGCCTCTTCCTCCATGCTTTCCACCTTCCGGCGACCATCAAAAAGCTACAGCCCACAAAATACCCAGCGCCCCTCCCGGCACTGCTGGGCATTGTCGATCATCCACCGGCCATCCATCAGGCGCAGCAGAAAACGATAATAAAATATCCCATTTTCTGCATAAATCCAACATTTATTTTTTGTAGCCTGCTCTCCAATGATCAGGCGATGGTTGGTATAAGTTCCGCCACGGCTCCAGGAAAGATGGACCGGACGCCAGCCGGGACGGGGAGACAGACTCACCCGTCTGGAAAACAGCTCCTCAATATCCGCCTGGTCGCCGCGCCCCCTCTGCTCTGCCGACCGCTCCCATCGGTTCATTTCTTCAAAAAATGTCTGCAGGGCAGTAAGGGGCTCCTGCAGCCCGGGGCTGTCCAGAGGAATCTGGTTTTTCATGGACTTATAGGCACGGGCGTCCTCATAGGCCTTATACTGCTCTTTTGTAAACAGCCCGGCCCGCCCTTCCTCATCATGTTCGTCAGTGTCGCTGACCCGCAGTTTATCCCTCCAGGATATGGCCATCAATCCCTCAAATGTAACATGAGGGCAGGCGGCGATGTAGAGATGCTCCAGTTTTTTGATCTGTGCCGCCTGAGACAGTCCCTCATCATCCAGAGCGGTCCGCTGCAAAAACAGATCCTTCAGCGGCAGATCCTTTAACAGCTCCAGCCCATGTCCGGTGATCTGTCTGCCCCGCAGCAGGGCCAGCATATTTAATTTTGAGCTCTGCGCCAGAATTGGAAAGCACTGGTCTCCGAACGGAACGTCATCCAGTGCGACTGACTGAAGTTTGGGACATTGTCTGACCGCTGCCTCCAGTGTTTCAAGACTCAGCGGCGCTTCCACTCTCTTCTTCCCGTTGCAGACGTACGCGCCGTCCTGATATTCCAGTAAATTTGTGTTCGGTGCAAACTCTAACATAGACAATGCTTCCTCCCCAATCCGTTTTATCCAGTATACCAGAAAACTGCCAGCATTAACAAGTATAAAATCCCCTCTCGTCATACCGCCAAAAATCAGGGGTGTTTCATGAAAAGGAAGAAATTTAATGGAAACGTGAGCGTGATTGTGATATTATGGTAAAGATTAGGATGAAATTCAATATGATTTACAGGTTGGCTAAAGAAACGGACATAGATAAAATATGCTCTTTGATATGTGTTAAATAAGGATAGCGATAAAGAATATAAAAATGGTGCTTGGAGATATCCTAATAGTGAATACCGTATCATACATAGATTTTGTGTCAATCCCGAATCAAAAACTTCCATACACCCCGACTCTGCACGGAATCCATTCCACCGGTTCCCCTTTTCCTTCGATCTGACGGGCGAATTCCGCCACTTCGCCAAACTCGTTTTCCAGCAGGCCCATGTCGTTGAATCTGGCTTCCGGCAGGTCATTCTGCAGAGCGTTGCAGAGAAACGAATGAAAACCGCCGATGTCCCATCCAAGGATATCGCTCCCGATCCACCGGCCAATCTCGGTCTCCTCATACGTCGCCTTGCAGCTGCTTTCCTTCCATTCCTCCGCAATCATTTCAAAATGCTCCGGAAGCACGGCGACGCTTACCACGCGGCAGGGAACCGCTCGGCAGATTCTACGGTAAAAAGACCGGGCGTCTGTTAAATGCCGAAGTCTGCAGTCCACATCCATTCGCCCGCATGCAAAAAGCCGCTTCGCCTCCTCGGTAAATTCCCTGTACTGCTCTTCATCCATCTTCAGCTTTTTCCGGTACTTCTCACTTTCCCCTTTCTGCCATCTGCCCAGAAAGCATTCCTGCCTGGGATGCTGCTCTCCCAGACAAGTGCTGACCGACAGCATCCGCCTGCCGATTCCGGACAGCCACTTCGGCGTATCCGTTATTTCACACAGGTAATATCCGATTATTTTGAACTGTTCCATAGATTCCTCCCGCTTATGTCTCTGCCTGAAAAGATGTTGACATTTATTTTTTCATCGGTTCCTTATCAACCGGATTTCCCTTCGCGGTCTCGTTTCTTCTATGTATACAGAATTTCTCCCCTGTAATATAAAAGGGCGCTGATAAACTCTGCACCCTTTTTATTTTCCGCGATTCAGTTTCACTCTTTAATTTCGTCAATATCCGTAAGGTTTACACCAGCTACATTTAAAATAGCTTTTAATGCAAGATATTTCTTTTTCAATTTCGCATATGTCTTTTCGGCATTCTCTTCTCTTGCCAGCAGCATATATTCTTGAATCTCTCTAAAATGATCAATTGCATCTTTCGCAATTTCCAGGTTTGTAGTCGGCATATCATCACCTCCCGATTATGAAAAAATGATTGTCTGATTATATTAAGTATACCATAATCAGACAGCAAAGTCTATCAATTTTCCAACACTTCAGTATCCCACCGATCGCTCCACTCCCTTCCCAGGGATTTCACTTCTTTACAAATCCATTCCCTTCATGTTAGGATAGGAAAAACAACAGGGTGGTAAAATACGATGCAAAAAATCATGATCATTGAGGATGACCCGGCCATTCGGGAGGAACTGGCGCTGATTCTGGAGAACGAAGGATACGCATCCCTGCCAGTGACAGACTTTGACATCATTCCGGAACAGGCAGAGCGGGAGCGCCCGGATTTAATCCTCCTGGATATCGGCCTGCCCGGGCGCGATGGGTTTTCCCTGTGCGCCGCTCTGCGAAAATCCGTTGCCGCACCGGTGATTTTTGTCACCAGCCGGGACGCCGGCGTCGATGAGGTGCGGGCTTTAAGCCTGGGCGGAGACGACTACATCACAAAGCCCTACAGCGTCCCCGTCCTGCTGGCCCGGATCAAGGCGGTTCTGCGCCGGACCGGAGGCGGACCGGAGCCGGTGGATGTTCTGGAAGCCGGAGGACTGCGCCTGAGCCTGACAAAAGGAGCTGTGTCGGCCAATGGAAAAACGGCGGAGCTGACCCGGAATGAACTGCAAATACTATCCTGTCTGATGATTCATGCAGGGCAGATCGTTTCCAGGGCCGATCTGATTGATACTCTGTGGGACCATCAAATTTACATTGACGACAACACCCTCAGCGTCAACATGACCCGGCTGCGGGGAAAGCTGGCGGACATCGGCCTTCCGGACGCCGTCAAAACCCGCCGCGGAATGGGGTATCAGCTATGACCCTGGGGGAATATTTATCGGACCGCCAAGGCCGGATCGCCTTACAGTTCATCGGCGCCGGACTGGCGGCTGTGTTTCTTCTTGTCACGGGAACACAGCCGGGGATTCTGATCATTTTACTGATCGCATTTCTGCTGGTTTTCCTGCTCGCGAATATGCTCCATTTCCTTCGGCAGCGCGCCCGGCTTCTGGAGTTTCAAACCATCCTGGAGGGACTGGACCAAAAATATCTGTTTGCGGAATGTGCTCCGCCTCCCAGGGGGCTTTATGAGCGGCGGCTCTTTGACCTGACCCGCCGGGCAGGGCGGGCCATGACCGGAGCAGTATCCGACGCCCAGGCCCGCCAGCGGGAATACCGGGAATATGTGGAACGCTGGGTGCATGAAGTCAAGGCCCCCATCACCGCCGCCCGGCTGATCTGCCGGGAACTGGACGGGGAAACCCGCCGAAAGCTTACGGCAGAGCTGGCGCAGATCGAAGCCAATATCGAGCGGGCTCTGTTCTATGCCCGTGCGGAGAATCCGGAACAGGACTGCCTGTTTCGGCAGGCAGATCTGAGGAAAATTGCTGCCCAGGCCATTGAAAATCACCGTTCCCTGCTGATTCAAAGCGGCGTCCGGGTGGAAACAGAGCATCTGAACGGCGTCGTCTATACGGATGAAAAGTGGGCGGTCTTTCTCCTGGGCCAGCTCCTTCAGAACGCAGCCCGCTATCGAGGAACAGCACCCGTGATCACTCTTTTTTCAAAACCTCTTGGGAAACAAATACAGCTTGTGGTAGAGGATAACGGCATCGGCATCCCGGCTCATGAACTGCCCCGGGTATTTGACCGGGGCTTTACCGGCAGCAACGGACGGGCCCGGGGAGGGGCCACCGGCATGGGGCTGTACCTGTGCCGGAAGCTGGCCGGTTTTCTGGAGCTGGGGCTTCATATCACATCGGAGGAAGGGAAAGGGACGGTTGTGACCCTGACGTTTCCGGCAAAAGAAACTCTTACAAAATTGTAAGGAAAATCCATATCCATTCGATACAACATCCTTCGCTTTTGGCGTATCATAGAGCTGAAAGTCAAAGGAGGCAAATGCGATGTTACAAGTACAAAACATTGTAAAATATTACGGGGACAAAAACAACGTCACCAAAGCGCTGGACCGGGTGAGTTTTGACGTGGAAACCGGAGAGTTCCTGGCCATCATGGGAGCGTCCGGCTCGGGCAAGACTACCCTGCTCAACTGCATCTCCACCATCGACACCATCAGCGCAGGCAAAATTTTTCTGGACGGAATGAGTATCGACGATCTTGGTGAGAAAGAACTGGCGAAATTCCGACGGGAGCGGCTGGGCTTTGTGTTCCAGGATTCCAATCTGCTGGATACCCTGACCATTGAGGAAAACATCGGGCTGGCCCTCTCGCTGAATCACAAAGAACCAAAAAAGGTCCAGGGCCAGGTGCGCAAAATCGCCCGGAAACTGGGAATCACCGACGTCCTGTCCAAGTTTCCCTACCAGATTTCCGGCGGGCAGAAGCAGCGGGCCGCCTGCGCGCGGGCGCTGGTGGCGGGACAGTCTCTCCTCCTGGCCGACGAGCCAACCGGGGCGCTGGACTCCAGGGCGTCCAAGAATCTGCTGGAAATCCTGTCTGCCATGAATCAGGATACCGGCTGCACCATCCTCATGGTCACCCATGACGCATACAGCGCCAGCTACGCAAAGCGGGTGCTGTTCCTGAAGGACGGGCGGGTGTTCAACGAACTTCTGAAAGGAGAACGGGGACGGCCCGTATTCTACCACGAAATTCTGGACGTTCTTGCCGCGCTGGGAGGTGATATCAGTGACGTTATCTGAATTGTCTTTCCGAAATGCCAGACGGCAGGCAAAAGATTATCTGGTGTATTTTGTCACGGTGGTGATGGCCGCAGCACTGCTGTATTCCTTCAACGGACTGGTGTTTTCCCGTGAGATCAACACCCTTTCCACGAGCATATCCACGCTTCCCATGATGATTGCGATGGCCAGCGTGGTGGTGGTATGCGTCTTCGGCTGGCTGGTGGCCTACGCCACCAGATTCATGCTTCTGCGCCGGGGACAGGAACTGGGAACCTATCTGCTCATTGGACTGGAAAACCGGCAGGTGGCCCGTCTGTTCTTTCTGGAAAACCTGACGGTAGGAGGCTTTGCCCTTTTACTTGGGACCGCCCTGGGCGGACTGCTCTATCAGGCGCTTCGGGCCATCGTGCTGACACTGTTCGGTCTGCCCTATACCTTTTCCTTCGGCTTCTCTCTCCCTGCTTTGGGACTAACCGTCGTCTGCTTTGCCCTGATCTACCTCTTCGCCCTGTACCGGAGCCGCAGATATATCCGCAGAGCCAGAATCCACGATCTGATCTACGTTGACCGGGTCAACGAGGGCATGGTCGTCCGGACAGGCAGAAAGCGCCGCCGGACCTTTGCCGCATCCATTGTTCTGGGCGTTATCGGAACTCTTTTGCTGATGGCGGGAGGCTCCGTCTTTATCCTCAGCGGGGCGGGGTGCGTCATTGTGTTTCTGCTCGGCTTCTTCCTCTCCTTCGCCTCCGGAGTACCTGACTTCTTCGACAGACGGCCCGCCCGGAAGTACCAGGGACAGAACCTGCTGATTTTCCGCACACTCACCTCCAAGCTGGCCACCATGGGGACGCTTATGGCCGTTCTCTCTATGATCTTCACTGCCACCCTCCTCTCCGAGGGAGCGGGGATGGTGTTACGGGGAGTTTTTGCGGGCCGGGCAGCAGAAAACGCCTGCTTCGACCTGTATATCGGCGGCAGCGGCGACGAACCCCTGAGTCAGGAATATTTAGACTACATCCAGGCGAACCTCTCCGTAGAGCAGGCGTTGCGCTACCGTATCTATCAGAGGGAAGACAGCCTGATTATGGATTATGTGGAAAGCAGCGGAGAAGATTATTACCGCTATTTTGACCGGGACCCGGTACTTCGGTACAGCGACTACGCCGCTCTCCGGGCGATTGCCGGCTACCCGCCGGTGGAATTGAAACAGGGGGAATACCTCATCCACTGTATGGCCTATCTGGAAAAACATCTGGCAGAATACACCCGGCCCCTTTCCTTTGGGCGCGCTCATTTGACCCCGGGCGGAGTCTATACGGAGCACCTGCTGCAAAACTACGCCACAAGCAACGGGGCCCGGTATATTCTCGTGGTCCCCGACGAGGCGGCGGAGGGTCTGCCGGTATTTCACCACGCCTACGCAGCCAGGACTGCATCTCCGGTGACGGAAGCGCAGTTCCAGGACCTGTGTGACATCCATTACCGGCTGAAGGAACAGAAGCTCACGCGAAGCTACGACGAGATCCACACCAAAGCCCAGGAAAAGGCGGATGAGGCGTCCTTTACAGCCATCACCGTATTCCCCCTTTTCTTCCTGGTACTGGCTCTGATCATGACCGCCGCCACGATCTTGACCATTCAGCAGCTCAGTGAGTCGGAGCGGTACCGGCGTCAGTTCGCCCTGCTTAAAAAGCTGGGCATGGACCACCGAGAGATGGCAAAGGCCCTGCGAACCCAGTTCGCCATCTATTACGCCCTGCCCGCCGTTCCCCCGGTACTCATCAGCGTTCCCGTCCTTTTGAAGCTGGCCCACGCGCCCGAGCCGGGGGTAATGGTGGGAATAAACAGTCCCAGCGCCATCGTGATGATTTCACTTGGAATCTTCTTCCTGATCTATGCGGTCTACATCCTGCTGGCTTACACCAGCTTGAAGCGGAATGTACTGCCGAAATAATGTGTACATCTTCCGGATGAAGTTACAGCCCGCAGAATACCCAGCGCCCCTCCCGGCACTGCTGGGCATGGTCGATCATCCATCGGCCCTCCGTCAGGCGCAGCAGAAAACGATAGTAAAAAATCCCGTTTTCTTCACAAATCCAGCATTTATTGTCTGTATAATGGGGTTAAAACCCTCGCCTTAAGGCGAAACCTTTAGG
>CAJUDY010000045.1 GCA_910584945.1 uncultured Lachnospiraceae bacterium | reverse complement strand
ATGGGTTATCTGTACAAAATATGTTTTGAGTAACTATTTCACGACTTTAGGGATAATATGAAGAAAGAACTGACAGAGCCTATAGGAGACTGGCGGTCAGAAATCAATACAAAGGTCAGGGAAATTTCCATTAAAAGCGGTATTGGCTATCAGGAGCTTTTCACGCAGATGTATGGAGAACTGGAACAAACAGCGCGTTGTAGTCTGAAACGACTCTGCGATAATAAGCGTGATCGGATGGAGAAGGCAGGGAATACAAAGACCTGTATTAAAAATGAAACAACAAAGATTGCGATAATTGAAGGGAAACCGCAGTTGAAGGCAATTTTTGAGAGTATTGTCAGAAGATATGCTATGTCATATTGTGCATAATGATTTTGAGAAGTCTGTCAGATATGGCAGGCTTCTTCTTGTAAGGGGGTGATTAAGTGTCCGGATTTAACTGGAATAAGTTTTATACAGTATTACAGGTGAAGCTGAAAAAAAGAACCGGATGTAAAGTCGGAAGATATACTACTCCGAAGCCAAGTGATTTTCCTTATGTGGATGTGTCGCTTTCTGACAATTCCGGCGGTCATTACGATCTTGAAGGTGCGGAAGGTTCCCAGAATCCTTTGATTGTGCTGACAGTCTACTGCAATGGGGCATCTGGTGACAGTAAGTGCTATACTATCAGCGAGAAAGCCAAAGAACTGATGCTGTCTTATGGCTTCCGTTGCCGCGGCGGGCCGATGAAGGTGGACAATGTTGATCCGAGTGTGGCACGGTGGATCGGGCGGTATCAGAGAGTGATCGGAAACGGTGATGATCTGACACCGATAAATTGAATCATGGTAACTGATAAGGGCTGAAAGGCTCTTATTTTTATTCAAATAAATAAGAAGAAAGGATGAAAATTATGTCTGATGCAGTAGTAAAAGCAGTAAGTACAATCGGGACTGTGCTGGAAACAAGTGAAGACGGGACAACGTGGGAGAAGCTGTGCAAGATCAAAAAGTATCCGGCACTTGGCGGCGCTCCGGAGCAGTTGGAGACAACGGATATGGAAGACGAGGTGCAGACCTTTATTCCCGGCGTACAGAGTATGGACGCTATGGAGTTCACGGCGAATCATACGCTGGCATCCTATAAAGCGGTGAAAGCCAAGGCTATGACAGCTCTTCATTATCGTCTGAAGATGGGAGAGAACGGCAAGGACGGCATTGCAACTTGGGACGGCCAGCATTCTGTATATGCGAATGAGGGTGAGGTCAACGGGGTCCGCGAGATGACGATTTCCGTATCACCGTCAACGAAGATCGAGATCACTGATCCGGATCTCGTGGCATCGTAGCATTAAAATCAGAAGCGAAGAAGGAGGATTTGAACAATGGCAACAGTAAAGATTAACCAGAAAAATTATGAGGTACCGGAGCTGACCTTCCGGCATTCTAAACTGATGGAACAGATGGGACTGCCGGTGGAAGGCATGATGAGCAGGAATTACATATTCTCCGCTGTATCCGCATTTACTGCGATCGTGGTCAAATGCGAGCCGGAGCAGGCGGATCATTTGGTGGAGCAGCACATCCTGGGCGGCGGGAATCTGGAGGATATTTACAGCGCATATGCCGCGGCGATTCAGGAAAGCAATTTTTTCAAACAGCTCCTGCATCTGGACGGGCAGGAGAAGAAGACGAAGAAGAAATCGTCTGCGAAGACGGAGCCGAAGTCACCGGAAGAGGAAGAGTAACCTTTTCCAGTCTGATCGAGACAGTCTGGATGCCGGCGGCAATCCGGTTCGGCATCCCGGCGGATGTTTTCTGGGAGCTGAATCCCAAATATATGTATATCTATCAGGATGCGTATATCAAAGAGAAAGAGGAGCAGGTCAAAATGCTGGATGTAGCAGCCTATTATCAGGGGCTGTACGTCCAGCAGGCAGTTGCTTCCTGTTTCTCGAAAAGAGCAAAATATCCGAAAAAGCCGTTGTCTCTGGAACCGAAGAAAAAAGCGCTCTCCGGGGAAGAACAGTTCCGGCTTTGGGTGGAGGAATTTAACAAACAATTTGATTAAAGCGAGGATAGGGAGAATGGATGCGACAACGATCATCGTGGCCCTACTGTCTCTGGCCGGGACACTGGCGGGAAGCTTCTTTGCACAGAGGAAGAGCTCCGCCCTGATTGCATACCGGCTGGAGGAACTGGAGCATAAGGTTCAGGCACACAATAACCTTGTGGAGCGGATGTACAGAGTGGAGGAGCGGACAGAGCTCCAGGAGGAAAAAATTAAAGTAGCAAATCACCGGATTGATGATCTGGAGGAAGAGAGGAAATGAGATGAATATGGAACTGTTAATTCAGTATATGACATACATTTTGGCGGCAATCGGAGGTCTGGCCTTTCTGGTGGCGGTGATCGTGCAGGCGATTAAGGAGCTGCCGTGGCTGCAGCAAATCCAGACAAGTGTGGTGGCGCTGGCGGTGTCGATGGTCTTGTGTCCGCTGGCTGTGGTGATCGCCTGCCAGTATTTTAAGGTCGTGATCGTATGGTATTATGTATTTGCATCCTTTATCGCCGCTTTTGTGGTTTATTTGGTGGCAACCGGCGGCTGGGAGCGGATCGCGGATATCTGGGAGCGGACGAAATATAACCGAAAATGATACATATCTGGAGGGCGGGGAACCGTCCTCTTTTTATGCCAGTAGAGGACTGGAGAAAGTGAGGAAAATATGAGGATCAACGTACATGCGGGACATAACCCGGCGGGAAAAGTAGCCTGCGGGGCCGTGGGCCTGATCAACGAGTCGACAGAGGCAAGGCGCGTAAAAGATGAGGTTATCAGCCAGCTTCGTGAGCTGGGGCGCACGGTGTATGACTGTACGGTGGACAACGGGACAGGGCAGTCGGACGTGCTGAAAAAGATTGTGGCAAAGTGCAACGCCCATGCGGTGGATCTGGACGTGAGTATCCATTTTAACGCCGGAGCGAAAGACGAGAAAGGGAACGGGAAGACCACAGGGGTGGAAGTGCTTTTGTATTCCAACTCCAGCCGGGCTTATGGATGGGCGGAGAAGGTCTGCCAGGCGATTGCGGCACTTGGCTTTAAGAACCGTGGCCTGAAATACCGTCCGGGACTTGCATTTCTGAAAAACACAAAATCTCCTGCCATGCTGATTGAGTGTTGCTTTGTAGATGACCGGGACGATGTGCAGCTGTATGACTACAGGAGCATGGCATCTGCGATTGTCTATGGAATCACCGGACAGCATGTCCAGGAGCTGACAGAGACCGACAAGGCGGAGGCAGGCGAAGAAACTCCCACCGGGGATAAGAATGCCCTGTATCGCGTGCAGGTCGGCGCGTATGGAGTGAGATCAAATGCAGAGGCCATGCAGCAGAAACTTCAGAAAGCTGGCTTCGACGCTTTGATCGTGCAGGCTTAATTAAGAAAACATTGAGATTTCAGAGAGAGGGGGTTTTCATATGGCCATGATTGCTGTGGATGGTGTCGCAATCAAGACGCCATCCGCCTTTTCATGGGGATTGCAGGATGTGTCCGACTCCGCATCTGGACGAACATTGGATGCGCTGATGCATAAAAACAGAATTGCGCAGAAGCGGAAAATTTCCCTCTCCTGGAATCACCCGACGCCCCAGGAGGCAGCTGCTATCCTGCAGGCATTTAATCCGGAATATGTGAGGGTCCGATATCCGGACGCATTAAGCGGGACCAATGAAACCCGAACATTTTATGTGGGTGACAGATCGGCCCCCATGAAGATATGGACCGTCCGAAACAAGCGATATTCCCAGGTATCATTTGACATCATAGAGAGGTAGGAAACATGCTGAATTTATCGAATCAGTTTCAAAATGAACTGTTTAATGATAACAGGGATTATCTGTGTTATGCGGACATTACGCTTTTGGATGGGACCGTGCTGAATCTGGAAAATGAGGATATCTGGACAGATAGTTTTTCTATTGAAGATGCGGTATCCGGTACCAGCAGTTTTGATATTGGCGCTGCTATTATCAACAAGCTGATATTGAGTATCAACAATATCTATGAAATCTATTCAGCATATGATTTTACGGATGCTATTGTAATGCCATATGTGGGTCTGAAATTACCGGATGGAACAGTTGAGAAAATCCGCAAGGGCGTGTTCACGGTGGATGAGGCATCTTATGACGGTTCCCTCATAACTTTTAGCTGTCTGGATAATATGTATAAGTTGGACTATACCTATGCAGAGAGCAATCTATCTTACCCTGCAACGCTTGGCGAGATCGTTCAGGATGTCTGTTATGTCTGCGGAGTAACGCTTCAGACCACCACATTTTTCAATTCGTCGTACACGGTTCAGAACAGGCCGGCTGATCAGGCCTTGACCTGTAGACAGGTTTTGTCCTGGGCGGCGCAGATCGCGTGCTGCTGGGCAAGATTTGATGTTTATGGCAGGCTTTGTCTGGGATGGTATGATTTGAGTGTATTTGAAAGAAATACTGGTCTGAATGGCGGTATCTTTGATGCCGGGAATCCGTATCAAACAGGGGATACTGCTTCCGGCGGAACTTTCAATCCATGGACAACAGGGGATGATTTCAATGGCGGAACTTTCAAGGATTTAAGCCGTTATCATCATATCTATTCCATGAGCGCCATGCAGATCTGCACAGATGATGTGGTGATAACAGGCCTAAAAGTGACAGAGAGTTTTGAAGAGACTGATACGGAAAAAGTACAATCTTTTTTATTTGGTACAGAGGGCTATGTGATCGCCATAGAGGGGAATGATCTGATCCAGAAAGGAAGAGCAGAGGTTGTGGCACGAGCTGTCGGCGGGAAGGTGGTCGGAATGCGCTTCCGTCCATTTGACGTGTCCGCTCTGAACGACCCTTCGATTGAAGCCGGGGACCCGGTGATTGTGACAGATCGGAAGCAGCGCTCCTATCAGTCCTATATTACATCCACGACTTTTAAAGCTGGCAATTATCAGCAGGTCCAGTGCAGTGCGGAGACTCCCAGCCGTAACAGCGCACAGAGATTTTCAGAAGCAACACGGAATATAGTCAAAGTGCGCCGGGAAGCATCCCGGAAGATATCAGATTATGATAAGGCAGTTCAGATGATGAACCAGCTGGCCGCAAATACATTTGGTTTTTACTCCACAAACGTGCCCCAGGCGGATGGAAGCATTATTGCATACCGACACGACAAACCCACGCTGGCAGAATCCAAGACGGTATATAAATCTGGCATAGATGGTTTCTGGGTGACGCAGGATTTCCGGGGAAGTGATGAGGCCACCGCTGCGGCAGGGAAATGGAAAGCCGGGTTCGACAGCAGTGGAAATGCAGTGCTTAATGTACTGTCTGTGATCGGCATCAATTTTGACTGGGCGCATGGCGGGACATTGACTTTGGGCGGGCAAAATAATACCAGCGGGAAGATGCGGATACTGGATGCGTCCGGGAGGCAGATTGGAAGCTGGGATGCTATTGAAGGATTTGTGGCGAAAAAAGGGAAGTTTTCTGGGGCTCTTGAAGCAGCTACAGGAACATTTTCCGGGAATCTATCTGCGGCCGGAGGGACATTTACCGGAGAGTTGAAAGCGGCTACAGGAACATTTTCCGGGAATCTATCTGCGGCCGGAGGGACATTTACCGGAAGACTGTCGGCGGCATCGGGAACATTTACAGGTGAAATCACATCTGATAATGGTAGTTTTTGGACGGAGATAAGCAATGGTAGACTATTGGGAGGCGTTGATAATTCGAGTGCGTCTGGCTATATTTCATTTAATGGAGTGTATGCAAGTACCGGAGTGTATGGGACTTGCGTTGCCGGAAAAGGCATAATCGCGATTCATACACCATATTTAGGGATTGGAGGCTATAAGGAAGCTACCTCCGGTGGAACGGTTTCCATAGGAAAGAGCGGAAGCGTTAAAGTATCATTGGCATCTGGCGGATCAAAAACTATCAGATTTGAAAAAGGTCTTATGGTCACTGCATTATAGGAGGTCAGCATGGAGTATAAAGTAAAAAAAGGAAACATACAATTTTTTATTCAGCCAGAGATGGTTGAGGCATATGCAAATATGGGATACACAATCATCAAATTGGAAGAAAAGATCGTGGAGGATGTGGAAGCGGAAGCACGGATGATTTCCGAGATGGAGGATGTATAAATGCAGAATGTGAATATAACGCTATCCGTTCTTCTGGATAATGCTGTCTATGAGTATGAGAGGGCGACGGAAGAAATTATGAAAAAATATGGATTATCTCCGGACATGGCAGAGATTGCGCTGGAAAAAGCGCTATTTAATATGAAGAGTAAGAAATTAACGTTATACGCCACCGCCATATATGATATGGCAAGAAAGAATTCTGAAGAGGTGGCAGATTAAATGGCTATTGTAATGCGACAGGGCGAGTATGAAGATTTTATTCCATCCAAAATGCTATCCGGCGAATGGGCGGTAGTTCTAGCCGATGACCCAATCGTACCGGATGGAAAATCTGTTTTTATTGCATTTGCGGCTGGTGATGTTAAGCGGATGGCTACTTATGAAGATATGAAAGATCTGATCGAAGGGGCCACTGATGATATCAGAGCTCAGTACATTCTGGTATTCGATAAGATCAATGATGATACGGCGGCATTGGAAGCGTCCGCACGAGCATCTGCAACGGCCGCACAGACAAGCCAGACAGCGGCGGCCGGAAGCGCATCACAGGCCGCACAGAGCGCAGGAGCGGCAGCGGATTTTTCCAAAGAATCAGAGAGCCATTCCCACGGTGGCACCGGGACACGGCCGGAAGAAGATACAGACAACAGCAAATACTACAGCCAGCAATCGAAGCTGGAGTACGAGCGGGCGAAGGAAGAGGCGGACCGGGCGGAAAAGTTCTCCGGTTTTGTGACCCCTGATTTTCTTATGGCGAATAATCAGGTGTATATAAAAATCGGCGGAACTGTAGATTTTATACTTTTGAACAATCAGATATATTATAAGATGCCGGATTAGAAAGGAGACATTATGCAGCCAGTACCAGAGGGATACAAACCGTTAGGGTTTGCCGGGTTTACAGATAAAGGTACGTATACCGCAAGTGAAGTATATGCCAAAAATGATATAGTACATAATAACAACACAACATGGAGATGTTTGGTTAACGGAACAACGGGCATCATTCCAGCAGAGGGAGCAAATTGGACTATATTTATCGCATCGGAAAGCGATTCTTCGGGAATTACAACAACAGATACGGAAGGCCTTGTCGGACCTGCTGGAGAAAAGGTAAGTAATCAGAGTCTAATTGATGCAATAGCTGAAAAAGTGGCAAAACAGCTGGTGACAAATGCATCACTGACAAATGCTCTTGCAGGATATATTACGAAAGAAATGATGTCCAGTGACCAAACAGATGATCCGGATAAAGTCCCGACATCAGCTCTTGCGTATGCGATGCAGCAGAGTATTGATGAACTAAATGGGAAGATATCCAAGATACAGTACAGTACAAAATCCGTACCAGACCATACAGGAGTATATGGAGCATATAGCAATGTGATCTGTGGTCATGCTAAAATAGGACCTGTAATACTTCTTTTTTTCAAAGGCCATGTGCGAGGGACAACAGATATAGCATATTCTGCCTTTGGGCTATCTTATACATTGCCACCTACTCTCAAGGGGTTACGTTTAGCGACTGCGGACGGCGCAGGTGGTGAGTCACAAATACGTTTTGTATCTAATGCAACATCAAGTATCCAAATTCACGCCACAGCTGAGGATGATTTTTGTGCTACGTTTGCGCTGCTTGTATAATCTTGAAATATTATTCGAGCTTTCCCACAAGCTCCATCTGCACCCGGTAGTATTCCCCTGTATCTTTGAGTAATATCAGACTTCCACCCTGAAGATATAGTGCGGCTCCCTCTATTCCGGGATTATGGAAACTAATGCCGGAGCAAAAAGGACTACCTGAAACACTTTCCAAGACAAGAGGGGTGTTTAGATATGCATCTTTATCAAGAGCAAAGTCTTTTTTCAATATTACCTGTTTTGATTGCGTGTAGCTAACTTTATTCCCATTTAATTAACAAAGACAGTTCGTTGAACGGCTCCCGGTCCGCTTGGCTGGGAGCCGCTTCTTTATAAAAGAAACCATAACATATATATCTGGACATCCATATCAAAATGGGTGTCTTTTTTCTGCCCGAACGTCAGCGAACGTCAGCGCAACCTTAAGAAGGGAGAGTGACGTTCATGGCAGATCTTGATCGTCTTGAAGTCCAGGTGGAAGCCTCCGCCAAAAGAGCAAATGATGAACTGAATAAACTTGTCAACAAATTAGATAAGATTGCAACTTCTCTTTCCGGTATCAATAGCAGTGGTTTGGTTGGCTTTGCCAACGGTATCGAAAAGCTGGGAAAATCCATGCAGACCATGAACGCTGTCAAGACATCAGATTTCACCCGGCTTGCAAAGAATATTCAGAAGCTTTCAACACTGAATACCGCAGGATTGAATACAGCATCTTCCGCTTTTATTGTTTTTGGAAAATCTCTGTCTAATTTGGGGGCAGCTGTCAAAAGCGCAGAGAGCATCTCTGTTATGGCAAAGAATATCGGCAAGCTTGGCGGCAAGAGTGTGCAGAACGCGATAGATAACATACCACGTCTGGCGACTGCGATTAAGAACCTGATGACCACTCTTGCTCAGGCACCGAATGTATCCAAAAACGTGATTCAGATGACACGGGCTCTGGCAGAGCTCGGTAATGCCCTCAGAGGAGCACAGAGCGGTGGGACTGGTAATGCCGGAAATAATGGTGCAGGTAATGTCAATAAGTTGTCGGCGGCGTTCACACGTTTATCTGGAAGCATTACCAAATCTGGCAGATCAATGAGAAATTTTGCACAGATTGCAGGGCGATTTTATGCAAATTGCTTTTTGATTATCCGGACGATCAAAAAGCTGGGTAATGCCATCAGCACGGCCATGGATTATGTAGAAACGTATAACTACTTTTCTGTGACCATGGATAAGATCGGCAAAGAGTTCGGTGATATGTATGCGCAGTATGGCTACGACAGTGCGGAAGAATATGCGCAGTCCTTTACTGACCGCATGAACGAACTGACCCGGAAAATGACGGGGTATAAAGTCGGAGAAAATGGCGAGCTGACGCTGACAGATTCCATCGGTCTTGCTCTGGACCCGGAAGCGGTCATGAATTATCAGTCCAGCATTGCCGCAGTAACAAATTCTGTCGGCCTTCTGGGAGAGAATAGCGTTAATGTCAGTAAAGCCCTGACCATGTTGTCCGCGGATCTGTCTTCTCTCAAGAATGTAGAATTGAAGACTGTGATGAGTAATCTGCAGTCTGGTCTCATTGGCCAGTCCCGTGCGTTGTACAAATATGGTATTGATATCACGAATGCTACATTGCAGACCTATGCATATAAATTCGGATTGAGCAAGGCTGTGTCAGAGATGACTCAAGGCGAGAAGATGCAGCTTCGTATGATCGCTATTCTGGATCAGTCGAGAGTGGCATGGGGCGATCAGGCATCTACAATCAATTCTGTTGCGAACCAGTACAGGATCATGAAACAGCAGCTTTCCAATCTGGCCAGAACCATCGGGAACCTGTTCCTGCCAATTGTTCAGAAAGTGCTCCCTGTCGTCAATGGATTGATCATTGCATTGCAGAGACTGTTTACAACTCTTGGCTTTAAGTTATGGGGCAGCGACTGGCTGAAGGATACCATGGACGGGATCAGCGGAAGTTATGCAGATGACTCCCTTGGAGATCTGGAGGATGGGGCAGATGATTTTGCAAATGGACTTGAGGAGGCAGATAAAAAAGCAAAGAAGCTTACAGCAACGCTTCTGGGGTTTGATGAGATTAACAAGCTTTCTGATAACACAGACGACATTTCCGGAAAAGATAAAGATGGACTGGATGGAAATTTAGGCCAGATTGATCTGTCCGGAGCGATTGCTGATGCATTGGCAGAATATGAAGCTGTATGGGAAAAAGCGTTAGCAGATGCAAAGAACAAGGCGCAGGAATATGCGGATATTTTTACAGAGATGTTCCGGAAAATCGGTGACGGTAAGCTTGGGCAGATGCTGACAAATGCATTGAACAATATTAACTGGGATGCAATTTATGAGAGTGTACGGAACTTTGGGACCGGTCTGGCCAATTTTCTGAACAGTCTGATTTCTCCGGAACTGTTCGGCGCAGTGGGCCGGACGATTGCCACCGCACTGAATACGGCGATCTATGCGGCACTGTCCTTTGGGACAACCTTTGACTGGACAAACCTTGGCTTATCCATTGCGGCCGGGGTGAATGAGTTTTTCCGGACTTTTGACTTCAAGGCGCTGGCCGGAACCATCAATGTATGGGTGAAAGGGCTTCTGGATTCCATTATTACGGCTATGAGCAATATTGACTGGGCTCTGATCGGAAGGCAGATCGGGACATTTCTGGCTGAACTGGATTTTCTGGAAATAGGGGCGAAGCTTGGGCGCGCGATCTGGGAGGCGATCAATGCGGGTATTATTGCATGGGAAAATTCATTTTCTGTTGCTCCGATTGAAACCAGCATATTGACAGCAATAGCTTTTCTTGGATTTACAGGAATAGGAAAATCTATTGCGTTGAAAGTCGCAAGCGCAGTCGCTTCTGCATTTAAAGATACATCAGTAATATCGGTATTGCAGATGGGAATTCGTGCTCTTTTCGGAAACAAAATAGCAGAAGGAAGTCTGGCACTTGTAAATCCAATTGTAAAAAATATAACCGGGATAGGGACAGCGTTTACTGGCATCGCTATTGCTGTATCTAATTTTTTTGAAATGTGGAAAAAAGGATTCAGCTGGCTGAATGAAGCTTTTATGTTACTGGGAATTGGTATCGCGGCGGTCGGGGCAGTGATTCTTGGTATACCGGCAGGAATAGTTGCGGCAGTGGCCGGTGTTGTTGCGGCGGTGGCAACAGTTGCAGTTGTTATTCACGATAACTGGGACAGTATATGCAGTTGGGTGACTGAAAAGTGGGAATCTGTAAAGTCATTGCTTTCAAGTGGATGGGACCTTATAAAATCCGCCGCTGCCGCTGGCTTAGATGGAATTAAAACGGCTGCCAGCAATGCTTTTAATAAGATTGAGAAAACGGTATCATCAGCATGGAATACTATCAAGACATCAACCAATACCGTTTGGAATAACATAAAATCCACGCTTTCTACTGGCTGGAATGTGCTGAAATCAAATGCGACTACGGTTTTTGGCGGGATAAAGACTACCGTTTCGACAGAGTGGAATACCATTAAAGCTACAACGGCAACTGTTTGGAATGGTGTTAAAACCAATCTTTCTACCGGCTGGACTGCTTTGAAGACGAATGCATCAGCGGCGTTCTCGGGAATCAAATCTACAATCTTCAGCGTATGGGAGGCGACAAAAAGCACGACTTCCAGCACATGGGCGGGTATAAAAAGTAATATGTCCAATACCTGGAATAACCTGAAAACTTCTGCATCCAATACATTCAACAACATAAAAGAGGCAATATCCAAGGCGTGGAGAGGAGTCAATACGGACAGTGATGCTACTTGGAGACAGGTCGAAAAAACCATTAAGGCACCAATCAACAATATCATTAAGATGGTCAACAATATGATCAGTGGTGTCGCGACACAGATGAATAAATTCATTAAAATGCTGAACAAGATCAAAATCCCGAAATGGGTACCGGGAATCGGCGGCAAGGGTATCAACATTTCCACCATATCCAATGTCCCGCAGATCCCGGCCTTTGCGCAGGGCGGTTACCCGGAGACGGGCCAGCTCTTCCTTGCCCGGGAGAACGGCATCAATGAGATGATCGGTCGCATCGGGAGCCGGTCCGCGGTGGCCAACAATGACCAGATCGTGGAAGCCGTGTCCTCTGGCGTGGCCGGCGCTGTGGCGGATGTCATGATGGCGTTCATGGGACAGAGTAGTGAAGGAGCCCCGCCTGTGCTGGAATTTACCTTCAAGATCGACAGTGAGACAGCATATCGAACTGTATTAAAAGGGAAAGAAAAGCATGACAGGCGGTTTCATGTGGTGGCAGAGTTTTAGAATCGGATAGTTATGTAGTGCAGATTCAGTAATGGGTTTGCACTGCATTTTTTGTTTTTGATAGTGTCTTGACAAATGAGAACAAATGTTCTATTATTTAACTGGAAAGAGAAATTTATGAGATGTTTTGGAGAATATCAACATGAAATCAACAGCTAATCCACATAGTTTTCCACATTTTATTGAAAAATGAAGAGGAATGTGGTATGATTTAATAAACAAAAGAATAATATGGAAGAGAAATGCGAAAGGGGGATGGACATGAGGTATAATGCAATGGAAGTGGCCAAGTACATCATAACAAGGTGTTCTGAAAAAGGAAGGGCTATCAGCAATCTTAAGTTACAGAAGATGCTTTATTTTTTATGGGTTGATTTCTATAAAAAAACAAACAGAAAACTGTTTCTTGATGATATTTGTGCTTGGCAGCTTGGACCAGTTGTGCCTGAAGTGTATTATGAATATTGCTCATATGGGGGGCGTCCTATTTTTGCAGAATATACATCAAAGATAAAAAACAATGACCAGAGGATTTTGGATGATTTGATTGATGATTATATTGATGTTCCGGCAAGTGTGCTGGTTTCTAAGACTCATAAGAAGGGTAGCGCCTGGGATAAAATTTATAAAGATGGTTTTGGAAACAGGCGAGTTATCCCGTTTTCCCTGATCATTGAGAAAGAAGTTGGTTGATCAAGTGCTTGCAAAAGAGAAAGAAAGACGACAAAAAGATCTTGAAAAATGTATATATGATTTGTCAGAGAAATTTCTTGATAATGATACTGAGAAACGTGAAATGGCACTGACGCTGCTTGAACTTTACAAGGGCGGTTTCCGTCATAATTATTCAAGTTTTTTCCCGATTATTCTGGAAATTTCGCGTGAAGATAATCAACATAATGTAGACTTGTTGTCTGACAATCTTGAGACTCTGCGTGATTTTGTTGAAACTGATTTTGTATCTGGTCAAAAAGAGTTTAAGGCGCTATATGTGCATCTTGAAAAACTGTGTGATCATTTAAATCTTGAAATTGCACGTTGGAGTTATTATTCTTCAAATGAACAGAAGATTAAAGATGTTGAATCTAAAAGCATTGTTTTGAATGAGAAGATGTCAAATGCAGAAAAAGAGCTGCAAAAGGCGTCTGAGCAGGCAACTTCGATTCAGGAAGAGTTATCAGATGCAAAAGAAGAATTAAAAATTGCGTCTAAAAAAGCATCATCCATTCAGACGGAATTGATTGCCGTACTAAGTATTTTCGCAGCCGTTGTTGTAACATTTTCAGGAGGTTTTACGTTTCTTGGAGGTGTAATGACATCTGTAAATGAAGCAAAGCATTATGAAGCGGTCGCTTTGGTGGCAATTATCTGTGGCATGGTTATTTTCAATACGATTTTCCTTTTAATGTATATGGTGGGCAAGATTATAGATCGGAATATATATGCAAACTGTGAGACTCCAGATTGTTCTTGTGAACATAAATGCTGGAAGTTGAATAAAATACGGAAGAGACTTCCATATGTGTTCTATTTTAATTTGCTTTGTTTGGTAGGTATTGTTGTCGATTTTGTGATTTGGTATTGTGATATAAGAAACTGGTTTGGATTGTAAATTTATTTGTGATAAGGGGTTGTCAGAAAAAGACAACCCCTTTTGGCATATTTATCAATATTCATGTTATATTGAATATATAGTAATCCAGCCCTAATGACCATGGGTCTGCGCATGGGCCCAGAAATGTTCTATGAATACTTTGCCAGCTATCATCTTCTGGAGAAGACTGGTATCGATATTCCGGGGGAGGCGTCCACGATCATGCACAATCTGGACAACATTGGGGAAGTGGAGCTGGCGACTATGACTTTTGGCCAGTCTTTTCAGATCACTCCTGTGCAGCTTGCTACCATGGTAAGCTCTGTGGTCAACGGAGGAAAAAGGGTAACGCCGCACTTTGGTGTGGCAATTCAGGACCAGGATGGAAACACCCTCCGGGAATTTTCTTATGGGGTGAAAGAGGGAGTGGTGAGCGAGGAAGTGTCCGCCCAGATGCGGGAGATTCTGGAGAAAGTAGTATCCGAGGGTGGCGGTAAAAAAGCGTACATTGAAGGCTATCGCATCGGAGGAAAGACGGCGACTTCCCAGACCCTTCCAAGAAGCGCTCACAAATACATCTCTTCCTTTGTAGGTTTCGCACCGGCAGACAATCCTCAGGTACTGGCTCTTTGCATCGTTCATGATCCCCAGGGGATCTACTACGGCGGAACCGTCTGCGCGCCGGTGGTGAAAAACATCTTTGAAAACATTCTGCCTTATCTGGGAATCGAAAGAGAAGTGCTCCCGGACGCCGAAGAAGGGACACAGGAATAAACCACCTGCTCTGCGGGTGGTTGAAATAGCTTTAGCGTTGTGTAAAAAACCTCCCCTGTCTGGATCATGTCCATATGCTGGTGGAAATACTGCCGAAGATGAGTGTGTCAGATTTTGTGGGGTACTTAAAAGGAAAAAGTACCCTGATGATATTTGAGAGACACGCGAATCTCAAATACAAGTATGGCAATCGACATTTTTGGTGCAGAGGATACTATGTGGACACGGTAGGAAAAAATGCAAAAAAAATATTTGTGTGGAATAAGAAATAATGATAAGCAAACAGGATGGAAGAGTATAAAAACTCGACCATCCTGTTTATATTTCCATAATCAGGAATTGTTTTTCAAAAGTTCCATGATCTCTTCCGCCGACTTGCCGGACTCCTCGATCACTTTTAATAATTTTTCTTTGTTTTCTTTTTCTGCCTTTTGCTTTGCAAGCTTTTCTTCTTTCAACTGTTCTTTATACGCAGCTTTCAATTCATCTTTTGCAGCTTTCAGATCCGCTTCCAGCTTGAGTACCTTTTCATGAATTTTTGCTGCTTTGCCGGTGTAAGTTACTGGTTTTCTTATGCCTCTTGCCATTCGCCGGGCCCTCCTTCTATAACTGATGATAAAAGAGTATCATTATTTGTAAAATTTGTAAATAAAATTATTTCAGGTTTTAAAAAAATTTTGAAAAACACAGAGAAAGGGCATGAAAAAAAGCAGGATACGGGAGTCGGACCCGCCTCTTCAGCTTGGGAAGCTGACATACTACCGATGTACTAATCCTGCAAACAATGTCATTATATACCGGAAAAGAAAAAAAATCAAGAGTGAATTGAAAAATCTTTGAAATGGTTGATAATTCTGGAAAAAAGACGTATACTCAAAAAGAATAAGCATGTAAAGGGGTGTGAAGTTATGATGGAAGTTGGTGTGGCGATTCCGGTGATCGTATCTTTTCTGATCAGCGCTGCAGCAGGGCCGGTGATCATTCCGATCCTTCGTAGATTAAAGGTGGGGCAGACCGTGCGCGATGACGGTCCGGAATCTCATCTGAAAAAAAACGGAACGCCGACCATGGGCGGTCTGATTTTTTTGCTGGGAGTGATAGTGACCTCTCTTCTTTATCTGAAAGAGGCCCCGGAGATCATTCCGGTCTTATTTGTTACCGTTGGTTTCGGGATTGTCGGTTTTTTGGACGATTATATTAAGGTAGTACTCCGGCGCTCAGAAGGTCTGACGCCCGGCCAGAAGATGGCGGGGCAGATCCTCGTGACCGGGATCTTTGCCTGGTATATGGTTTCTGTCTCCAATGTGGATCTTCTGATGCTGATTCCTTTCAGCGGCGGAAAATACTTGGATTTGGGCATGCTCTCCATACCGCTTTTGTTCGCGGCTGCCATCGGGACCGTGAACGGCACGAACTTTACGGACGGTCTGGACGGCCTTGCCTCCAGCGTGACGGTGATGGTGGCGGTATTCTTCACGGTGGTGGCTGTCGGAACCGGCAGCGGGATCGCGCCGGTGACCGGAGCGGTGACCGGAGGGCTCTTGGGATTTCTCCTGTTTAACGTATATCCGGCCAGTGTGTTCATGGGAGATACCGGATCTCTGGCCCTTGGAGGTTTTGTGCTGTCTGCCGCCTATATGCTTCGCCTGCCTCTATTCATACCGATCGTGGGACTGATCTACCTGGTGGAGGTTCTCTCGGTGATCATTCAGGTGACTTACTTTAAAGCGACCCATGGAAAACGTTTCTTTAAGATGGCGCCCATCCACCACCATTTTGAAAAAAGCGGCTGGTCGGAGACAAGGGTAGTGGCGGTATTTTCCATTGTCACCGCGCTTTGCTGCCTGATTGCCCTGGAAGGAATTTAGATGTTCTGATCATGGAATTACCGGCATAGAATCATATAGAGAAGAAAAACCGGATTCCGAAAGGCGCAGCATGGCAGTCAGGAGACAGACAGATACAAAAGATTCGGTTGACTATGTGCTTCTGGTCCTGGTTCTGATTCTGGTTGTATTTGGACTGGTCGTGCTCTACAGTACCAGTGCCTACAATGGCAGGGTCAAGTTCGCTGACCCTGCTTATTATTTAAAAAAACAGTTTTTTGCCACCAGCATCGGATTGATGGCCATGTATCTGGTATCCCAGGTGGATTACCGTAGGTGGCGTCCGGCTGCGGGGATTGGGTACCTGATATCCCTGGCTCTGTCCACTGCCGTTCTTTTTATCGGAGATGAGTACAACGGTTCCAAAAGATGGCTGTCTCTTGGGCCCCTTTCCTTTCAGCCTTCGGAGTTTGCCAAGCTGGCAGTGGTGGTGCTTCTGGCTTCCATTGTCAGCAAGAACGCATCTCATATGAAGTCCTGGCGGTATATGCTCTTTGTGATTCTTCAGGTACTTCCCATTGTGGGACTTGTGGGAACCAACAACCTGAGTACGGCGATCATTATCCTGGGGATTGCGGTGATCCTGATTTTTATTGCCAATCCCAGATTTCTGCCTTTTGTCTGGCTTGGAGGGCTGGGCGTGGGGTTTGTAGGTATTTTCTTAAGCATCGAATCTTACCGGCTGGAGCGCCTTGCGATCTGGCGGAATCCGGAGTTGTACGAGAAGGGCTATCAGACCATGCAGGGGCTTTATGCCATCGGTTCCGGCGGAATCTTTGGGGTAGGTCTTGGGGGAAGTATGCAGAAGCTGGGTTTTGTGCCGGAAGCCCAGAACGATATGATCTTTTCGATTATCTGCGAGGAGCTTGGGCTTGCCGGGGCATTTCTTGTAATTCTACTCTTCGGCCTTCTGATCTGGCGGCTGATGGTGATCGCCACCCATATCCAGGAGCTTTTTGGAGCGCTTCTGGCCGCGGGGGTGATGGGGCATATCATGATACAGGTCATTCTGAATATTGCGGTGGTGACCAATACTATACCGAATACGGGGATCACGCTGCCCTTTATCAGCTATGGGGGAACCTCTGTGGTGTTTCTTCTGTCGGAGATCGGATTGATTCTGAATGTGTCCAGACAGTTAAAGAAGGAACACTGACGTTACCATAAACGACGTGAACCGTAACCATTGACCGGACATCTGCATATATTGGTATATAATGGCAGACCTGGCAACGGGTTCGGAGGAAAAAGGTTTGGACAGAAATGAACTGTACATCAAAGGCCCTCAGAGAATGCATGGGGAATTACTGATACAAGGCTCAAAAAATGCAGCGCTGCCGATTCTGGCGGCAACGGTACTGGGAAAAGGAATCTTCATCCTGCATCATTGTCCCAAGATTTCAGATGTGGAGCATATGCTGGAGCTTCTGATTGATGCCGGATGCAGAGCTTACTGGGAAGGGCATATGCTGATCGTAGATACAAGAGAACTCCGGAATTATCGGGTGTCCGGAAACGGCGCGGGTAAGATGCGGTCCACCGTCACGCTGCTGGGCAGCATCCTTGGACGGATGCATCAGGTTGAGATTCCCTATCCGGGGGGCTGCACCATCGGAAAACGTCCGATCGACCTGCATCTTCGAGGGCTGGAGCAGCTGGGGGCGGTTTTCGAGCATCAGGAACACACGCTTTTGGGAAAGGCAGCGCTTTTGCACGGCGCCCCGGTATATCTGGGTTTTCCCAGCGTGGGAGCGACGGAGAATGTCCTTCTGGCGGCGGTGCTGGCAGAGGGGGTTACCGTGATCCATGGGGCGGCCATGGAGCCGGAGATCGTGGAACTGGCGTGCTTCTTAAGGAAGATGGGGGCGAAAATCCGGGGAGAAGGAACGCCGGTAATCACCGTAGAAGGAGTGGAGAAGCTGCATGCGGCGGAGTATATCGTGCCGTCCGACCGGATTGTGGCAGGAACTTATCTGTTCGGAGCCGCCATGACCCGGGGAGAAGTGAGACTTCTCCATGTCCCTCTGAGTCATTTGGGGAATCTTCCAGGGCTTCTAGGACAGATGGGGGCAGTGGTGGAGGCGGAGGAAGACTGGATCTATGTGCGTATGGATCAACAGTTAAAAGCCATTCCCTATGTGGTGACCGCGCCGTTTCCGGGTTTTCCCACGGATCTGCAGTCTGCTTTGATGGCAGCGCTGTCCACGGCGTCGGGAATCAGCTTTATAGAGGAAAAGATCTTCGAGGCCCGCTTTCAGATTGTGGAGGAACTCAGGAAGATGGGGGCGTCGATTGCCAGTGAAGAGTCCTTTGCGCTGATTGACGGGGACGACAGACTGCATGGAGCGACGGTGGAGGCAAGAGAACTGCGGGGCGGGGCGGCCCTCATCATGGCGGCTCTGGCGGCGGAAGGAGAGACTTTCATCCGGGGGATGGAGTATGTCTGCCGTGGTTACGAAAATATAAATGAAGATTTGAAAAAACTTGGAGTAAAGGAAATCAATGCAGGAGCAGGAAACAAAAAAGAAAATCCGTAGGCGAATCCTGGTGTCGGCAGCAGTACTGGCGGTGACGGCAGTACTGCTTTTAGCTGTTGGCGGAATATTTCGAATCACAGAGGTGACCGTCACCGGAAATGAGTATTACAGCAATCAGGAGATCGTGGACTTTGTTCTGGGCGACGGTTATCAGAGAAATACCCTGTACCTGTATCTACATTATAGATATGGAGAGCATCCGGTCATTCCGTTTGTGGATGACTTTGAAGTGACGATTGATTCTCCCCACAGCATCCGCATCCGGGTCTATGAGAAAAGCATCGTAGGTTATGTCCGCTATCTTGGGAGAAATGTCTACTTTGATAAAAATGGGACGGTGGTGGAGAGTTCCGACGAACAAATGGAAGGAGTTCCCATGATCCGTGGGCTGTATTTTGATCAGCTTGTCATGTATCAGCCCCTGAACGTGGAAGACCCGAAGATCTTTGACACGATTCTGGACATCACGCAGCTTTTGAAAAAGTACGACTTGAATCTGGACGAGATCCGCTTTGCCAGCGGAGGGGAACTGAATCTGAAACTGAAAGAGGTACGGATTTCTCTGGGCGCCGGCGATCATCTGGAAGAAAAAATTGCGAGGATCAAACAGCTGGAGCCTGATCTTGCGGACAAGTCCGGCACACTGGATATGAAAAATTATACGGAGGAAAGCATGCATATTTCTCTGGAAGCCAATAAACAGCAGTAAAAAAAGCATGAAAAAAATGAAAAATAGGTTGCGCATTTGAAAAAAAGAAGCTATGATAGACTTGTTAACTTTCAAAAAGCGTGGGTGAGTGTTTGTTTATAAGGAGGATATGACCTTGTTGGAAATCATGACGAATGAGACTGAAGCAGCTGCCCGCATCATCGTGATTGGTGTAGGCGGAGCAGGTAATAATGCTGTAAATAGAATGGTAGAAGAACAGATTGGCGGAGTGGAATTTATCGGTGTGAACACGGACAAGCAGGCACTGAAGCTCTGTAAAGCCCCGACGGCGATTCAGATCGGGGAAAAGCTGACCAAAGGGCTTGGAGCGGGCGCAAAGCCTGAGATCGGCGAAAAGGCAGCGGAAGAAAGCATTGAAGAATTGAAAGATGCGATCCAGGGAGCCGATATGGTCTTTGTGACTTGCGGGATGGGCGGCGGAACCGGAACCGGCGCCACACCGGTTCTGGCAAGAGCGGCGAAAGAGATGGGAATCCTCACGGTGGGTGTAGTGACCAAACCCTTTCGGTTTGAGGCAAAGCAGCGGATGAACAATGCGCTCATGGGCATCGAGAAGCTCAAAGCGTCGGTGGACACGCTGATCGTGATTCCCAACGATAAGCTTCTGGAAATTGTGGACCGCAGGACGACCATGCCTGAGGCTCTGAAAAAAGCGGATGAGGTATTGCAGCAGGCGGTACAGGGAATTACGGATCTGATCAATCTCCCGGCTCTGATCAATCTGGACTTTGCGGATGTGCAGACGGTCATGACGGACAAGGGGATCGCGCATATCGGTATCGGTACGGCCAGAGGGGATGACAAAGCCCTGGAGGCAGTCAAGCAGGCGATTACCAGTCCGCTTCTGGAGACGACGATCTCCGGTGCGAGCCATGTGATCATCAATGTTTCCGGAGATATCTCCCTTATTGACGCCAATGAAGCCGCAAGCTACGTGCAGGAGCAGGTGGGCGAAGAGGCCAATGTCATCTTTGGCGCCATGTACGACGCAAGCAATTCCGATGAAGTCAGCATTACCGTGATTGCCACCGGCCTTCAGGAGAATGGAGGGAAAGCGTCCTACTCTTCCTATCGGCCGACGGTGGTGCAGCCTGCAGGCGCCGGGACCGCACAGACGACCGGGTATGGAAAGCCAGCGGAGCCAAGGAAGCCGGTGGTACAGCCGCTTCCGGGACTTAAGACCTTCAAGGCACCGGAGAGCACAGTGGAAGCCCAGGAGATTAAGATTCCCCAGTTTTTCCAGAAAAACAGATAGAGAACCGGACAAGGCTGTTGGAGACAACAGCTTTGTTTGTATGCGTCGGGAGAGGAGTGAAACAGATGATTACAGGACATACGGGACTGATCTGCCTGCTGGGAAGCCCGGTGGCGCACAGTATATCGCCCGCCATGCACAACGAGGCGTTTGCTTATCACAAACTAGATTATGTGTATCTGGCTTTTGATGTGGCGCCGGAGCGATTTTGCCAGGTAGTGGACGCCCTGACGGTTATGAACGCCCGGGGCTTTAACTGTACGATGCCTCATAAAAGGCTGATGTACGAGCGGGCGGACCGGCTTTCTCCGGAAGCGCAGCTGATCGGTGCGGTCAATACGGTGGTTCAGGAGGATGGTGTGCTTACCGGATACAATACGGACGGAAAAGGATATATGGCGGCGGTTCGGGACGCAGGTTATGAGATCATCGGAGAGAAGATGACTCTTTTGGGAGCGGGAGGCGCGGCGGCCTCCATCATCTCTCAGGCGGCCCTGGACGGCGTGTCAGAGATTGATCTGCTGGCCAGAAAAGGAAAATCCTGGGACGCCATACAGGAAGTGGTGGACCGGATCAATGGACGGATAAAATGTCAGGTGCGGATGTACGAACTGCAGGACCGGGAGCAGATGAAGAAGAGCATCCAGGAGAGCCGGATTCTGGTGAACGCTTCCTCCGTCGGCATGAGTCCGCATGAGGACGGTTGCCTGGTGCCGGATTCGACTTTTCTGCATGGGGGACTGATTGTGTCGGATGTGATCTACAATCCCAGGGAGACAAAGCTTCTTCGAATGGCAAAAGAGGCCGGATGCCCTGTGTTCAACGGGATGTATATGCTGCTGTATCAGGGAGCGTACGCATTTGAACTGTGGACCGGGAAAGAGATGCCCGCGGAGTTGATAAAGGAAAAGTATTTCCGCGCCGGATGAAAGAAGGAATGGATCGCGATTATGAAAAAAGGGTTTCGGATTGGGACGCAGATCTTCGGACAGGGAGCGCCGAAAATCTGTGTCCCGATCGTGGAGAAAGAGAGAGAAAAGATCTGGGCGAAAGCAGAGGAGATCGCCGGGCTTCCCGTGGATCTGGTGGAATGGCGCGCGGATTTTTATGAAGAGGTGTTTCGGGCCGGTAAGATGCAAAGGACGCTTCAAGGGCTTAAGGAGCGGCTTGGAGAGAAGGCGCTCCTTTTTACTTTCCGGACAAAAGGGGAGGGCGGTAATGGGGCGGCCGCCTTTGACGATTACGCGCAGCTTAACCAGACAGCAGCTTCCCAGGGTGCAGATCTGGTGGATGTGGAAGTTTTTTTTGACGAGAGAAAGAGCAGGGAACTGATCGGCGCGGTACAAAGGGCGGGGTCCCGGGTGATTGCTTCGAATCACGACTTTGCAAAAACCCCTCCGGTGGAAGAGATGCGTCGGCGTCTCAGGCGGATGGAGGAATTGGGAGCGGACGCGGCAAAGCTTGCGGTGATGCCCGTGGAACGTCAGGATGTACTGAACCTTCTTGAAGTGACGCTTTGGGCGGAGCAGGCGCTTGGAATTCCTGTGGTCACCATGTCCATGGGAAAGATGGGACTCTTAAGCCGGATCTGCGGAGGGCTTACCGGCTCGGCTATGACCTTCGCCTCTGCGGGGACGGCGTCCGCCCCCGGACAGATTCCGGTGGATTCCATGACAGAGTTATTAAAGATCATGGATGGAGCATAAGCAGTTTTTGAAAGAGACAGACAGGCTTTATGGTACCGACTGTCTCTTTTTTGTCGTTTTATGGGAGGATTTGGAGAAAAAAAAGACCGATATTGTGGCAGAATCTGACAAAGATTGCAGTCTCTTCTTTTTATAATGGTGATTACCATAAGAGAGAGGGTGGCAAGTGTACTATGAAGTTTATGTAGATGTACTGTTTGTTAAAAATCTCTGGATGAACGGGCTGCTGCTGCTTCTGACTGTCTGGGCAGATCAGGAAACCATAAAGTGGTATCGTATAGCGGCGGCGGCGGTGACAGGCAGTCTGGGAGTCTGTCTTATGTACGTTGCATCGGCATGGCTGTCCGGGATCGGTTATATCCTGGGGTCCGTATTCCTGGCGGCAGTCATGACAGGGATTGCCTGTCCGGTCAGAAAGCATTTCTGGGGGCGCGTGGGCTGCCTCTATCTGGAAAGCTTCCTGCTGAATGGGATTCTTGCCTATCTGGGGCAGTTTCACAGACTGAGCGGGTTATGGTTCGCGATTTTTAGCAGTATATCTGCAATGACGATGATGGCAGCGGAATACATATGGAGAAACAGAAGAAGGGAGAGAGAGAGGTCCTTCTCTGTTCTCCTGCATCACGGCGGATGCCGGATGCTCGTGGAAGCATTGTATGATACCGGCAACAGTCTGTATGATCCGATCAGTCAGAGGGCAGTCAGTATCCTGGACGGAAAGGTTTTGGAAACGCTTCTTCAGGAATCCGGGAAAGAGAACCTTCCCCATATGATTCCCTATGATACCATAGGAGAGCATGGGATTCTGGAGGCTTATGTGCTGGATGGGATGGAGTTTGTCTTTGGGGGAGAAGACCGGAAGATTCTTTGTCCGATGATCGCGCGTATGCCAGGGAAGAGCAAACAGTATCAACTTATACTTCATCGGGACCTGCTTTCCTCATAAGAGGAGGCATTATGATCATTAAGGTAACGATACCACATCAGATTCAGCTAAAGGTGGCGCCAAAATTCAAAAGCATGTTCTTTTCCCGAAAAGGGGAGATTCATTACATCGGCGGGGCGGAGATCCTGCCGCCGCCTTTGAACGCGGAGGAGGAGAGCCGGGCGATCCTGGGATTGGAGACCGAGCAGGAGGAGCAGGCGAGGGCGAAACTGATTGAACACAATCTGCGGCTGGTTGTATACATCGCGAAGAAATTCGATAATACGGGGGTGGGAGTGGAGGATCTGATCTCCATCGGAACGATCGGTCTGATCAAGGCTATCAACACATTTAATCGAAATAAAAATATCAAACTGGCGACGTACGCGTCCAGATGTATCGAAAATGAGATTTTGATGTACCTTCGGAGAAACAGCAAGGTCCGCATGGAAGTGTCTATTGATGAGCCGCTGAATGTGGACTGGGACGGCAATGAACTGCTTTTGTCAGATATTTTAGGGACGGATGAGGACATTATCTATCGGGATCTGGAGAACGAAGTGGAACGCAAGCTCTTGAAAAAGGCGCTGTCGAAACTCTCTAAGAGGGAGAAAACCATCATCGAACTGAGGTTTGGACTGACCCATCCTGCGGGGAGGGAGATGACCCAGAAGGAAGTGGCGGATCTTTTGGGTATCTCCCAGTCCTATATTTCCAGGCTGGAAAAGAAAATCATCGGACGGCTGAAAAAAGAGATTGTAAAATACGAATAAACTATTTTAAATAACTTTTCATTGTTTTCAGCGCGTTTTTTTCCAGTCGGCTGACCTGGGCCTGGGAGATATGGATTTCCTCCGCTACTTCCATCTGGGTCTTTCCTTCAAAGAACCTCAGATTGATGATGTGGTTTTCTCGGGGGCTTAGGCGCTTCATGGCCTCGGAGAGGGAGAGATTCTCCACCCAGTTTTCTTCTTTGTTTTTGCGGTCGCTGATCTGGTCCATGACATAGAGGGTGTCGCCGCCCTCTGTGTAGACCGGGTCATAAAGGCTCACAGGACTTTGAATGGCGTCCAGGGCATAGACGATGTCTTCCTTGGGGATTCCAATGGCGTCGGAGATCTCCTGGATGGTAGGTTCCCGGGAAGTTTCTTTCAGAAGATTTTCCTTGGCGTAGATCGCTTTATAGGCAGTGTCCCGAAGAGACCGGCTGACGCGGATACTGTTGTTATCTCTCAGATAACGCCGGATCTCTCCGATGATCATGGGCACTGCATAGGTGCTGAACTTCACGTCCATGGTGCAGTCAAAGTTGTCGATGGCCTTCATCAGCCCGATACAGCCGATCTGGAAAAGATCGTCTACGTTTTCACTGCTGGAAGAGAAACGCTTGATGACGCTTAGGACCAAGCGGAGGTTCCCTTTGATGTACAGCTCTCTGGCTTCTTTGTCCCCTTTCTGAATACGCTCGAAGAGCATCTTTTTTTCTTCATTGGTAAGAAGCGGTAGTTTGGATGTATTGACTCCGCAGATTTCAACCTTGTTCACAACCATTGATTTTCCTCCTGCAGCATCGTTTAATAAAAGGATTTCCCAAAAAATTCTGCTTATGCAAAAGGAATCCAAATAAAAAATGGCAAAATTTGTGTATCAGGAAACCAAAGGCCCAGTGCGTCTCTTCGGACAAAGCACGTCGGCTTCACAGACTTCCACCAGTATAATATCCGGTCCGATCTGGCAGATCTTATTCCAGGGAATGATGTATTCCTGGTCAGGGCCGAGGATGTTAAGCAGGCGGAAGGGCCCGGGGACAATTAAGGCTTTGATGCAGCCCTTGCATTCATCTAGAATCAGGTCGCATACTTTTCCAAGTTTCCTGCAGTCGCAGCGGTTGATGACATCCTTCTCTTTTAATTCACAAAAACGCATGTCGTTCCTTTTCTCATCTCTTTCTAATAATCTATGCAAAAAGCCGGGTTGGCAACACGCTTTCATTGACAGAAAAGTCTGCTATGATATATACTGAAAGAAATAAAACTGTAAAAGAATGGCAGAATTCTAACAGGGAGGTGTTCGTTTGAAGTGCCCATATTGCGGAAGAATCAATACCAGAGTGATCGACTCCAGGCCGGCGGATGACGGGGAATCTATCCGGCGCAGAAGAGAGTGCGACACCTGCGGCAGACGTTTTACAACTTATGAAAAAGTAGAGACCATCCCGGTCATTGTGATCAAAAAGGATAATAACCGGGAGACCTACGATCGTTCCAAGATCGAATCGGGCATCCTCCGAGCCTGCCATAAGCGTCCGATATCCGCGGACCAGGTAAGAGAGCTGATGGATGAGGTGGAAGCGTTTATCTTTAACAAAGAGGTGCGGGAGATTTCTACCCGGGAGATCGGAGAAGTGGTGATGGAGAAGCTGAAGGCCCTGGATTCTGTGGCCTATGTGCGGTTCGCGTCCGTCTATCGGGAGTTCAAGGATGTGAATACCTTTATGGACGAGCTGAGGAAGATGGTGGAGTAGAGGATGAAGAAGATAATCTTAATCGGGTTCATGGGAGCGGGAAAGACCACAGTGGGAAAATTGCTGTCCAGAGAAAAAGGGATGCAGTTTGTGGATACGGATGAGCGGATTGTGAAGGAGCAGGGACGTGCGATTCCGGATCTCTTCGCTCAGGAGGGGGAGCCGTATTTCCGAAGGCTGGAGACGGATCTGCTAAAGCGCATGCAGGAAGATATCAGTCCGTGCGTGATCTCCGCAGGGGGCGGGATGCCGGTCCGGGAGGAGAACCGAAGGCTTTTAAGGGAACTTGGCTGCGTGATCTATCTGACCGCCGCGAAGGAGACGATTCTGGAGCGGATCAAGAATGATGGAAGCCGCCCGATGTTAAAGGGCGGCGATTTAAAGCAGAAAGTGGAACAGCTGATGAGAGAACGGGAGGCGCTGTACCGTCAGGCGGCACATATCGAAGTGCGCACAGACGGGCGGAGCGTCCGACATGTGGTACAGATTATCGAACAGGAGACGCGAAGGTTTGGGTGAGAAAAAGTGATGATCCATATTCCAATGAAAACCAGGGGGGCCTGGAACAAAGACACGCTCCGGTCGATGAACGGGTTAAAGACCGGACAGATTGTGCATGCAGGGAATATCGCTGAACTGCAAAGAAGTAAGGGGACGTCCCCGGTACAGAAGCGGGAAGCAGGGAAAAGGACGCCGTCTGGCGAAGCTTCTGGAGGGCATATGACTGCGCCGCCTTCCAGGATGCGGCTTCCTGCACTGGAGAGGACGATTCTAAAGGGGCAGAAAATCGCGTTGTCCTCCGTAGGAGAACTCCGTCAGTTGGATGTCTGTCTGGGCTGGAACAGTAAGAACGCCGAATGCGATGTGGATGTGTCGGCTTTTCTGCTGGGCGAGAACGGAAAAGTCATCGGGGACGACTGGTTTGTCTTCTATGGACAGACGAAAAGCCCCGACGGCAGCACCGTGTTCGAGGTTGACGGCAAGACGGACCGGGAGGTGATCCGTATGGACCTTACCCGGCTTCATCCGGCGGTGAAGAAGGTGGTGTTTGTGCTGACCATCAACGAGGCATTTGAGAAAAAGCTGAACTTCGGGATGCTGGAAGACGCCTATATCCGGATTCTGGAGCATGGCAGTCAGAAAGAATTGGCGAGTTTTGCCATGACGGATTACTATGCCAACGTCATTTCCATGATGATCGGGGAACTGTATCTTCATGGCGGCAACTGGAAATTTCACGGAATCGGGAACGGAGTGGCGAAGGATCTTGCCGGGCTGTGCGGACTGTATGGCGTTGCGGTGAGCTGAGTGAGGAAAGGGGATAAGAACAAAGATGCTTTCTTTTGAGACAGTCAACGAATTAACTTTGAAGGTAACCTGCAGCGGAAGCGATGTGCTTTTTACCAAAGCAGGGTCTTTTATCGCAGGAGACAGCGCGGGCGGGAAGAATTACCGGTTTGAAAAGGTGCTGTTAGGTCCTCAGGGCAGTCTGGCACAGGCGGCTTTAGGGTCGCTTGTCCGGCGGGTAACCGGGGAGAACATTCCGCTGATGAAGGTGAATATGAACGGAGATTCGGTGACGTATTACGCCTGCAACAGCCAGCATGTATTCATCTATCAGTTGGCTTTCGGGGAGATGATCTCCGTGGAATCGGAGAATATCCTGGCGTTTACCCAGGACTGCAAATATGAAGTGCGGTTCATCGGCTGCGGGGTACTGTCCCAGAAAGGTCTTGCCACCTCTCTCTTAACCGGCAACGGGAGCAATGCCTATGTGGCAATCCTCACGGACGGGAATCCCATTGTGCTGAGCAATGTAGAGAGCCGCAATACCATTTCTGTGGACCCGGACGCCGTGATCTGCTGGATGGGACAGGGCTACTGTGATCCTCAGGTGAAGGCGGATATCTCCTGGAAGAACTTCATCGGTCAGGCGTCCGGAGAGTCCTATGCCTTTGAGTGGAGCGGCAACCAGCCGGTTTCCGTGGTGGTGCAGCCTTCGGAGAGACGGGGCGGAATATCGGTGCAGATGGATTAAATAACAGTTGAAATCCATGCCGTTCTATTGTAGAATAGTAGAAAGTGTGGGGAGTGTGTTATCCCTTCATAACAGTAAGGAGGAAAATCAGAATGATTTCAGCAGGTGATTTCAGAAACGGCGTTACATTGGAGATCGAGGGTAACGTTTATCAGATCTTGGAGTTTCAGCATGTAAAGCCGGGAAAAGGCGCGGCTTTTGTGAGAACCAAACTTAAGAACATTATCAATGGAGGCGTCGTTGAGAAGACGTTCCGTCCTACGGAGAAGTTCCCGGCAGCCCGGATTGACCGTGTGGACATGCAGTATCTGTACAGCGACGGAGATCTGTTCCACTTTATGAATACGGAGACTTACGATCAGATCGCCTTGAACAGCGACGACGTGGGAGACGCATTGAAATTTGTCAAAGAGAACGAGATGGTGAAGATCTGTTCTCACAACGGCAACGTCTTCGCAGTGGAAGCGCCGCTTTTTGTGGAGTTGGAAATCACGGATACCGAGCCGGGCTTCAAAGGCGATACCGCCACTGGCGCTACCAAACCGGCGACCGTGGAGACCGGGGCCGTGGTCTATGTGCCGCTGTTTGTGGAGACCGGGAACAAGATCAAGATTGACACCAGGAGCGGAGAATATCTGTCCAGAGTGTAAGGAATATCGAAGAAGGGTGCCGGCGTCTGTCGTTGGCGCTCTTTTCTTTTATAGAGGAGTATTACAGATGAAAAAATGGTTATCCAGACTCTGGCTGGCAGTGAGCCTGCCGTTGCTGCTGAATCTTCCATTGTGTGTAGGGCTGCTCCTTTGGCAGAAGTTGTCCATTCCAGGATTTTTGCTGCTTTTACTGCTTGGAAATCTGGTTTTCCTTCGGGACAGCAAACGAAAAGACGTCAGTTTCCGGGTGCAGATGATGAAAGAGGGCGGAAGACTCGTTTATTTCGGACTTTACGGCATGACAGTGGAAATTCTGCTGGTCATTCGCGTTTATTTCCAGCATGCCCTTCCCTTTGATCCTGGTCCGGCTCTTTTGGCTGCAAACGCCGTCTTTGCCTTCGGGGGCTGCGCGTTATTCCTGACGCTGGGCGTGTGCCTGATGATCCTGACCTCCCGGCGCTTGGGAGTCGTGCGCCGCCTCATGATGATTCTGACCATGTGGATTCCGCTCTTGAATCTGGCGGTGCTTCTGTATGCCTGCCGACTGGTCTATGAGGAATACGATTTTGAACAGGAGAAGGCGGCGCTTCGGAGGCTGCGGGTGGATTCGGATTTGTGTAAGACCAGGTATCCGCTGGTGATGGTCCACGGTATCGGATTTCGAGACCTTCGGTATTTTAATTACTGGGGAAGAATTCCAAGAGAGCTAAAAAGAAATGGAGCCACAGTCTATTACGGCAATCAGGAGGCTTTCGGAACCATTGTCTATAATGCGGAAGATATCAAAAAGCGCATTCTTCAGGTGATGGAGGAGACCGGATGTGAGAAGGTGAATATCATCGCTCACTCCAAAGGAGGCCTGGACGCCAGATATGCGGTCTCCAGGCTTGGTATGGGGCCTTATGTGGCGTCTCTTACCACCATGAATACGCCCCATCGGGGCTGCCGCTTTGTGGACTACGCCTGTCGGCTGCCGGATGGGCTGTACCGCCTGGTCGCGGCCTGCTTTGACCAGACCTTCTTAAGATTCGGAGATCGGAATCCGGACTTCTATACGGCAACGCATCAGTTTTCCACGAAGGAAAGCGAAGAGTTCAATCGTCAGGTTCCGGATGTGCCGGGGGTGTATTATCAGAGCTATACGTCAAAGATGAAGAATCTCTTCAGTCATCTGCTGCTTTCAATTCCCTATTGTATGATCCGGCCGCTGGAAGGAGAGAATGACGGCCTGGTCAGCGTGACTTCGGCGAAATGGGGAGAATTTCAGGGGGTTTTTTCCAACTCACACCTGAGGGGCATCTCTCATGGCGACATTATTGACTTGAAGCGGGAAGATTATAAAGGTTTTGACGTGGTGGAAACTTACATACAGATCGTGTCAAAATTAAAAGAAAAAGGGTTCTAAAAAAGATTTCTCATGGTCACGACAAACGCATGAGTAAATAAAATGTGAACAAACTGCTCCATTATCCGT
>CAJUDY010000044.1 GCA_910584945.1 uncultured Lachnospiraceae bacterium | reverse complement strand
CATGAAACTTATTATACACTATTCACTCTGTTTGCGGAAAATTGATTTCCGTGCCGTATCCCTATATCACCCTTTTCTCAAAACGGTTTTCCCTTCTAGTCGGCTGCTCACACGATGCCTGCTCTTATTATATATGATTTTCTCAGTGCATACAAGAAAACCCCGCAGAAATCCGGAAAAAGAGAAAGAACCGCGTCGCAACAAATTCTTCCAATTAAACGGCGAGTATGATATAATAAAAATATAAAATACAATATTCCTGACAGAGTTTTGAGAGAGATCACATTATTTGCCCATAAACATGAAATGGAACATATCATACTTTTCGGTTCTCGCGCGAGAGGTACGCATACCAAAAGAAGCGATATCGACCTTGCCGTCCGAGGCGGCGATCTCGACGGCTTTTATTGGGATATAAAGGAAAAGGTTCACTCTCTCCTTTCATTTGATATTGTAGAGCTTGACGACGGCGTCTCCAATGAGTAAAAAAAAAATCGAAAGGGATGGGGTAATGATCTATGAAAAAACTTGAATTCCTTGCGCTGGAGAAGCTGCTGCGTGAAAAGGCAAGGAAGCCGGGGATGACTAGGGATGAGATTTGAAAATATAAAAACAGAAAAGGTGATCATACTATGAGTACAAAGAACAATTCCCGCAGAACGAACTCTGCATCAAAACAAGGCGACCGCATCTCCTCCCGTAGCAAACGACGCTCCAGGGAGGCCATGCGCAGACGTCAGAAGCGTCGGCTGATCCAGGGCCTGGTGCTCGGACTTCTCGTCTGCGTTCTGCTGTTCAGCCTCTACAAGCTGGCTTCCATCTTCCTCACCTACCGTTCCGGAGACAAGGAATACGAGGAACTGCAGCAGTATGTGCTGGACAAGCCGGTACTTCCGGAAGACGTCGTGGGCTCCGGAGGTGGGGAGTCCGAAGAGGAGACCGACTCCGCTCTCGTCCCCATGACCCGAATTGACCTGCCTTCCCTTAAGGAGATCAACTCCGAGGCCGTCGGCTGGATCGAGATTCCGGATACGGTCATCAGCTATCCCATGGTACATACGGACAATGACGACTACTATCTCACCCACACCTTCCGCAATGAGAAGAATCATGTGGGAAGCATCTTCGTGGAGGCGCTCAACAGCCCAGACTTCACGGATCTGCATACGATCATTTACGGCCATAACATGAAAGACGGCTCCATGTTCGCTATCCTGAAGAACTACAACACCAAGAACTACTGGCAGGCCCACCCTTACATCTACATCGACCTGGCGGACAATTCCCACTGTTATCAGATCTTCTCCTGCTATCAGGCGGACATTGCCGACCAGTGCTACACCATCGGCTACGAGAAGAATGTATCCGAGGAAACCTATCAGGCCTTCCTTAATCATCTTAAGAACTCCTCTCATTTTGACACGGGAGTAGACGTCGGTACCGAGGATCAGGTCATCACCCTTTCTACCTGTACCAACCAGGGCCGGAACCGCTTTGTGGTGCACGCAAAAAAAATCTACTGATTTTTGTAAGACAGGACGCGCTTTTTGCCGTCCTGTTTTCCTTTCCGCCCCCTTTCCATTTTTCCCCTCCTATGTTAGAATAGATGCTGATCAATCTGCCTCCAAAGGAGTATTTACCTTATGAAAACTTACGAATCCTGTCGAAAGGCATACCCTGTCTTTCTCTACAAAGACTACGAAATACAGGACTGCGGAACTCATCTGGCAGTCACTTACCACTTTGAAATCCCCGGCCTTTCGGTCTTCGAACCGACCTGGCAGTTTCCCAGGGACCCTTCTTTCCCAAAAGAGCGATGCGACAGCCGCACGCTCCGATCCATGATCTTCGGGCTTGGCATGGTGGAGCTTATCAGCTACTGGAAGATCGCCTGCCCGCCGAAGGTCGTCGTATCCGCGGGATCTCTGACCCGGGAGCAGATCGCCTGGTGGAAGGAACTTTATTATCTGGGTCTGGGAGAATTCTTCTATACCAACCGCATATCCGCAGATCCGGATGACTTTATGGAGCTTACTTCGGACGCGGAAGAAATAAAAGGGGAAGATCTGCCCGTGACGGCAGAAGAAGGCCTGCTGATCCCCATCGGCGGCGGCAAAGATTCCGCCTGTACGATTGAACTTCTGAAAAAGAGCGGCCAGCCCTTAAAAACCTATATCATCAATCCAAGAGGCGCCACCTTGAAGACCGTCGAAGCCGCGGGACTGTCCATGGAAGACAGCATCCACGCCAAAAGAACTCTGGATGCGCGGATGCTCTCGCTCAACAAGGAAAGTTATCTGAACGGGCACACGCCATTTTCCGCCCTCGTGGCCTTCTCCTCCCTGATCACAGCCTACCTGTGGGACCTTCCCTATATCGCCCTGTCCAACGAGTCCAGCGCCAACGAAAGCACCGTGGCCGGAAGCACGGTCAACCACCAGTACTCCAAAAGCTTTAAGTTCGAGTCGGATTTTCACCGGTATGAAAAAACGTACATCGGCAGCGGCATTCATTATTTCAGCATGCTGCGTCCCCTGTCGGAATTCCAGATCGCGAAGTATTTTGCCGGAATTCCCGCTTATCATGAAGTATTCCGAAGCTGCAACGTGGGCAGCAAGCAGGATCTCTGGTGCGGACACTGCCCCAAGTGTCTGTTCGTCTTCCTGATCCTCTCTCCGTTCTTGAGCCATAAGAGGCTTGTGGAAATCTTTGGACGGGATCTGAGCAATGATCCTTCCATGCAGGAGGACTTTGAAAAGCTCGTCGGCGTCCAAAGTGAAAAGCCTTTCGAGTGCGTAGGCAGCCGGGACGAAGTAAATGCCGCCGTCTGTCTCGCCATCGAGCGCATGGAGCAGGAAGAAGCACCGCTTCCCGTCCTCTTTGCCTGGTATCGGAAGCAGCCAATCTATGCCGATGCTTTCCCAAAGAGGCACAGCTATGACCGTTATTATGACCCCGCACATCTTCTGCCGGAGAGTTTTCTTGCCCTTCTGACCGAAGCCTGCTATGGAGGGAAACTGCCTTGTTAGACATCTTAAGAAATATGATCACTGACCAACGGGTCCTGATCCTGGGCTTTGGGCGGGAAGGCCGCTCGACCTTAAAGCGCATCCTGCAGGCGGGGGCTTACGCTTCTCTCGCCATCGCCGACCAGGCGGATCTCTCTTCCGCCGTAAGCGACCCTTCCATCGAAATGCTGTCCGGCCCCTCCTATATGGACGCTCTGAACGACTATGACCTGATCTTCAAAAGCCCTGGCATCGTCCTTCCGAAAGACCCGTCCGAATACCGTTGCCGGTTCACCTCTCAGATGGAAGTCTTCTTCCTGGCTTACCGGCGGCAGATCATCGGCATCACCGGAACCAAGGGAAAGAGCACCGTCACCACCCTGCTCTACCATATCCTGAAGGAATGCGGCCGGGACGCCGTCCTGGCCGGCAACATCGGCATCCCCGCCTTCGATATTCTGGAAGAAATCCACGATGAGACCCTGATCGTCTGCGAGCTCTCCTGCCATCAACTGGAGTACATCCATGTCTCTCCCCATGTGGCGGTGCTTTTGAATATCCATGAAGAACACCTGGATCACTACGGAACCATGAAGAACTATATCCATGCCAAACAGCAGATCTATCTGCACCAGGAGGAGGAGGATCTGCTGTTATGCGACCTGTCCTCCATGCCCTCAAAAAACTACTGCCGCGCCCAGATCTATACGGTATCCGACCGTTTTTCCACAGCGGACGTCCTGCTGAGCGGCACCCGTATCCGCTTTGAACAAGGAGAATTCAAGATTCCGGCAAAAGAGATCCATCTGCTCGGGCATCACAACCACATCGACATCGCCTTTGACTACGCCATCTGCCAGATGCTGGGTCTGTCCGATGAAGATTTTGATTCCGGGCTTCGGACCTACGAGCCTCTCCCTCACCGCCTAAGCTTCATTGGAGAGCAGGATGGGGTACGCTACTATGACGATTCCATCTCCACCATCGGCGACACCACGATCCAGGCTTTAAAAAGCATCCCGGACGTGGGATCGGTAATAATCGGCGGCATGGACCGGGGTATCGAATACGATGATCTGATCACCTATTTGTCCACGGACCCGGTCCCTCACATCATCCTCATGGCAGCCACAGGACGACGCATCTACCGGGAGATCACGGAGCGCTACCCGGATTTCCACAGAAAAGAACGCCTGCTTCTGGTGGATTCCCTGAAAGAAGCCGTGGACGCCGCCCGGGCGCTTACCGCCCCCGGCATGGCCTGCGTCCTCTCCCCGGCCGCCGCCAGCTACGGCATCTTCAAAAATTTTGAAGAGCGGGGCGACGTGTTCCACGATCTGGTCCTGAAAAATTCTGACTAAGCGGGGGCTGGAAGGATGATCTGCCCTCATCGGGCGTCCGGACAGCACAAATATGAAACGTAACAAAAAGTCCGCAGAATGCAAAATCTATTTGCTTTTCTCTGCATTTCCCCCTATAATAGGGACAGCGGCAAAATTTATATACGAGGAGATTTTTAACATGGAAGAAAAAATGGAAGAAATGATGGAAGAAAAAGTAGAAGAAAAAACAGAGGAGCATACGGAAGAGAATATGACGATGGCCGATCTGTCTGAGGAACTGGAAGCATCTTTGGAAGCTGCGCAGGAGACCGCTCAGGAGGCCGAAGAGATGGACCCTGTATGGGCAGCCCTGACAGAATATATGAACGAGAAAACCGTTCTGACCGTGAAAGTCGGCGGAGTCGTGAACGCAGGCGTCATCGCGTATGTGGAAGGAATCCGCGGCTTTATCCCCGCATCCCGGCTTTCCCTGGAGCACGTAGAAGACCTGAACGAATGGCTGCACAAGAAGATCAAAGTCCGCGTCATCACTGCAGACCCGAAGAAAAAGCGTCTGGTTCTTTCTGCCAGAGAGCTGCTCAGAGAGGCAGCCAGAGAAGAAGCGGCGAAAAAACGGGAATCTGCCATGGAACAGACTCAGGTAGGGGACGTCATGGAAGGCGTTGTGGAGACCCTCAAAGACTACGGCGCTTTTGTCCGCCTGGACAACGGTCTGTCCGGACTGGTCCACGTATCCCAGATCTCTGACAAGCGCGTAACCACACCTGCCAAGGTCTTAAAGGAAGGGGAGACTGTCAAAGTAAAAGTCATCGCTATCAAAGACGGCAAGCTCTCTCTCAGCATGAAAGCCCTGATCGAACGGCCCCAGGACGAAGAACCCTCCGGCCGCGACTACAAGCTTCCCAAGAGCGAAAGCATCTCCACAAACCTCGGTTCCCTTCTTGCGAACCTGAAGCTTTGATTTCGCTTTATGAAAGATGCCGGTCATGCATACGCCGGCATCTTTTTGTTTTTTGACGGAATGAGAATTTTATGATATGATGAAAAACAGGAGGTTTTTGTTATGAACAATCAAAGGCATAAACGCAGGGAATCCTATTCCATACTCCTGATATCCAATACGGGCCGTACCAGCAGGCAGTTCCAGCTGTCCACCGTGGCCATCCGCCTGCTGCTTGTCATCCTGCTTCTTACCTGTACGGTCGCCGGATTGCTTGCATATACGTACTCCACTGCCCACAAGGTACAGACGGAACTGCGCACAAGACTTTCCGAGCAGGAACAGCTTGTCACGACCCTGACGGCAGAAAACACCTCGCTGAAAGAAGAACAACAGACACTTACGGAAGAAAATGAAGCCCTGAAACGGGAAAGTGAACAATATGCGCAAGAGGCCAGAGCGGCTGCGGAGGCCATGGCAGCCGCAGAAGCTGCCGCGGAGGAAGAGGCGGAACCGGAATCGGACTCCACCTATCCGAGCCGCTACCCCTCTTCCGGCGCCAGCGTCCTGTCTTCTTCCTACTCGGAGGAACAGCCTTACCTTACCATCACCACCTACACCGACAGCACCATCGTGGCTGCCGGAGACGGCACGGTCGTGGCTGTCGCTTCCGACGATATCTATCATCATATCATCGAGATCGAGCACGAGAGCGGCTTTAAAACCCGTTATCTGTGCCATCAGGAGGCCAGCGTGGAAGTAGAGGAAGGCGCACAGGTAAAGGCCGGAGATCTATTACTTACGATTACCGCAGATGACACGCAGATGGATTACCAGGTTCTGAATGCAGAAGGCCCGGTAGATCCTCTCTCGGTCATCGATGCGAAAGGGTAACTGGGAAGGTACGGAACAGTTACGCGAAAGGTTAATGAGGAGGAGAATACTATGTTAGGAAAACCAAAAGCATCTGCCCCGACGGCAGAGACCCCCACAAAAATCAGTTCCATCATCGGTCCGGGCGCCATCTTTGACGGCAATTTAAATACCCCGGAGACCACCCGGGTGGACGGCACCATCAATGGAAACTGCAACTGCGAACAGAACCTGATCCTTGGACCGGACGGCGCCATCAAAGGCAATATCGTGGCTCAGAATGTGATCATCTCCGGAAAAGTAGAAGGCGACATCTATGCCCGGGGCAAGTTGGAACTCTACCCCACCGGACGGCTGACCGGAAATATCTCCGCCAAATCTCTGGTCATCGACGAGAACGCATACTTTGACGGCAGATGCAGCATGACTTCTTCCGGCCCGGTGCTTCCGCCCGCATCGGAAAGTACCGCCGGTATTCCGGAGATCAAATGCTCCGAAAACAACGAAGAAGAAAAATAATCTCTGCCATTTACTACGTCTTCTTGTTGCTGTTTTTTCCTTAACTCACATCAATCTTGACAAAAACAGATTTCGTGTCTATAATGTACAGGGCTTGAAATAATAACACTTGAACATGACAACATTGTATATGTGTTTCTGAGGAGGAGAAAAAATGGCAACCAAAAAGAAAACAGCGGAGTCCGCTGTTGCAACCACAACTACTGCAAAAGAGAAAGCGACAAAGACCATAGAAAAAACATCTGCACCGAAGAAGGCGGCAAAGAAACCTGCCTGCAAGACTTCTGTGTGTGTGGAGATGAGCGGTCTGAGCGCATCCATCACCGACATCCAGAATGCGGTCAAAAAAGCGGTCAAGGATAAGGGCCTGGACGCGGCGGAGCTTAATATCTATATCAACGCCGCAGAGCAGGCTGCTTACTACACCGTCGACGGAGAAGGCGGAGAGGATTACAAAGTAGATTTAAAAACACTGTAATCCCCATTGATCCAACAAAAAAACTTCTGACGAATCAACATCCGTCAGAAGTTTTTTCTATCCGGTTTATAGAACGGCTCTTCCGATATTCCAACGGCGTACAGCCGATCTTTCTCTTAAATATACGAGAATAATATCCGGGATTGGCAAAGCCCACCTGACCCGCAATCTGTGTCACATCCAGAGAAGACTGCCGTAAAAGTTCCAGGCTTTTATCCACCCGATAGTCCAGAAGATAATCAAACATAGACATATTCATATACCGTTTGAACAGGCGGCAGCTCTCGCTTTTGCACAGATGAATCTGTTCCGCCAAATCTTCCAGCGTGATCTTCTCTCCGTAATGTTTCTGAATATATTCCATGATCGTCCGAATCCGCTCGGTATCTCTTCCATTCTCCTCATATCCGGTATCGGTGATCTTTGCATGTTCATACACTTTCTGCCAGATTTTGAGCAGGGCAATCTCAACCTGAAGTTCCCAGGCGTCCGGATGCTCCCGGTCCAGACTTTGGATTTTCTTGATCTGCCGAAGCGCCTTCCTCTGCCATTTTTTCTCCCCGGTAAAGTGGATGGAAGCCAGGGCCGGGCTTTTGAGGATGTGATTCATATATTTTTCCTGCATGACGCTGGAACGATATCCGTACAGAAGCCTCGGATGAAAGGTGACGGAAAGATAACTGCAGTCAGGGGTCCCTGCCCCGTGTCCGGAATGGAGTACATTGGTATTGCAGAACAGTCCTTCGCCTTCTTTCAGTTCATAGAGGCTGTCATTAACCTGGTAGGAGATCTTCCCTTCCAGCACCAGAGTCAGCTCGATCTCCGGATGCCAGTGCCAGGGAAATTCCCCGGTGTCGAAATACGACAGGCGTTCGTAGCTTATAAGCACGGGGAAGGCATAGCTGCCGTGGCTCTTGATTTCTTTTTGTTCCTGATCGATCTTCAGCTGCATAAATCTCAATATCCTTCTATTTTACCCAAAGATTCTTGTTGAAAATAGCTTTTGATCTCATTATATTATAAATATAGAGGTTGTCAAGCAAAACTCATACTTGCGTTATCCGGACGCCCGACACAGGCAGATCATCCTTCCAGATCCCGCTTGCGCTTCGTGAGAGGACGCAGCGGTACTAGGGCGCGTGAAAACCCCGCCCAAGGACCGGCGCCTCTCTATGGGGCTTTCAGGAAAATCTGCCTGCATCGGACTGAGAACGCGAGTGCGGGAAAAACAATTTAAATTAGGAGGATCAGGTATGGCGGTAAATGTAGCGGAATTAAGGGAACAGTTTGAGACGCTCTTCGGGAGCGGGGGGAAGGTAAAGGCGTACTTCGCGCCGGGACGTGTCAATCTGATTGGGGAGCATACGGACTATAACGGAGGACATGTGTTTCCCTGTGCTTTGACGATTGGAACTTACGGGATCATCCGGCCAAGGAGCGACCGGAGGCTCCGGCTTTACTCTGTGAATTTTTCGGACATGGGGATCGTGGAGAGTTCTCTTGACGATCTGGTCCCGAGCGACGAGGCCGGATGGACCAACTATCCTAAGGGGATCATGTGGACGTTTGAAAAGAGAGGGTATCATCTGACGTCAGGAGCGGACCTTTTGTTCTATGGGGACATCCCGGCGGGCAGCGGGCTTTCTTCTTCCGCTTCCCTGGAGGTGCTGACCGGACTGATGCTGCGGGATACGTTCGGGTTCGAGATTTCCATGGTGGATCTGGCGCTGATCGGGCAGTATTCGGAAAACAATTTTAACGGCATGAACTGCGGCATCATGGACCAGTTTGCATCGGCCATGGGCAGGAAGGACTGCGCCATCTTCCTGGATACCAGCAATCTGAACTATGAATACGCGCCTGTCAGGCTTCCCGACGCCAGAATCGTCATCACCAACAGCAACGTGAAGCACAGTCTGGTGTCCTCCGCTTACAACGACCGCAGGAATGAGAGCGAGGCCGCTTTGAAAGCACTGAAGACCGTGGTGGACATTGAGACTCTGGGGGATCTGACGGAAGCGCAGTTTGAACAATACAAGGACGCCATCAAAGATCCTGTCTGCCAAAAGCGGGCAAAGCACGCGGTCTATGAGAACCAGCGCACCATCCACGCCGTGGAGGCTCTGAAACGCAATGATATCGCAACCTTCGGAAAACTGATCAACGACTCCCATGTCTCCCTTCGGGACGACTATGAGACTTCCTGTGAGGAGACCGATATCCTGGCCGAGCTGGCATGGAACGTCCCCGGCGTCTTAGGCTCCCGGATCACCGGAGGCGGCTTCGGCGGCTGCACGGTCAGCATCGTGAATAAGGACAGCGTGGACCTGTTCATCAAGACCCTCGACAAAGCCTACAAGGAGAAGACCGGCATTGAGGCCGAGTTCTATGTAGTGGACATCGGAGACGGGGCGCACCGGCTGGAGGACTAGAAAATCATCACACTTTTCATCGGAGGATCAATATGTTATCAGAATCAATCGCCGCTTTGGTCCGGTACGGTATCGATACCGGGCTGACGCCGGAATGCGAAAAAATCTACACCACCAATCTGCTTCTGGATCTGTTCCATGAGGAAGACTATGATGAGCCGGCTTCTGTTCCGGAGGAGCCCCTGGAAACCATTTTACAGAAGCTTCTCAACGAGGCATGCGCCCGGGAGTTGATCCCGAACAGCATCGCCTACCGGGATCTTTTTGACACCCGAATCATGAACTGCCTGGTGCCACGACCGGCGCAGATCCGGCAGACCTTCTGGGAAAAATACAAGACTTCCCCCACAGAAGCCACCGATTACTTCTATAAATTAAGTCAGGACAGCGACTATATCCGCCGCTATCGGGTGTGCAAGGATCAGAAGTGGAAGGTTTCCTGTACATACGGCGATATCGACATCACCATCAACCTGTCCAAGCCGGAAAAAGATCCCAAGGCCATTGCTGCCGCGAGAAACGCGAAGGCGAGCTCCTATCCCAAATGCCTGCTTTGTATGGAAAATGAAGGGTATGCCGGAAGAGTCAACCATCCGGCAAGGGAAAACCACCGGATCATCCCGGTTACCATCAACAACAGTCACTGGGGCTTTCAGTACTCTCCCTATGTCTATTACAATGAGCACTGCATCGTGTTCAACGGGGAACACACTCCCATGAAGATTGACCGGGCCGCTTTCACAAAGCTCTTCGACTTTGTGAAGCAGTTCCCCCACTACTTCCTCGGCTCCAATGCGGACCTGCCTATCGTAGGGGGCTCCATCTTAAGCCATGACCATTTTCAGGGAGGCAACTACACCTTTGCCATGGCGAAGGCGCCCATGGAGCAAACGATTGTCATCCCGGGTTACGAGGACGTGGAGGCCGGGATTGTCAAATGGCCTCTGTCTGTCTTACGCATCCGCCACAAAGATGAAAAGCGGCTGATCGATCTGGCTTCCCATGTGCTGGAGGTATGGCGGGGGTATACGGACGAAGCTGCATTTCTCTTCGCGTATACGGACGGGGAACCCCACAACACCATCACCCCCATCGCCCGGAAAGTGGGGGATACTTATGAGCTGGACCTGACCCTCCGGAACAACATTACTACAGAAGAACACCCCCTGGGGGTCTACCATCCTCACAAGGAACTGCATCATATCAAGAAAGAAAACATCGGTCTCATCGAAGTCATGGGCCTGGCGGTCCTTCCTTCCCGCTTAAAGGACGAGATGGCTCTTTTAAGCGAATACATTCTCTCAGGAAAGGACATTGCTTCCAACGAGCAGCTTGAAAAACACGCGGAGTGGGTGACTTCCTTCCTGCCCTCCTACCCGGAGGTCAGCGAAGACAACATCGACGATATCCTGAAGCAGGAGATCGGCAACGTATTTGTCCGGGTACTGGAAGACGCCGGAGTCTACAAATGCACCAAAGAGGGACGGGAAGCATTTCTCCGCTTTATAAAAACGCTTTAATTTTTCATTTCCCTCTTGAAAAAATCCGCCGCTTCTTATATGATGGTATAAATGGGGTGATACGGATTGCTCCGTGAACAAAAACCCCTGACCATTTTCTGCGCAACTGGCGGAACGCGGATTTTTTGTCCGCGGCAGGAAGAACCTGAAGGGAACGCAGAGCATGAAAGTAACAGCCGACCGCCTGGGCGCATGCAGGATTGTCATGCACCTGGGCGGTTTTTGATATTCCTGTGTGGAACCGTGATTCAATTACAGAAAGCGAGGAACGCTATGAAACCATTCTCTTTGCAGCAGGAACTCTCTTCCAACTCCTATCCTGGCCGCGGCATCATCATTGGGCGCACGCCGGAAGGCGCCAAGGCAGTCGCCGCCTATTTTATCATGGGCAGGAGTCAGAACAGCCGCAACCGTATCTTCGTGGAAGACGGGGACGGCATCCGTACTCAGGCATACGATCCCTCCAAACTGGAAGATCCCAGTCTGATCATCTACGCCCCGGTCCGGGTACTGGGCAATAAGACCATCGTCACCAACGGGGATCAGACCGACACCATCTATGAGGGCATGGATCGTCAGATGACCTTTGAACAGTCCTTACGTTCCCGGACCTTCGAGCCCGACGCGCCTAACTACACCCCCCGGATCTCCGGTATCCTGCACATCGAATCCGGCAGCTACAATTACGCCATGTCCATCTTGAAAAGCAATGACGGCGACCCGAACTCCTGCCGCCGCTACACCTTCGCCTACGAGCATCCGAAGGCAGGTGAAGGGCATTTTATTCACACCTATATGCAGGACGGCAATCCCCTGCCGAGCTTTGAAGGCGAGCCGAAGAAGGTTTCCATTTTGGAGGACCTTGACGCCTTCACCGACCTGCTCTGGACGAACCTGAACGAGGAGAACAAAGTATCCCTTTTTGTGCGCCAGATCGATCTTGCGTCCGGCGCCTGGGAGACCAGAATCGTTAATAAAAATCAATAAGCAATTGCGGAACTTAAATCAGCATCGGAAATGCAGATGCGGAACTTAAATCGAGGTATAGAAAACATGAACGAACTTCAGTTAAAATACGGCTGCAATCCTAATCAGAAGCCTTCCCGGATCTATATGGACAACGGCGCGGATCTTCCGGTCAAAGTCCTGTCCGGAAGGCCTGGTTATATCAATTTTCTGGACGCCTTCAACGGCTGGCAGCTGGTCAAAGAATTAAAAGAAGCCACTGGACTTCCCGCCGCCTCTTCTTTTAAACATGTCTCTCCGGCAGGCGCCGCCGTGGGGCTTCCGCTTTCGGACACTCTGGCGAAAATCTACTGGGTAGACGACCTTGGTAAACTGTCTCCTCTGGCATGCGCCTACGCGAGAGCCAGAGGCGCGGACCGGATGTCCTCCTTCGGCGATTTTATCGCGCTCTCCGACGTGTGCGACGAAGATACCGCAAGGCTGATCAAAAGAGAGGTATCCGACGGCGTCATTGCTCCGGGCTACACCGAAGAAGCGCTTGCGCTCTTAAAGCAGAAGAAAAAAGGCGGTTACAATGTGATTGAGATCGATCCGGACTATGTACCGGACCCCCTGGAAAAGAAGCAGGTCTTCGGCATTACTTTTGAGCAGGGAAGAAACGAGCTTCCAGTAAACGACGAACTGCTCTCCAACATAGTGACCAAAAACAAAGAGATACCGGAACATGCGCTGATGGACATGAAGATTGCCCTGATCACGTTAAAATACACCCAGTCCAATTCCGTCTGTTTTGTCAAAGACGGGCAGGCGATCGGCATCGGCGCCGGACAGCAGTCCAGGGTACACTGCACCCGTCTGGCCGGCAGCAAGGCGGACAACTGGTATCTGCGCCAGTCGCCCAGGGTACTTTCCCTTCCCTTTGCAGACACTCTGGGACGGGCAGAACGGGACAACGCCATCGATGTCTACATCGGCGACGAATACATGGATGTACTCTCAGACGGCGCCTGGGAGAAGATCTTTAAAACAAAGCCGGAAGTCTTCACGGCTGAAGAAAAGCGCGCATGGCTTGATCAGATGACAGGAGTCACCCTGGGCTCTGATGCCTTCTTCCCCTTTGCCGACAATATCGAGCGGGCACATAAAAGCGGCGTGCGCTACATTGCCCAGCCCGGCGGATCAGTCAGAGACGATCTGGTGATTGAATGCTGTGACAAATACAATATGGCCATGGCATTCACAGGAATCCGACTGTTCCACCATTAATTATATTGGAAGAAAGGCGCTGAATATGGATCAGAAGGAATACGAGAAAATCATACGTGCAATCCCTAATACAGGAATCTTTATCATTCGGGAAGATAATCATAAAATCCTGTACTATAATGAACAGATACGGAAGATCTCCCCTCATGTATGCACCGGAATCCCCTGTCACGAACTGGGAAGCCACTCCTGCGCCAACTGTCCCCTTCTGACCATCGGCGACCGGGAAGAACATCAGACCATCTCTTACAACCATCCCTTGGGAGAGATGGTCGATATCACGGCAGTCCGGATCATGTGGGAGCAGACGGTTCCGGCCTTTATTATCACCGTGGCTCCCCATATCCAGACCATCAGCCATACCTACCACAAGATCCTGCGGGTCAACCTTACCAACGACCGCTATGAGACCGTAAAGACCCGCCCGGAAGACCGGGCCATCGGGTACGGCACCGACTCTTTTTCCAGCTGGCTGGGACAATTCATTTATAACGGCGGAATTCATCCGGACGACATGAATCATTTCATCTCCTTCACCCGCCCGGAACACTTAAAAAACGCTCTGGCAGAAGGAGACGCGACGCTGACCTTATGTTACCGCCGCAAAAGCGGGGAGGATTTCCGATGGAATCTCATGGAAATCGTGTCCGACCCGACCTCTCTCAAGGAAGATCAAATGGTCTTTCTGTACATAAAAGACGTGCACGATATCCTCCAGGAAAGCCTGGAGCTGGACGACGCCAGTATCCGGGTCCAGGAAGTCATCCGTACTCTGGGCGCACAGAATTTCGGCATCTACGGCATCGATCTGGAGACCGGAGAGACCAATCTTGTGCGGGAAAACGGCCACACCCATACGGGGTGGAAGACCTGGGCCCTTCCTTGGGACGAGCTTGTGAATACCCGGCTGCTCCGTCAGATCCACCCGGCGGACCGGGAAAAGTTCTGCCAGATGTATTCCCTGGAGGGCCTTCGGCAGACCAGGGACAGTTCCCTGCTGAAAACGGATATGCTCTGTCAGTGGCGGGGAGAAGAGGATCACGAATACCGCTATATGGCTGTCATCGCCTATTTCGCCGAAAATCACAGCGCGAGAAATTACGCGATTCTGGCTCTGCAGAACGTGGACCGGCGCGTCCGCCAGGAACGGGCGCTCTCTCTGCGGGATATGCAGCTGGCGGCCATCTTAAAGTCCCGGTACAGTATTATGACTACGGTCTACCTGGAAAACGGTCAGTGCGAACGGATTCTCATCAATGAGAACAGTTCCATGCAGAATGTGATCACTGACAACTATCATCAGTATTTTCACAAAATGCTGGAATCCTCTGTGAATCCGGAGGACGCCGAACTCTATCAGAAGGTCTTAAGTCCGGAGCATCTCTATCAGAAGGCGGCCGCCACCAGAGATTACGAGGAAGAGATCTGCCAGTACCGAATGGCCGGAACCCCGCTGCGCTGGATGGAGGACCACGTCATCTATGCAAGACAGAACAACCGGATCTCCGTCAATATTCTGGGACGGGATATTACCCGGGAAAAGCTTAATGAGGAACTGCGGCAAAAAGAAGAACAGGAGCAGCTTGACATTATCCGCACCTTAGGCGGCATGTTCTTCACCACCTATTATGTAGACCTGGAACTTGACACTTACCGAAGCGTCGCTCATCTGCAGGAGGTGGAAGAGGCTTTGGGCAACCGGATGGTCTACAGCGAGGGAATCCAGGCCTATGCAAAGCGTTTTATCCATCCTGACGACCGCCGGGAATATCTGGAGATCTTGAATATTGAAAATCTCCGCCGGACCTTGAACCACAGACACCCTTATGTGACCATGGCCTACCGAAAGTTTCCCATGAATCCTGTGGCCGGACCCGAGGATTACGACTGGATACGGGTCACTGCCATCATGTCCCAGGAGGATGTCAACGGTCACGCCCGTTCCATCGTCTATGCCGCCCAGGATGTGACCGAGAGCAAGCGGAAAGAGATGCGGGAGCAGCAGGCGCTCCAGGCTGCCTGCGAAGCGGCTGACTACGCCAACGCTTCCAAGCAGGAATTTCTCTCCTGCATGAGCCACAATATCCGCACTCCCATGAACGGAATCCTGGGCATGATTAAGATTGCCACCGCCCATGTCTACGACCACGAACGGGTGAAAGACTGTCTCGATAAAGCTTCTTTGTCCGGCCTCCAGCTTCTCTCCACTTTGAATGAGATCCTGGATATCAGCCAGATCAAGTCCGGCGGTTTTCATTTGAAATCAGAAGCCTTCTGCCTCGCGGATCTGATACAGGAAGTCACTGACGTGATCCGTCCGGGCATGGAGGAAAAAGGACTCCATCTGGTCCTGCATCCCATAGAGGCCGTACACGACCGCATCCTCGGAGACCGTCTGCGGCTGCAGCAGATCTTCCTGAATATCCTGAGAAACTCGGTCTGCTACACTCCGCCCGGCGGTACCCTGGAGTTCTCTGTCTCTGAACACGAGTCCCGGGAATACGGCTGTAACTCTTATGATTTCATCATTCAGGACAGCGGTATCGGAATCAAAAAGGAGTTTCTTCCCCATATTTTCGAGCCTTTTGCCCGGGGAGATGATCCGGTGGTCACCGCCGTGGACGGCATCGGCCTGGGACTTTCCATCGCCCAGAACATTGCCCGGATGATGGGCGGAGTCATTCATGTAAAAAGCGAACCGGGACAGGGGTCCCGCTTCACGGTAACCGTGATTCTAAGACAGCAGGGAGCCGAAGACCAAAGAGAACCTCATCCCGCTCCCGTCCAGGATGATCTGTCAGAGATTTCCTTCCAGGGCTGCCGCATCCTTCTGGTGGAGGACAACGAACTGAACCAGGAGATTGCCATGGAGCTGATCGGAGAGACCGGGGCCCTGGTGGAATGCGCCGCCGACGGAAGAAAGGGACTGCAGCGTTTTGCGGAAATGCCGGAGGGCTACTATGATATGATTCTTATGGACATTCAGATGCCGGTGATGAACGGGCTGGAGGCCACGAGAGCCATACGCAAACTTCCAAGAGCCGACGCCGATTCCATCCCAATCCTTGCTCTGTCCGCTAATGTATCCACGGAAGACGTGGCGGCCTGCCGGGAATCCGGCATGAACGGCCATATCGCCAAACCTCTGGATATCCCTCAGCTCATGACGCAGCTGAACGAATGGCTGAACTGATTTTTCTACATAAAAAGGCGTCACTCCCTCATCGAATCGGAGGAGGGAGTGACGTCTTCCTTACATTTCCTCTAATAATTTGTTTTTTTCTCTTCAAAGTATGCCTGAGGATAGGAGCATACCGGACAGATGGTCGGAGCTTTGGGACCCACATGGACGTGGCCGCAGTTCATGCATACCCATATGGTATCCCCATCCTTTGAAAATACGATCTCTTGTTTTACATTCTCCATGAGCTTCAGATAGCGCTCCTCATGCTCTTTTTCAATCTTTGCCACCAGTTCAAACAGCGTGGCAATCTTCGTAAAACCTTCCTCTTTCGCTTCTTTTGCAAAGGTTGCGTACATCTCGCTCCACTCAAAGTGCTCGCCTGCCGCCGCATCCCTTAAGTTCTCTTCCGTGGTGTGGATTCCATGAAGCTGCTCAAACCATAGCTTCGCATGGGCTTTCTCATTGTCTGCCGTCTCCTGAAACAGATTCGCGATCTGCTCATAACCGTCCTCCCGGGCTTTGGCCGCATAGTAAGTGTACTTGTTCCTGGCCTCGGATTCTCCCGCAAATGCGGCGATCAGATTCTGTTCCGTTCTGCTCCCTTTCAGTTCCATCTTGCTGGTCTCCTTATGCTTAAAGTTTTAGGGTCTCCAGATCATCTCCCCGGAGATCTCACTTAAGGTAGATGCCCCACACATGGCCATGGTATCCGCAAGCTCCGCGCCCAGCTTCTCTACGTAGCACTGAACGCCGTCCGCGCCTCCGCCGTAGACCGCCGTCACAAAGGGACGGGCGATCAGGACGCCGTCCGCGCCTAGCGCAAGGGCTTTGAAGATCTCCACGCCGCTTCGGATGCCGCCGTCCACCAGCACCTTCATCCGGCCTCCAACCGCTTTTACGATCTCCGGCAGTACTTCCGCCGTCGCCGGACACTGATCCAGCACCCGGCCGCCGTGATTGGAGACGATGATCGCCGCCGCGCCAGCTTCCTCGGCTTTCAGAGCGGCTTTCGCGGTCATAATCCCCTTGACGATGAAAGGAGCTTCCGCCATTTCAGCAATTTTGCGAAGCTCGTCCACGGTCTTGCTGCCCGCGGGCGGTTCAAAATTTTTCAAAAAGGGAAGCCCCGCCGCGTCCACATCCATGGCGATGGCGAAGGCGCCTGCTTTTTTCACCAGCGAAAGCTTCTCCTCGATGGTCTCAAGGTTCCAGGGCTTGATGGTCGGCACTCCCATGCCCCCTGCGGCTGTGATCGCTTCGGCCGCGCTCTCCACCACCTTGGGATTCATGCCGTCCCCGGTGAAAGCCACGATACCGGCCTTTGCACAGGCATCTACTAATAGGTTATTATACGCCAAATCGTCATATTTATCACTGTAGTGCATATTTACCGCGCCCACGGGCCCCGCAAAGAAGGGATAGCGGAATTTCTTCTCAAACAGTGTCAGAGAGGTGTCCACCGGCGTGTTTTCGTGGAGGGTGTCCATATTGACCCGGATCTCCTGCCATTTCTCATAGTTGCGGATAGCCGTGTCTCCCACCCCCTTGGCTCCCGGACCGGGAATCCGGTTCTTACATCCTACACCATTGCAGACCCGACAGACCTTGCAGGAATCCCCGATACAGGCTCTGGCTGATTTTAATACTTCTTCGTACGTCATTTTATATTCACTCCTTATCATTTGCACACATCAATCCAGGCTTCACAGCCGGAGGCCTGCTCCAGCTCCGGAAGCGTCAGCTCCACCGCACTGTTGCTGCTGCCGCAGGCCGGGTATACCCGCTCGAATCTCTTAAGCGATTCGTCCAGATATACCTTTACTCCCTCCTTCACGCCGAAGGGGCACACCCCGCCCACTCCGTGGCCGGTCCGCTCTTCCACCTCTTCAAAGGAAAGCATCTTCGCCTTGGTGTGAAACTGCGCCTTGTACTTTTTATTGTCCACTCTGGCGTCCCCTGCCGCCACCACCAGGATGCAGCCGTCCTCCACCAGAAAGGACAGGGTCTTGGCGATCCTGGCCGGCTCGCAGCCCACGGCTTCCGCCGCAAGCTCCACCGTGGCGCTGGAAGTGTCGAACACCATGATCCGCTCCTCCAGGCCGAATTTTTTTAAATGCTCTTTTGCTTTTTCAAATGCCATACGTAATATATCCTCCTATTATAGTTCCGCATCTGCCGCAGATGCTGTTTTTATCTATGTTCCGTATCCGCCGCAGACGCTTTCTGATATATCAGTTCTCCCCATACTTCGGTCAGGCGCTCCAGGGTAAAGACGGCGTTGGCCGGACTAGTGGAAGGAAGCTTCACCGCTTCCCTCCCGGTCTCCTTCTCACAGTACTTCCGATACAGCCGGTAAGCCTTGTCCCCGTTGACAAAAATCCTTGCAATCCTGCTGTCCCTTAGAATCCGCAGGATATCCGCAGGAACCACATTTTTGATGCTGCTGTCGCTGGAGCCGATGATATCGCAGCTTAGCACCACGTCCCACACAGCGATATGGTGCTTCAAAAGCAGGGCTTTTTTCTCCTCGATGGTCCCTGGCAGCTCCTCTCCGGTCAGACGCGCGAGTACTTTCCAAAACCGGTTCTGAGGATGCCCGTAGTAGAAATTCTGCTCCCGGGACTTGACGGACGGGAAGGTCCCCAGAATCAGGAGCTCTGACTGACAGTCGTAGACCGGGGCAAAAGTATGTTCCACATGCTGATAAAGCGACTTCTCTTCCTCCGGAATCACATCCCCGGGATTTAGCTTCTGCCTTCGGGGATTCATCCGGCCCACCCCTCCGTCCTGGGCGATTGCCACGATATAGGAATTGATCTTCAGCTTATGCTCCTCGTAAAGCCCCATACTCTGATAGAACGCCTTATATTTTTCCAAAAGTTCCAGCCGCACCCGGACCGCGTCCACGGACACCGCCTCCGTGAACACCAGACTGCCCTTTCGCTTCATATAATAATAAACCGGCTTTTGCAGGGCAAGAAAACGGTCCGCATATCGGATGTAGGACAGATTAAATAGAAAGTCCTCGCACCAGTTCATGGAGGTATCGCAGGAGAGTCCATATTTTTCAATGATCGAGCGGCGGTACAGTTTGTTCCACATAACGCCGTAGTAGAAATCCGCCGGCCTCTTCGCCATCTCCATAGCAAAGGTTTGCCGATCCATCACCCGCTTCCGTCGGATATGCCGTTTTTCCACATAGTGATCCCCGTTCACACGGTAAAAATCCGCGATCAGGAAATCGCAGTCCTCCCCCTCGGCCGCCTGCACCATGGCCTCCACTGCGTCCTGAGCCAGCCAGTCGTCACTGTCCATAAACTGCAGATATTTCCCCTTCGCCAGACGCATCCCCACATTCCTGGTATCGGATACCCCCGTATTCTCCTTGTCGATCACATGAACGCGCAAGTCCTTTTCTTCGTACTCCCGGCAGATCTTCAGGCTCTCGTCCCTGCTTCCGTCATTCAGAAGCAGTACTTCCATATCCGGAAAATCCTGCTTCACCACACTGTCCAGGCAGCGGCGCAGATATTTCTCCGCGTTGTACACCGGAATGATCAGACTGACAAGAATCATATCCACTCACCTCACATTTGCTTTCTGACGATCATATACTCGTCTTCCCCGCGAAAATAAGGACAGCTGTCCACGGAACTGCTCAAAAACCGGTACATCTCGTCCTCATCCAGATCCATCTCGCACACATAATAATCGTAGTCTTCGTCATACACATAATTGCTGCACTGTTCGCAGCTTGTCCTTCCGCTCATAAAAACCTCCTGCGGGATATTTTCCAAGTTTTTATTATAACGTCTGGCTGTAGAGAAGTCAATTTTTGCTATAGCAAAAATTTGCGTGCAAAAAGGCTTTTCAAAAGAGTCTCCGCTCTCTGAAAAGCCTTTTAACGGCAATACCCGCAGGCACTGGATGGCTGCCATGGAGAGATTCTGCTTGTGGGAGTGAGCTATGAGAAAGACAGCAAAAAACACAACTGCGTCATAGCGAAACAGTGGGCTGGATAAGAGCATGACCAACTATAACGCGGTCCCCTTCTTCGGCACAAAAAACGCGGACATATCTGCTTTTTCCATTGTGAGCAGCCGCACCTTTTTCTCGATCCCGCCCGCATAGCCTGTCAGACTTCCGTTTGTTCCGACCACTCTGTGACAGGGAATGATCAGGGAAACGGCATTATGCGCCACCGCACCGCCGACTGCCTGTGCGGACATCCTCTCAAGTCCCTTCTGCTTCGCGATCCAATCCGCAATCTGGCCGTAAGTCATGGTCTGTCCGTACGGAATCGTCAGCATGATCTCCCATACAGCTTTGCGGAACGGAGTAGTCTCCATGCGAAGCGGCGGCGTGAAATCCGGCTCTTTACCGCCAAAATATACGTCAAGCCATCTCTTCGTTTTCTCAAAAACAGGCAGCGCTTTCTCTTCATATTCTTCCGGCAGTCCGGCGCCAAAATACTTCTGGCCGTCGAACCACAATCCGCTGATCTCACTGCCATTGCCTGATATCGTGATGCCGCCGAGCGGCGAACAATAGTGATCCACATAAGTCATCCTATGACACCTCCTCCACCCGTTATGAATCGGTTACTGCCCCATCCGCACCATGCAGCTTCTCCTGCGGCAGGCGATACCATACTTCCGAATCGTCGTCCAGAAACTCCTCCTCATAGTCTTTCTCCTCAATCTGCTCCAGCGCTTTCTGACAGGCGGCTTCCAAATTAAAAGACCGTAATACAAGGATGATTTTATTATATCGTTTTTTCAGAACCTTTGTCTACTGTCAGATACAGGTTTTTCTCACCTCCGGAAAAAGATTACCGTTTTCATGATTTCTTCCGCCCTTTCTTTCAGCTTTGCCGCCGCCTGTCCCGGATCATCCGCCTTCATGATGGCAGATACCACACAGATACCGGCAACGGGAATTCCCGCAAGAATATCGATATTATCCCTGTTCAGTCCGCCGATGGCGTTTACGGGAATGGGAACGGCGCTGCAGATCTCCCGGAGCGTGCCGACGGAGGTCAAGACCGTCTTTACCTTCGTCGTAGTGGGATAAATGGCTCCCACACCCAGATAATCCGCCCCCTGTTCAAAGGCTTCCTTTGCCCGAAGAACCGTCTTTGCCGTCGCGCCAACGATCCTGTTTTCGCCCATGAGCTTTCTGGCGTCGGCAACCGGCATATCGTCCGCCCCCACATGAACGCCCTCGGCCTCCACGGCAAGCGCCACATCCACACGGTCGTCGATGATCAGAGGGACCTGGTAACGCTTCGCCACCATATGCACCTTCCTTGCCAGCTCCATATACGCTCTTGTACTCTTCTCTTTTTCGCGAAGCTGAAGGAGGGTTGCTCCTCCCTGAAGGGCCCGCTCTACACGGTACAGAAATTCTTCTTCCGTGTAACCGGTGCTGTCCGTTATAAAATACAAACTTGTATCCAATGTTTTCATTCGCTCTTCCTCACACATACAAATACTCATTCAGCACCGGCTGCAGGCCCTCTTCTGCAATATCCCGGTACATCCTGTCCAGACTGCGGTCATCATCAATTTCAAACTGTTCATCCCCCTGTATTTCATCCGATTTCCTTCCTGTGTATTTGCTTTCATGGTCGCCGATCCCGGTGGAGACGCCTGCGGAAACCCTGGTTGCCGCAATTTTCACAATCCCGTTCCGAAATCGGACGCTTTCCCGGGAGGAAACCGTAATTCCCACGAACGGCAGGAAAATGCGGTATGCGCAGAGAATCTGGCAAAGATCGGTTTCGTGAACATCCAGAGGACGGATCTTATCATTATTGACGATGGGACGAAGCCTTGGACAGGACAGGGACATCTCCGCATGGGGATATTTTCTCTGCAGATAGTATACATGCAGAGCGCTTGCCAGAGCGTCTTTTCTGAAATCGGCAAGGCCAAGCAGGGCCGAGAATGCCGCGCCTCTCATACCGCCGCGCAGAGCGCGTTCCTGAGCGTCAAAGCGATACGGCCATACGCGCTTATGCCCCAGAAGATGAAGCTTCTCATATGCCTCAGGATCATAGGTTTCCTGAAAGACCGTCACATAATCCGCGCCACATTCGTGGAGATACCTGTACTCCTCCGTATTCACAGGATAGATTTCCAGCCCGACCATACGGAAATATTTCCGCGCCAGCCTGCAGGCGCCGCCGATATACTCCACACTGCTCTGGTTTCTGCTCTCGCCGGTAAGGAGCAGGATTTCCTCCATACCGCTGTCGGCAATGATCTGCATCTCTTTTTCCACCTGTTCCATGGAAAGCTTTTTCCGGTTGATGTGGTTATAGCAGTGAAAGCCGCAGTACACGCAGTAATTCTCGCAGTAATTGGCAATGTAAAGAGGAGTGAACAGGTAGACGGTATTGCCAAAATGCCTGCTGGTTTCCAGCCTCGCCCTCTCCGCCATCTGTTCCAGAAACGGTTTTGCCGCGGACGAAAGAAGGGCCTTGAAATCCTCCATGGTACAGGTATCGTGTTCCAGCGCCGCTCTGACGTCATCCGCGGAGTATTTGGAGTCGTCGAAGGATTTCATCTGCTCCATCACCTTCGCGCAGACGTCCGACTCGATGACTTCCATCCCCGGCAGATATTCCATATGGTTCCTGCGTGAGGAAGGATCGTTTTCCAACCGATGTTTTTTCGCAAGCGCTTCGGGAGTCAGATGTTCTGAATCTACAAAAAACGGATTTTTCATAGGTCTGCCTCCTGGTCCCGCAGAAAGCCGATTAGCGGGTCAGAAGCAGAAGCGCCGCGGGTCAGCACCCTGCCAACGCCCGCAAGATATGCCTTCCGGCCGGCTTCCACCGCGTTTTTGAAAGCAGACGCCATCAGGGGAAGATCCCCCGCCGTGGCAAGGGCGGTATTCGCCATCACGGCGGCGGCACCCATTTCCATCGCCTCACAGGCCTGTGACGGCCTGCCGATGCCGGCATCCACAATGATGGGAAGATCCATTTCATCGATCAGGATCTGGATAAAGTCCCTTGTTGCAAGTCCCTTATTTGAACCGATGGGCGAAGCCAGCGGCATAACGCTTGCCGCGCCTGCATGCGCAAGGTCGCGGGCAGTATACAGATCCGGATACATATAAGGCATCACCACAAAACCCTCTTTCGCAAGAATTTCCGTAGCTTTGACCGTTTCCTGATTATCCGGAAGCAGGTATTTGGAATCCCGCATGATTTCTATTTTTACAAAATTGCCGCATCCAAGCTCTCTTCCAAGACGGGCAATGCGGACCGCTTCTTCGGCGTTCCTTGCGCCGCTGGTATTGGGCAGCAGGGTGATCCCTTCCGGAATATAATCCAGAATGTTTTCCTGATCCCTGGTGTTCGCACGGCGGACCGCAACGGTAACGATCTCCGCCCCCGCATCCCTGACGGCCGCTTCCATCAGCTTCATGGAATATTTGCCGGAACCGAGAATAAAGCGGGAATGGAATTCATATCCGCCGATGACCAGTTTATCGTTGTTCATTGATTCTTCCTTCTTTCTTTTCAGACGTAACTGTTCAGTACCTTCACAGTTACGATGCAAAATCCATTTAAGATCGCCTTCGGCGATGGGATTTTGCACTCTTGAATCACATTCTTACGGTCTCAGCAGCAAGCGCTTCGACCTGTGCTGAATAGTTACTTTTAAACTTCAAATTGTTCTGCCAGAATTCTGAGCGTCATGTGCGCCTGGTGAGCCGCACAGAGCATCACCCGGCTTGATATCAGGCAGGAGCCGTCTCCTGCCTCGCTGACCTCATCTCCGCAAAGATAGAACCGTTCCGTCACTCTCCGCGTCCGGATGGCGTTGGCGCTGCCAAGGCCCGCCATACCGGAAGCAGCCACAAGAAATACAGACGGCATGGTTTCTAAAATGGTGTTTGTCAGCATGGCTTTGGACTTTGCATCGTCAAAAGCTTCACAGACAACGTCAGCGCCCGCAAGCAGTTCTTCCGCATTCGCTTCCGTGATACGGGCCGTATGAATATCAAATTCTGCATACGGAGCGATGTCGCTCAGATTTTCACGCAATGCCTCCGTCTTGTATCTCCCGATCTGATCCGCCCTGTACTGCTGCCGGTGCAGGTTGGTCAGATCCACACGGTCAAAATCGATGAGCATCAGCCTGCCGACGCCTGCTCTGGCAAGGGAAACGGCAATGTTGGAACCAAGCCCGCCAAGGCCGCAGACCGCAACCGCAGCAGATGAAAATTTTCTCTGCAGTTCGACGCCATGGCGCTCTGCCAGAGCTCTCGCCCATTCTTCTTTGGTTGAAACCATTTAACCACCCCCTACAAAACGGACAATCTCCACGCAGTCCCCGTTCTGCAATACCGTTTCGGCGTACTGCGCTCGGGGAACAATCTCCCCGTTACATTCCACCGCGATACGTTTTGAATCGTATCCGGCAGACGCAAGGTATTCCGCAAGCGTTCTGCCCGCAGCATCCAGTTCTTCGTTGTTGATCTTTACCATAATGCACCTCCTAAACGACAAAAAAAGAAGCCGCCGATCTGGCAGCTTCCCAAATATACTCTGTTCCTCCTGATACATTCCTTGTATCAGGCATCCCTACGTTGGCATTATCCAAATCAGGTTCTCGGTCGAAGGTCATACCTTCCTCTCAGCCTGTCATACAAGCTCCCGTCTGTTCAGTTGTGATATCCATTATATACCTGTCCACCACAGATTGCAATGATTTTTTATTGCGCCCCTCTTCCTGTAGCCTTGCACCCCGTCCCGCATCTCACCATTTTCCCCTTGACAAACATACCAACAGTATGATAATCTCAAAACATACCAACCGTATGTAAAGAAGGGAGGCTCCATGGCAAGAAACAAACATCCGGAAGAAACCGTCAATTTCATACTGGACACAGCCTTCCGCCTTTTTATGGAAAAAGGCTACGAACGCACCTCCATTCAGGACATCATCGACCATCTGGGCGGACTCAGCAAGGGAGCGATCTATCATCATTTTAAATCCAAGGAAGATATCCTGATCGCAGTCACGGACCGAACGACCGCCGCTTCCAATCAGATGCTTGCCGTCATCCGGGACCGGGAGGATCTGACTGGAAGCGAGAAACTGAAGACGATCTTTCGGGAATCTATCTGCCGGCCGGTGCAGAATGAGATCTTCACCTTCGCGCCCGGTTTTCGCAATAACCCCAGGCTGCTGTTCAGCCTGCTTCAGGATACCATCAAGAATGCGGCGCCGAACTATATCCTGCCGATCATCCGGCAGGGCATCGCCGACGGTTCTATAGAGACCGAATACCCCGAGCAGCTGGCGGAGCTGATCCTGCTGGCGGCCAACGTCTGGCTCAATCCCATGATTTTCGACAGCACCGTGGAAGAATCCTGCCGGAAATTCACGGTATTCCGTCAGATGCTCCAGGGCTTCGGACTGGACATCGTGGATCAGGAGATGCTGGACCGACTGAAGGAACTGACCGAAATTTATCAGAAAAACAAGTGACACAGCGCTCGCAGCTCAGAGTCTGCCGGACACCGATCGGCATCTGAGAAATCCTGTGTTCAGAAGAAACGGATCTGCCCCGCAGCAGGGGCAGATTTCTTTAAAATATATACATACCATCGTTCGGTATGAAAAGGAGGACATATGAAACAAAAACTGTTTACCAAAGATTTTACCCTGGTCGTTCTGGGCCAGATCATCTCGCTGTTCGGCAATGCCGCCATCCGTTTTGCCCTGCCCCTTTACCTGCTGAATCTGACCGGCTCTTCCGCCCTCTACGGGACCGTGACCGCCTGCGCGTTTTTGCCTCCCATCCTTTTATCCCCCATGGGCGGCATGATCGCAGACCGGGTCAATAAGAGAAACGTCATGGTGGCGCTGGATTTCCTGACTGCCGCGCTGATTCTGACCTTCTCTCTGCTGATGGATACCTTCAGCCTCGTTCCCCTTTTGACGGTCACGCTGATGCTTTTATACGGCATCGCCGGAGCCTATCAGCCCTCGGTACAGGCCAGCATCCCGGCTCTGGTGTGCCCGGAGCAGACCATGACGGCCAACTCTGTCATCAACACCATTAATTCCTTTTCCTCGCTGACCGGTCCCGTGCTGGGCGGCCTGCTGTACAGCGCCTGGGGGCTTAAACCCGTACTGTGGGTCTGCATGGTCTGTTTCTTCCTGTCGGCAGTCATGGAGCTCTTTATCCACATTCCATTCCGGAAACAGGCCGCGGACGGCGGAATCTTAAAAACCGTCCGGAACGATCTCTCCGAAAGCATCCGTTTTCTGCGGACAGAAAATCCGGTCATTCGAAAAGGAATGTTTGTGGTCTGCGGGATCAATCTATTCCTGTCCGCCATGATTCTTGTGGCGATGCCCTGGCTGATCACAGAAGTGCTGATGCTGCCCGCAGCCCTGGCCAACCGTCTGTATGGCTTCGCACAGGGAGTCATGGCAGCCGGCGGGCTGACCGGCGGAATCTGCGCCGGGATCTTCGCCCACCGGCTGGACGTTCGGAAATCCGCCGGGATTCTGACCGCCTGCGCCCTGTGCGTCTTTCCCATGGGAATCTCGCTTCTCCTTACAGACTCCGGAATTCTGAATTATCTGGTGCTGACGGTCTGCTGCTTTTTTATCATGGTGTTTTCCACCATCTTCGCCGTGCAGATGATGACCTTCATCCAGACAGAGACTCCCCCTCACCTGACCGGGAAAGTGATCTCCGTCATCCTGACCGTCTCCATGTGCGCCCAGCCCCTGGGCAACGCCCTGTACGGCGTTCTCTTCGAGGCGGCCAGAGGCTATGAATCCGCGGTCGTTCTGTTTGCGGGTATGGTCTCTCTGCTGATCGCGGTGGGCGCGCAGAAGGTGTTTCGATTTACATAATATGGATACAACAGCGTTCGTGAAATAAACGTGCAACCAGCCCCGGAAACGGGGCTGTTCAAGGGGTTTTGGGGTGCTACTGCAACAAGCAGAAACTACTTGCCAAGTAGCACACACCCGTCTGTATAGACTTTAAATTATTCGCTCTTTTCTCCGTAAGGCGATTGCTCCTCGGCCACCATTTGCAGTTCCTGCTGTGACTCAAAGTTATAAACAACAGATTTATGTCCCTGCGGTGATGCTTCATAGGGTTTTCCTTCTTTGTTGTAGGTAAGATGAAATACAAGGTCGGAAAGCCACTTCTTGAACGAGGGATTATCCTGAAACTGTTTGAACAGTTCCATATTATCAGCCATGACAGCGAAGATGACCTGCTGCAAAGCCCGCTCGCTTTCAAGCCTCGCACTCTGTTCATCGGAGTTCTTCATGGCATTCTGATATTTCTCATCCGTGGAAGCCATAGCGGGTATTTCAAGAATCTGTCTGCGTACATTATCCGCGTCATTCCAGTTGATATTGCCAAACATATCGTTGAAATCAGAAAGAATAACGGAAAGCAAATCCATCTCCGGCTCGATCATGTGACCAACCTTGCCGGATGGAACCGGCGCAACCTCGGAATCAGAATCCTCCAACTTGATGGATATTGACTCACGCGCCTCGTTGCGATAGCTTTCCAAATCGATTGCCTCAAGGATACCCTGTGACAAATCGTCTTCACGGGGAGACGGCAGTTTTGGTATCAGAAGATTGAGAAAAATAGAGAGCCGCTCCCAATCCGCATTGCCATAAGGAAGGATTGCGCCGAGAAATCCATATGTACGACAAAAAGCTTTCGCCGCGCTTTTGAACTTGATCTGTTCATCCGTTTCCAACTGCTTATAAAGGACTGTACAGGCATCCAGGGTAGGATCAAGTTTATCGCGGTCTGCGCCATCCAGATATAGGTTAACCAGGCGTTCTACATCATCGCCAGAATATACCTGATACCCTTCCATCGTTGCCACAAGGTCATAGAGTTTGTTCGGGTCGGTCTCGCCGGACAAAATCGTGGTGCGATAGTAGCGGGAGAAGGACTCTTCAATAATTTCCGGTTTATTAGCGAAATCCAAAACAAAGGTGTCATACTTCTTTGGATGGCAGCGGTTCAGCCTCGAAAGGGTCTGTACTGCTTTGATGTCATAGAGCATCTTATCCACATACATCGTGTGAAGCAGGGGTTCGTCAAAACCGGTCTGGAACATATCCGCGACAATCAGGATGCGGTACGGGTCTGCCTTAAAGATCTTTGGTATCTTTGCATCCGGGAATCCATTCATGCCTGCCGAGGTCAGCGGCGGTTCCTGACCGTTGTACTTACACTCGCCAGAGAAAGCGATAATGGTTTTATAGGGGCTGTGCCTTTCAGAAAGGCACTTGTTGATGGCATAGTAATATTCGATGCATCGCGGAATACTGGCAGTCACAACCATAGCACGGGCCTGCCCGCCAACTTTTCCCTTAGCGATAACCTGTTCATGAAAGTGGTCAACCATCATAGCGCCCTTCTTCGCTATGGTATAGCTGTCGCTCTCCACAAAATTGCGGAGTTTTTTCTGGGCGCGCTTTTTATCAAACATCGGATCGTCTTCGACCGTCTTCATCAGTCTGTAGAAACTGTCGATAGGCGTGTAATTCCGTAACACATCCAGAATGAATCCTTCCTGGATGGCCTGTTTCATCGTGTATACATGGAATGGCTTATGCTGCAATTCGCCCTTATCATTCAATATAGGATTTCCATATTCGTCCACAACAAGTATGCCGAAGGTCTCCAACGTCTTGTTCTTTGGTGTAGCTGTGAAGGCAAAATAACTGGCATTCTTCAACAGCTTACGCCCTTCCATCATAGCGTTGATTTTGTCCTCGTTGTCCATCTCGTCATCCGAAGCGAGTCCGGAGAGGGCAAGATTCATCTGCGCGGAATTTCGCCCACTCTGCCCGGAATGCGCCTCATCAATGATAATGGCGAAACGATTCTCTTTGTGGTCGGCTCCAATTTGAGGAACGATATACGGGAACTTCTCAATCGTGGTAACAATGATGCGCTTGCCGTCCGTGATGGCTTTTGTAAGGTCGCCGGAGTGCTCTGCCCATGCCACGGTATTGCTCACCTGCATGAATTGTTTGATGGTGTCCCGGATTTGCCTGTCAAGGATACGGCAGTCAGTAACTACAATAACAGAGTCCAGCATCGGACGCCCATTCTGTTCAAGTCCAATCAATTGGTGCTCAAGCCATGCGATAGAGTTGGATTTGCCGCTTCCCGCGCTGTGCTGAATCAGGTATTTATGTCCGACACCATTTTTCCGTACATCGCTAAGAAGCTTTGTGACCACATCCAACTGATGATACCGTGGAAAAATTTGCTTCTCTTTTTTCTTTTTGGTTTCCTCATCCACCTCGATAACGACCTGGGCATAGTTTTCAATAATCAGCGTAAGCTTTTCTTTTGTAAAAATGTCTTTCCACAGATAATCGGTCATTAAGCCATTGGGGTTTGGTGGATTTCCCGCTCCATCGTTATATCCTTTATCGAAAGGCAGAAACCAACTGTCTTTACCCGCGAGGCGAGTACAGAATTTGATACGGGCGTCATCCACGGCCAGATGCACCATGCAGCGTTTGAACCGGAACAACATCTCTCGCGGATCACGGTCATCCTTGTACTGCCGGACAGCGTCATCTACATTTTGCTTTGTAAGCTGGTTTTTGAGTTCAAAGGTGATGACAGGCAATCCATTGATAAATAAGCACAGGTCAAGGGCCAGCTTGCCTGCGTCCTGAGAATAGCGGAGCTGGCGCGTCACGCTGAAAATATTTTTCTGGAACATCTCCCTTGCTTTTTCGTTGTTTTCAGTCGGGGTGAGATAGAACATGATGAGATCGACCGGATATATCTTGATGCCATTGCGCAGAACATCTACAATACCGCGTTTGACCAACTCACCCTGGAGGCGGTTCAGGAACTGTCTCTTTTTCTGCTCAGACTGAAACACCCCCAGTTTGCTCATCTGTGCGGGCTGGGTATCCTGCAAAAATCGAAAAAGGCGGGTTTCATCAATCGCATATTCTTTATTATAATCGGCGTTGATCCCTTCTTCATAACCGTTCTGCTCAACCAGCCATTTTACAATGAGGGCCTCTAAACCGCTTTCT
>CAJUDY010000043.1 GCA_910584945.1 uncultured Lachnospiraceae bacterium | reverse complement strand
CTGTCTGCTTGATCCATCCTGCATTTGCGATATTATTGAAAATTGATTTCCGTGCGCCCGGGGGTACAGACACATACATCTCAATCTTACCCACTACACCACCACTTCCAATATCCGCTTTCCGTCACAGTCTATCTCTTTGATCCCCGGCTTCTTATTTTTATTGAAATTGAAGCTGAGAAGATACCCTCTGTCCAGTCCGTAAGCATCCAGATATCCGGCCAGCTGCAATTCTCCTCTGTAATGATATTCGCTTCCATGCCACAGCTTCATTTCTATCACATACTGCTTCCCCAGATAATCCACAATCACGTCTGTCCGGCGCAAATCCCGGGTCCTGGCCTCTACATAGTAATTCCCAACCCCATTTATAATCGGTCTTAAATAAGTCAGAAAAATGCGGCGTCCGTTTTCCTCGAGAAAATGAACCTCTCTGTCCCCATAGATCTCCGTAAAATGGTGCATAAATTTTTCCATGACCAGATCCATGTTCAGGAAACCGCCGGCCGTGAATTGATTCTTCCCCATATTGGCCGCATCCAGCAGTGCGTCTTCTGTTATGTTTTCCGAAAGATAACGATTATACAATCGGGTCTCGAAGATACGGTTGCTGACAGCGACTGTTCCGTCTTTCTTTTTCAAATATCCAAACATGCTTCCGAGGCGTACAGCCTCATCATCGGGATTATAGGGAATCTTCTTCCCCTGGAATAAAATAGAGCGAATCATACGATCCAGACTTTTTACATCTGACAGTTTTTTCCCCATATCGTCAAATAATGTATTTCGTTCTTCCAAAAGCTTTTTTACCGCACTCAGTAATCCCTCCCGGGTCCATGCGGCAGATCGGTCCGGATGACTGCCGTTTTCATCCGTCTGCTCGTCCATCGACTGACAGAGCCTGGATACCAGATAGGGATAGCCTTCCGTATAGTCCCAGATCATCTGACTGACGTTGGAAATATCCATTCCCGTGTGATGATCTTGCTCATATTCTCCCAGCATACCGGCAATGTCCGCTACGGAAAAACTCATATCCATATCAAAATCTGCCGCGATATTCCATGGGCTGTTATATTTATGTTCCTCGTCCGGGCGAAGCTTGACCTGGAGGTTTTTCACATCATATACGCTTGCAAGAATCACCGACTGAAAGGTCCTGATATATCGTCTTTTCAAATACATGCTGCGTAGAATTGACAGAAAATCAAGAAAGATCTGGTTATTGCTCGCCTGATCCACTTCATCTATGATCAGTACCACCGGTCTGTCTGTATTCGTACACATATGCGTGAAAAAATTTTTCAGCATCGGAAAATCAAAATTCCTCTGCTCCATATCTCCTTCCATCTCTTTCGAAACATCCTCCGGAATTCCGGCTGTCATCCCATAATCTATCTGTGTTTTCAGTAACCGAAGAAACGTCCTGCAAAACTGATGTTCGTCCGAAAAAGACGCGCTGCCCATATCCTCAAAGCTCAGCAAAAACACACTAAAGTTCTCCGCGAGCCTCCGGTAAAGAAGATCCAGTGTTGTTGTCTTTCCATACTGACGCGCGCGGTTGATGGTAAAATATTTATTCTGTAAAACCAGATCCTGTATAATCTTTTCCACGCGGCTGTCAAGATTTACCATATAATGCTCATCCGGATAGCAGATGCCGTTTACATTGAATCTCTTCCTCATACTTTACCTCCAAAAAAGCGGCTATAACCGTATTATAGCCGCTTTTTACTCCTGTGTAAACGAATAAAAGTAATCTCTCAGGGTTGTTTCATGAAGCAACCCTGCAACCAGGAAAAAACACGATTGTAATTCTGTAGATTCGCGGATATAATGAAAGCAAAAGCGGAGATAAATCTTATGAACGCAATAAGAAAAGAAGAAATTTATACAACAGACGATATTTACGCTTTGCCGGATGGGGAACGGGCGGAGTTGATTGATGGAAAGATTTACTATATAGCCCCACCGAGCACAAAGCATCAGATGCTTGTAATGGATTTGTCTTACCAAATAAAAGACTATATCCTGCGCCATAATGGCGCGTGCAGCGTATTACCGGCTCCTTTTGCGGTGTTCCTAAATGCAGACGACACCAATTATGTAGAACCCGATCTGTCCGTGATCTGCGATCCTCATAAAATCTCAGAGAAAGGTTGCCACGGAGCGCCGGATTGGGTGATCGAGATCGTCTCCCCGGGCATACGAGCCATATAAAATCACGGACTTTAAATGATTTCCGTAAATTTTCCTTATTTCCCGTACATATTGCTTCAATAAGTCATTGATCATCGTCGACATCCGTTCCCCTCCTCCCCGATCGCTGACATCTATCATATAATGCTCTTTCGCATAGCAAATGCCATCCACATGAAATCTTTTCCTCCAAAAAAACAGCTATAGCTGTATTATAGCCGCTTTTCACTTCTGTGTAAACGAATAAAAGCAATCGTGTTCTATCCGAAAAATGAAATTTTACAAACCTTGCCAGACATAACCGAGCAGTGTATAATATTTACGCAGTCTGCCTGTAAGATACGAGTGCCGTGAGAAGCGGTGGCATACTTTGGTGAACGTGCGCCGCTTCTTACACTATTTTCATGTCAGGTCGCCGTGAACCTTCCGCGCCCCTTGTCTAACCACTTCGGCTTTCGATACGTCCAGAATACCAACACATTCATCCAGTTTTTCTGCTGTATCTTTATCAAGACGAACCTTCAAAGAAATATCTTTCGGATTATCGGTCAGGCGCCCCATTTTTTTATTCCCCGTAACATCTGTTTTCAAAGAGCTTACAACTAAAGAAAACATAATTGTATTCTCGACGATTCACAGTATTCTTAAATGAATACGACATCCCGGTTGGAATCCATGAAGGCTTTTCGATCAAAGTACAGTGAGGCGACAGGTTCACATATTCCCGACAAAACACAGGTATTTCCCGGCAGACGAGGAATAGAATAAAAGCAAGAACTACTTTTCGGAGTATCTATGAACCGTCAATACCTGCGGAAAACCGGCACCCTCGTCCTGTGTCTGCTCCTCGTTGTCGCGGCAGTCGGAGCCTTTCAGAAGAAGAGCACTCCTGCTTCTGCCCGGGTTGACAGCCGGAAGCTTCCAATCTACTGCGTACAGACAGAGACCCCCAAAGTTGCCATTAGTTTTGACGCGGCCTGGGGGAATGAAGACACCGCCGATCTCCTGTCCATCTTGGACCAGTATCAGGTAAAAACCACCTTCTTTATGACCGGCGGCTGGGTGGAGGCCTATCCGGACGATGTGAAAGCCATCGCCGAGGCCGGACATGACCTTGGTAACCACAGTGAAAACCACAAGCAGATGTCACAGCTTGGCACCGCCGAGTGCAAGGAGGAGATTCAGAAAGTCCACGACCGGGTCAAAGAACTGACCGGTAAGGAGATGACCCTCTTTCGCCCTCCCTATGGGGATTACAACGACACCCTGATCGCGGCCGCCAACGAACTGAAATACCATGTGATTCAGTGGGATGTGGACAGCCTGGACTGGAAAGACTACGGGGCGGACTCCATCGTATCCAAAGTCCTGGACCACGAGCATCTGGGAAACGGCTCCATCATCCTCATGCACAACGGTGCAAAATATACCAAAGACGCCCTCCCCCGTGTGATCGCGGGACTGCAGGAGAAGGGCTTTGAGATTGTACCCATATCTGAACTGATCTATACGGAAAATTATGAAATGGACCACGAGGGGCGGCAGCATGTGAACGACAATCCCACATAACCTGTCAAAAAATACGGCGTTTTCGTCCAAAGATTTCTCCCAGATGAAAACGCCGTAATCTCTCTTATTCTTCTTTCAGGCAAAGATTCCTGCATTCCTGTTCCGCCTGGACAAGCACCTGCCGGCTGCCGCCGATGCACATCCCGGGGCATAAGGTTCCAGGGAACCGCCCTCCCAGCCAAGGGCCTCCGCCTCCTTTTTCGCGATGAAATTCGGCGGCAAATGCCCGTAGAGGTACAAGTATTCTAAATTTAAGTTCCGCATCCGCCCCCTCTCTGCCCCAGCGTCTGGAAGCATTTTCCCTTACTTCGCTCCGTAAAATCCTTCCGGGGTTTCTTTCAGGCAGATGCTGTTTTTTAGATCAGTTCCATTCTCTTAAGTTCCTTCACCACTCCGTCTTCCTCCACGCTCTCGCATACCCGGTCGGCGATGGCTTTGAGCTGCGGGTCGCCGTTTGCCATCACGACCCCGCAGGCGGCCTCCTCAATCATCTGATAATCGTTCATGCTGTCCCCGAAGGCGATCGTATTTTGAATCCCTGCCTTCAGATATTCGGCGGTCCATCGGACAGCAGTCCCTTTATTGGCTGTCCGGGAGATCAGTTCTCCGTTGAAGAAGCAATCCGAGCGGGGCGGAAAAAAGACCACATGAAACATCTCTTTGAATGCGCCATAGACCCGCTTAGCCTCCTCCCTGCTCCAGGTGATAAAGGAGATTTTGGGAATGGGCGCCTGCTCTTTTCTCCACGTCTCGATGTCTCCCACATTTTTCCGACTGTTGAAAAGCGTCTTCCAGCGCACGATCTCCGGATTGTCCCCGGGAACCGGCACGCTTTCCGACAGAATGTTCTCCCCGCTTTTGGACACATAGACTCTCTCGAAGCCCTCCAGGATATAGATCACTTCCATCTGCTCCAGAAACTCAAGAGTGTCTTCCAAAAGTCGGCGATCCAGCGACTCCCTAAGGACATTCTCTCCCCGTATCCAGATATCGCTACCCGCGCTGGCCACAATCCCGTCCAGTTCCACATCCTTAAGACTCTCCGGCAGCATGTGGGGCGATCTGCCGGTGCAGATAAAAATCTGATGCCCCCGCCTTCTCGCCTCCTGCAATCCTTCCTTTACCGTCCTGTGGACCTCTCCGTCCAGAGGCAGGATGGTTCCGTCTATGTCCAAAAATATCAGCTTTTTCTCCATCTGTCCTCCACACTCCTCTTTATTCCCCATTGTCCTTTCCTCTTCTCCGATAATACCATGTAAAGAATCCCTTCGTCACCAAATAGCAGGGCAGATACCATCCATGTTTCATCATAAAAATGTAGCATTTTACAGATAATCCGATGCGGTCCATAGTGTGATGCCCAAGGGCCTCCCGGACCGAAGGGTCCTCACACATCTTTTTTACATTTTTCAAAACCTGTCGGAAGGAATCCGTATGATTTCTCCAGATCTCATTTTTCACTGCCATGACGGCCAGGCTCAAAAAGTCGTTGCGGATCTGCGGCCGGAAATCATAGACTCCCTTGGCGTCGGAGATCGCCTCCAGTCGGTGTTTCAGCAGCAGAATCTTTGACAGATAGTCCGGGTCGTGGCCGCCAGTCATGGAATATCCGTTATACCAGTAGTGATACGGATAATAGTCCGGCACGCTGCAGACGCGTTGCGCGTCCAGCACGGCGGCAAAGACCATCTGCAGATCCTCCCCCACCGTCACCCTTTCCTCCCAGAGGTCCAGATTCTGTACGACCAGCTGCTTTTTAAAAAGCTTGGTCACCCGGGAGGGCTGAATGGTCCGCCCGATAAAACTTCCGTCATTTAACAGAACCGGATAGAGGCTTTCCAGTCCCTGCCGGTCGTAGACCTCCCGGTCCATTCGGTTGGTCTCCTTCCTGGGCGGGTAGGAAGGGTCCTCATAGTCGAAGACGAGTCCCGCCATGGCGATGTCTGCCTGACCTTTATCAAGAGCGCTTTTCAGCCTCTCGTACATATCTGGCTCCACCCAATCATCGCTGTCCACAAAGCCCAGCAACTCCCCGGAGGCATGCCTTACGCCCTCCTTCCAGGCGGAAGTCAGACCTCCGTTCTCCTTATGGACCGCCTTCACCCTGGCGTCTTTTTCCGCGTATTCCTCGCAGAGGGCCGGACAGCCATCCGGCGATCCATCATCCACCAGAAGGATCTCCAGATTCTCATAGGTCTGGGCAAGCAGACTGTCCACACATCGCCCCAGCACCTTTTCCACGCCGTACACCGGTACGATCACACTAATTTTCTCTCTCATACTTGCTCCTGTATTTATCGAAGTTCCGCAATTCCCCTCCCGGGGATTGTACGGTCCATTGCTGTTTTCCATTAACCATCTGGCACGATCCTTTTTAGAATAAGCGAATACAACGCCGGACTTAAGAGGAACAGCCGATAACCCACCCTGGTCTGGAGAGGAAGCTTACGAATCCAGCCTGCCCCTTCCCGGAGGTAGCGTCTCAGGTCTTTCCTCAGCTCCTCCCGAAGCCCGGCTCCTTCCTCCTGCTTCGGACAACGCAGATAGAAGGTGATACAGGTGTCGCAGAGCTTCCGGTAAGCCTTGGAAAGCAGGCTCTCATATCCATTTTCTTCAAAAAAAGCAATCCGTTCTTCATGGGCCGTCAGCCACTGAAGGCGCTTTCCGGAAAAAACCGCCGTAATGCTACCCGTATTGTCCGTATAATATCCGTATAACGCCCGGTCCGTGTACGCCAGCTTCTTTCCCTCATGGAACAGTCGATAGGTCGTGGCTTCATCCTCATGGATTCTCCCCAGGGGATAGCGGATCTTGTCGAAAAGCTCCCGTTTGTACAGCTTATTCCACGCCACCACAAAGCGGGTGGCCTCCTCCTCCGGGCCGTAGAACTGCCTCAGCAGACTTTCTCCCCGGTATACCCGGTAATCTCTGCTCTTCGGACTCCGAAGCGGCTCTCCCTGTACGTAGGCGAATCCGCACTGGCTGATGGCGCATTCAGTCTCTGTCAACAAGTCATACAGTGAGCGGACAAAGTCCGTCGCCACATAATCGTCAGAATCCACAAAGGCCAGATACGCTCCCTTAGACGCGTCAATCCCCGCATTCCTCGCTCCCGACAGCCCTAGATTCTCCTGATGAATCACCCGGACGCGCGCATCCTTTTTTGCATAGGCGTCGCAAATCCCGGGACACCCGTCCGGGGAGCCGTCGTCCACCAGAACGATCTCCAGATTCGGATAAGTCTGGGCAAGCAGGCTGTCCACACACCGCCCCAGATACGTTTCCACATTGTATACCGGTACAATCACACTGATCAAAGGTTCCATCGTTCCTCAGGTCCGCCCCTTTCTTCGAATCCAGTGCACCAGGGCCACCAGGGCCCGACGCAGCACGCACAGTCCATATACCATTCCCGCTCTTTGCCGCCGGAGGAAAAACCAGAGAATCCGGTAATCCAGATATGAAAAGATCGCCTCGTCCCCCCGTTCCTTTACCCAGGGGTCTTCCCCATAGGCGCGGATGGAACGTATCTTCTCCCTCACGGAAAGACTTTTGTCCACCGGAAGTTTCTCACACTCATCCATCACCTCATTCATATAACGGGTAAAGATTCTCTGATGTCCTCTTTTTCGCAGAGGATCTTCCTGCTTTCCCAAAAGCCGGTCATAGAATTCCTCTGTCTCCTGACAGACCCTTTTGGCCAAAAGCAGCCGGTCTTTCCGCTTTTCGGAGGAGAGGGTGACTTTCTGCTCCTCCTGAATGTAATAGCAAAGAGGGTTGGAAAGGACAGCGATCTTCTCGCACCGGGTCAGATAATCCAGATTAAAAAGCAGGTCTTCCCCCAGGCTTAAGGAGGGATCAAATCTGCCCATCCGCTCTCTTTTGTACATCTTGTTCCAGGGCATATTCAAAAAGCTCTGTTCATAGAGGGATAAAAAGTCCTCCGCCCCTTCCAATAGCCGGACGGTCCTTGTCCTGCCGGGAAGCTTCCGGATATCCGCCCCATCGTACAGATGATGAAAGCCGCAGAGCGTAAGGTCCGCACCGGATTCCTCCATAGCTCTGTCCATCTGCTCCAGATAGTCCTCGGCCACATAGTCGTCGCTGTCGGTAAAGAGCACATACGTTCCTTTCGCCCTCTCAATCCCGGCGTTTCTCGCGACCGAGACTCCGGCATTTTCCTGATGAATCACCCGGACCCTCTGGTCTCTCCCGGCATACCAGTCGCACAGTTCCCCGCTTCCGTCCGTGGACCCGTCGTCCACCAGGATCAGTTCCAGATCTCCTTTGGTCTGTCCAAGCCAGGAGTCCACACAACGGCTTAGATGCTCCTTCGCCTCATACACCGGGATCACAACGCTAAAGCTGCACATCTACTCCGCTCCTTTCAGTCTGGAAGCGACCATATCAATCACCGTCTTTCGCTCCTCTTTTCGCAAAATCACAAAAAAGTTCACCAGCAGTGCCAAAGGTCCCACGACAACTCCCGTCAGGATCAGGCTTCCCCAGGAATGAATCGGATACACCGCACGGGAGAAGAGTCCCAGAATCAAAATGGTCCCGATGGACACCCACCCCAGGACAATGTCGCTGTAAAACCGGTTCCAGCGGATCTCAAGACATCTGGCCGCATAGATGGGCGTAAAGATCAGATTCCGCAGAAGGCCGGTGACCATACTGGACAGCGGAAAGCAGGCCGCTCCCAGGTTCGTGGTTTTCAGAAGCACCAGCGACATGACGGAGGAGAGCACCCCGGAGCCAAGAAGCACCAAGGAATTCCACTTAACCTTCTTGGTGATGATAAATACGTGGTAGAGCACCTGGATGCTCATACTAATATACAGCACCCCCACAGCCAGGATGGAGAGCTTCTGCAGCGCGAGAGGGTCCTTGGAGGGCTGCCAGAGCCGGTAGAAGTCTATGCCGTAGGCTGTCAGAAAGGCGATGGGGATACTCATAAGGAAGATCAGAATCCGGTTGCTGCTCTTGATCACTCCCACCAGCTTCTCCTTATCCCCCTCCGCATAGGCGATGGTGATCTGGGGATTGAATACTCCCACAATCGTTCCCATCAGGCTGGTGATGGCCGTGGGCACCTGGGTTGCCAGCGCCAACAGGGTCATGGAAGCGTTCCCGTCCAGAATCAACGCGCCCGAGAGCAGGACACCGATCCCGTCCAGAAGCTGCTGTCCCAGCCGGGTCAGGGAATTCCATGCCCCAAGGGAGACCAGCTCCCACACCTTCTTCCAGCGAAAGTTTTTCACGGACATCCGGATATCCGGCAGAAGCTGCCTGGTGAATCTCCGGTTCCAGAAGGCGATGTACGAAGTGCTTAAGAGGGAAGCCGCTCCGATATACCAAAGAGTCGGCTTCCAAATAAAAAAAGTCACGAACAAAAAAGCGATCCGCAGAATATCCGCGATCATGGTCCGTATGGAAGTCAGATCCAGGCGGTTCATGGCATAGGTAGACACTCCGTATACGGAAGTAATAATGCTCAGGAAGAAATTGCCGAACACAAAGGCCCACAGAAGCTGCACGTCTCTTAAAATCTCTCCCGGCACATTCAGGAACGGCATATAGCCCATGAACAGAACGATCACCAGGGCCGGGATCAGGAAAATCCCCGCCATAATGACATTTCCAAAAAAGACCGAGGAGAAATATTCACTTGCGGTCTGCTCCTCTCCCCGATGAATATGAATCGTCACAAACCGGCTGGCCATGGTATTCAGCGCCGATACCACAATCTGGGCATAGAGTACAAACTGATTGGCCAGCGCCACAAACCCATAGGTATTCTCCCCAATCTGCTCCTCGATGATCCGGGCCAGAAAAAAGCTGATTCCCATATTCACGGCAAAAGCCAGAAGCTGCGCCGTCATATTGATTGCCAGTCTTTTTTTATCCATGTAACGTTCTCCTATTTAAGTTCCGCAGTTCCCCTCCCGGGAGCTTGTACGGATCATTGCTGTTTTTAGAAGTTTTCCATCTTAGAAGTTATACCATCGTCACCTGACGGATCACCAGGATCAGCGTCAGAAGCTGTCCTGCTGCAGCAGCCGCCGCGATCCCCCGGTCCATCCGCCGTTCCAGAAGGACGCTCCGGCTTTTTAAGGCGGTTAGAAAAATCAAAAGAAACGGCAGAAAATATCTTCCCTGAACCCCCTCGATGGAGACATGTCCCATGGGCGTCCACTGAAGCAGCATGCCCAGAAGAATCAGTCCTGTGCATCCCGCACACAAAAGCAGCATCCAGAATCTCTGAAAGGCACCGATCTTCACCCGCTCTCCCCGGACGTCGCAGGAAGACAGGAACAAAAGGAACCAGTAGAGCGCCACCAGCACCATAGAGGTCTCGATCTCCACCCATCCAAGCTTGTAACCTACCAGGGACTCCAGATAAAAGCCTGTCTTGTCCAGAATTGTATTCAAAATCATATAAACAAACTCCAAGGGTTCCTTTAAAAAATATCCAATGGTATATCCGGTCATATACACGGCCCCACTCTCGGTGCTGACCACACTGGTGGCCTCGGTCGTCTGCATAATCCCCGTCACCATCTGCATATGTTTCAGAAGGAACAAAAATACAGGAATCGCAAAGGCCGCCCCCAGGGCCACCCGCTTTTGCTTCTTTCCTCCGAACTTTTCCCGGGGAATCAAAAGGGGCAGGAAACAAAGAGGCAGATAGCTCCCGTTTTTGCAGTACACAAGGAAGCAGGCCATCAGCTCCAGAAGTGCCATCCTGCCCCCGCTCACCTCTTCCTCCCCGAAGATCATCTGCAGACACAGGCAGCTGTAAAAGAACAGAAGTCCGTGCACCATGGCGTCGTGGGAGAAGGAGGTACACTGCTGGATATTTACCGGAAGAAGCGCCATGAGGAACAGCGTCATCTTTCCGAAGGGAAGGCGCTTCATCCCCGCCCGGGCAAACAGAGCAAATACGATGAGATTCAGGTATCTGGCCAGCAGAAGCATGGGAACGGTTCCAAGCCCCAGCATACGGGCAAGACTCATACCCAGCACGGCCGGAAGATACAGAAGAAGGCTTCCTTCTATATTGCTGTTGATCTCCGCCTCCACCATCCGATCATCCTGTACGCCGGAAAACAATCCATAGTAAATATTCCGGTAATTTCCGAAGGAAGGGGATGCGGTAAAGGTAATCGCCGCGTCGTCCCCCCTCATGAGGCACCGGGTATCTCCCAGAGAGTCATAACCCAGCAGCTCATTGCTGTAGCGGTAAGCCATGTCCATATGCTTCTCTTCGTCCGGCACCATCTGCGGAGTGAGCAGAATATTGTATAAAAATCCGCAGCACAGCAGCGTCAGGAACAGCACATTTTCCAGCCGCGCCCGCTTTACAAGGGCGGCATACCAGAACAGGCAGACAAAAAACTCCACCGCAAGAAAAATAAAAAAGAAAAATCGCTTTAAAAAGATGTTAAAGTAAAGATAGGCATTGACGCACAGCCCATCTTCGCTGGTCATCACCGCAAGCCCCGTATCCAGAAGCTCCGGAGAAAAGGAAAGGTCAATCTGGTACTCGTGATCCGCCGCGCCCTCCTGGGAATCCCGGAACAAAAGTCCCACATATTCCCCGGAGAGGAATTGGGACGCTTCTACTTCTGTCTCGCAGAGAACCTGACGAAGAGTCAGGTCCGTCACCACCGCCTTCATACTCCCTTTTGTCAGCGCAGCCCCTTCTTCGGTATCCAGGAAAAAACGTACGCCGAATCCGGTCAACTGATCCTCTCCCGGCCTCACCTTCTGGCTCAAGAAACGATTCTCCTCATTGATCGGCAGCACTTCCCCGTCCGCCTCCAGCACCGTCCTTTTCTCCGTCGTATTCTGAGCGATGCGGATTTGCGTATCGTACAAATAGAGGAACAAAAGGGCCGTCACAAGCACCATGCCCCCAAGAACCGCCGTCTCGCGAAGGGTGGGAAGCACCAGAACAGGTTCTTTTTCTCCTTTTTTCTTCTTCCCTTTTTCAATCCTTCGAAAACCGCCCGCCCCATAGATGCCAATTCCAAAAAGCAATAGAATCATCCCTGCCCCGAAGGGTTTCTGGTACTGATGCACCCATACAGGGTAGATCAGATTGTAAACCAGGCTTTTCTCAAGAAGTCCCCCGTCAAAAGAAGCGCTGCCGGGATTCACCGTAGTCTCATTAAGCCACACGGAAGGCCCTCGGTCCTTCGCGTCAGTGAAAATCTGAACGGTTAAGTCCTTTGACCTTTCACCGTCCCCAGAGGTCAAAGCCAGAGGCACGAACAGAAACTGATCCTCCGTCAGCTCCTCCAGGGCATACTGCTGTTCCCCGACCGTATGCTCTCCCTGAATGGCACGAAGGCTTAGCTGCCCTTCCAGATCCGTGTGATGATTCACTGTAAAGAAAAAACCAATCTGTTCGGCTTCCTCAGAAGGCAGTTCCATCGTGAATTCCAGCAGGCTGCCATCCCTTAATTCCCCGGTAGATGTACGAAGGTTCGCCTGATTCGCCCCGGCAAGCCCCAGAGAACGCATCTGCTTCACTGGAAGGAGAACCCCCAAAGCAGTAACCAGCAGGCAGAATGCCGCCCATAAAATCAGATATTTTCTTCCTTTTTTTGACACTGTCTCCATCATTCCTACCTCTGAATATTTAAATAAGAATCCTGCCCGGAGGGCTTTTGTATCATGGGGAAGTTCGGAGAACTTTCACATGATACAAAATACAGTCTGCCAGGATGAAAACCGCTTTTCACCCGGACAGGCTGTACCCTGCAACCATTCCGTTCCTTTTTTATTCCTCCGCTTTTACAAGCGTCAACGTGATTTCCAGGCCTTCCGGCACCTGAATATGCTCCGGCACCGTCACAGATACCGGGATCTCATAAGTTCCCGCTCTCCGGTATTCCGAAAGGTCTGCTGTGAGCACCATCTGTTCCGCAGCCAGTGCCTCAAGGTCCGCTTCCACCCCGCTGACCGTCACTTCGATCGTTCCGGACTCTGACCAGTCCGGAGCAAGCCCTGGCTGAAGGTTGAGAAGCTCTACCTGTTCCCCCTGGAAGAAAAAGCTTCTGGAGACATGGGGGACGATCTCCATCGTCACCACAATCTCCCGTTCGTCCTCGTCCGGGATCACCAGCCCGTCATCCAGATACGGACTGATGTCCACCCGCTGTTCCACTTTGCCCATGGTTCCTTCCGGATTCAAAGCCTCCGGCGGGATCTCCAGGTTATAGATCGAACGGATCTGACTGTTCATGCCCGCGATTGTCACCGTCTCCGGCAGGTATGAGATGGATTCAAGACTGCAGCCCTCCGGCGCAGCTTTACTGATATCAAAGCTGATGCCGACCCGCTTGGTGTTCAGCGTCGTCACCGTCACATTGAACTCCTGATCCTTGCCGTAATACTCCAGATAGGTTCCGTCGATAGCAGCTCCGTCGCTGTCCAGAAGCTTAAGCTTGCCGGAGCGCACCATCGTACCGGTAATCCCGGTAATATTGACTTCCACCACCACGCTTTTGATCCGCTCCACCACGGAGACCGGCCCGGTGATTTCGATGACCGACTGCTCCGGAACCGCTGTCCCCACCACAAGGCCCTTTTCCTTGTCCGGATCTCCGCTGGTTCTTACCGTCACTTTGAACTGTTCCGTCACCGATTCTTCAATGCTGACCAGCACATTCTCCCGGTTCTGGTCCACCCGCTCGATGGTGGAGTCTCCCACATATTCCACTTCGATTTTTACCATACTGCCGTACTGCAGATCCTTCTGCATATCCGCAGTCACCACAAAATCCGATGCTTTCAGCTTGTTCAGCACGCTGCGTCTGGCGTACACCGTCAGGTCCACCACATCCGTGCCCTCCTCAATCCGGCACATCTGCCCCTGAGAAGTGATCGCTTCCATATTCACCATGTTCACTTTTACATTGCGCAGCGGTCTGCTGCCCACAGCATCGTCGATATTCACCACCACAAGCCAGAGGACGACGGCTCCGATTACGGACAAAAGCTTCAGAAGCAGGTTGTTAAACAGTTTTGTCTTCATTTTTCCCCCGCCCCTTCCATAATTTGATCTTTCTGCCCTCCTCCGGCTTCACCTGCAAAGTCTGCAGCTGCTCTTTCAACTGCTCCTGGTTCAGGTTGCGCAGAAGCCGTCCGTTCTTTGCCACAGAGACCGACCCGGTCTCCTCGGACACCACGATGGTCAGAGAATCGCTGACCTCGCTGACGCCCACCGCCGCCCGGTGTCTGGTGCCGAGCGCTTTACTCAGGTTCATATTATCTGACAGCGGCAGATAACAGGTGGCGGACCGGAGCCGGTTGCCGCTCTGAATCACCGCCCCGTCATGAAGAGGCGTATTCTTCTCAAAAATATTCAGAAGAAGCTGACTGGACACCACCGCGTCGATGGAGATCCCGGTCCGCTCATATTCCTTCAGGCTCACGCTCTGCTCCAGAACAATCAGAGCGCCGGTTCTCGCTTTTCCCATCTCAAAGCAGGCTCTTATAAGCTCCTGAATCGTTCGGTCTGTAATCCCTTCCTCCTCCTTCCTGGAACTGTCAAAAGGGACAATGGAGCTTAAGATATTCTTCTCTCCCAGCTGTTCCAGCGCCCGGCGCAGCTCCGGCTGAAACACGATAATCACGGCCGTAATTCCCAGACTGAAGAAATTTTCCGCAATCCACAGAATCGTATTCATATGAAAGATCGCCGCCACCGCCAGAAGCGCAAGCACCACGGCAAAACCCTTTAAAAGGGTCCATGCCCGGGTGGATTTGATCCATACCAGGATCTGGTAGAAAATAAAGGACAAAATGATGATCTCTGCCACATCTGTCTTCGTAATGTTCAGCGCATCCCATGAAATATACTGGTTGAGCCGTTCAAGATTCATTCTCCCACATCCTTTCTGCAAATATCCGGTTCCGTCTTAATGCCGTTTCCGTCCCGTCCGGTTTCTGGAATTAATCTTCTTCACCTTTTTGTCGGAAACCGCGATAGACATCTTCGGAACCGCCTTTACATAGTAATAATATTCATCGTCTTCAAACTGCGTATATTCTGTCCTGGAATAATCCACGCTCAGCACAAAAAAATCTACCACCAACGCAATCAAGAGCGCTGCAAGCGTACCCAGCACCACGGCCCCGACGGACACGCTGATCCTCATGACCAGTCCTCCGATCAAATACAGCACCACATTGGTCACAGCGCCGAAGCAGATCGCCAGATACCAGGAATAGTCCATACTCATTCTGCGAATCACATAGACGACCATCAGCGTCACCGCCAGCACCAGAATCGTCAGCAGCATATCTTTGTTGTTCAGTACATTCTCCACCAGATACATCAGCTTCTCGGAAACTTTCTCCGCCTCGGAACTGGAGAGCATTTTCTCATTGTTCTTCATATAATACATCAAATAATAGCACACCGTCCCGCAGGCCACGGGCACCGCGCAGATGGGACCGCCCACAAGGCCCAGCACCAGCGGCAGGGCATAGGGAATGCGCAGGAAAAAAAGCAGCGGCGTAAGCACCAGTACATATCCGTGCTCCGGCGCGACCCGGAAGTAAACGGCATACATGATAAAAAGAATCCCCGCCGCCACCGCAAAGGTCTCCAGGGAAAGCGCAAACGCATGGGCGCACAGAAGGAGCCCTCCGAACACCGCCATTATGTTTACCGGCAGAAAAGAGCACAAAAGCCCCAAAAGAAGCGACACCGCCGGACTCGCCGCCTTCTCCATGAATCCGATCTGGCTGTTCATGACCAGAAAGACTAGAAAGGCCAGAAGGAACTTCATCCCAGGAATCAGATAAATATCATATCTGGAGTAAAAAATCTTTAAATGTTGTTTCATCTCAAGTAAAGCTGTCATGTTCTTTCTCCTCTGTCACAATAACGGGTCCCGTGCGCTTTCTCTCCCGCACATAGATATCCGATATTTTCCGAAGCGTCTGTGCATAAGCCCCCACACTTTTCTTCGCCACATGATAGCGGTAGGAACAGACACCATACAGAATGCTAAGATAGACCGCTACCGCCAGCACATAGAGCAGCAGCACCGTCATCCCAAAGCTTTTCAAATCCATTTTATGAAGATTGTCCAGCAGATATTCCATATGACAAGCGCCAAAGAGAACCAACAGGAGCGCAAAGCTGACCGTCATAAAGAACCAGCCGTACAACACCTGCAGGCTGATGTAATCATGCCGGAAATAACGGCTGATCTTTAGTTTTTCTTTTCCCGTCTTCTCCTCGAACAAGGCGGCGCGGGTCATCAGTATCACTTTTTCTTCATTTATCATTTCACGCACTCCATCCCATATACACCTTAGTATAACACAACTGCCCGGAAATTCAACATCCTTTTCCAATGCAGATGCACACAAAACATACGTTCTTCACGCCGTGCTCCTTCAAAAGTCCCGCGGCGGCGTCCATCGTGCTTCCTGTCGTATAAATATCATCGACCAATATTACGTTCTTGTAAGGGATTTTTCCTTTCCGAATGGAAAAGGCTTCTTTCAGATTGGTCAGCCGTTCCTGATCATTCAGTTCCTTCTGCGCCTGGGTCTTCTTAACCCGGAAAAGAAGGTCCATGTCCGCGGGAATCCCGCTTCGCCTGGACAGTTCCTTCGCCAAAAGCTCCGCCTGATTATAACCTCTCTTCCGTCTTCTGGACAGGTGCAGCGGAATCGGAACAAAAACTTCCCCGCCCCACAGGCGCATCTTCCCTGCGCATCTCCTTAAGATCTCTTCTGCGTAAAACCCGGCGTACTCTCTTCTGCCTCTGTACTTATAGCCTGCAATGGACCGGCGCATGACCTCGTCATACACAAAGGGAGCGGCTCCCCGGTCGAACCGATGCCGCTTCCGGCTGCAGTCCCGGCAGTATTCCTGCTCGCCGGACGACAGGGGCTTTCCGCAGCGAAAGCATGCGGGTTCTCTTATGTACGGAAGCTTCGTCCGGCAGATCATGCAGACCCGTTCCCCCCGTTCCTCCACCGCCTCATGGCAGACCGGGCATCTGCGTGGAAACAAAAGCCCTGCCACGTCCAGGATCATCTCTCTCATCCTTCCACCTCCAGAATCCGCTCTCTAAGACCGCTGTAGCGCTCCTGCTCGCGGTCATTCTGAATCATCATCCCAAAAGTCTCTTCGCTGCCCACCAGCGTCACACAGGAACGGGCTCTGGTCACGGCAGTGTACAGAAGATTGCGGTTCATCAGCATCCTCGGGCCGCTAAGAAGCGGGATCACCACCGCCGGATACTCGCTTCCCTGAGACTTATGGATTGTAACTGCATAGGAAAGCTCCAGTTCATCCAACTGCGGAAACCCATAAGTCACGGTTCGATACTCGTCAAAAAGAACTTCCACTGTCTCTGCAGACAGATCGATGCAGGTCACCATTCCCATATCTCCGTTGAAAATCCCGGTTCCTTTGTCCACAGCGATCCCATAGCGGTTCCTCGCCTCCCACTCGATCTGATAATTATTCTTGATCTGCATCACCTTGTCGCCTTCCCGCAGCAGCCCTTTTGCGGTCTCTTTTTCCGTCTTTTCCTCCGAGGGCGGATTCAGATAGCGCTGAAGGACCTCGTTGAGGCGCTCCACCCCCAGAGCGCCTTTGCGCATGGGCGTCAGCACCTGGACGTCAAAAGGACGGGCATGCACATATCGGGGAAGCTTTTCCTGAACCAGGGAAAGAACGATCCGCAGAATGAGGTTGGGGTCCTGTCTTTTCAAAAAGAAAAAATCCCGGCTTTTGTTATTAAGCACCACCGGTTCTCCCCGGTTGATCTTGTGAGCGTTCACGATGATATCGCTCTCACTGGCCTGACGGAAGATTTTTTCCAACATTACCACATGATACGCTTTTGAGGTGATCAAGTCCTTCAGCACGCATCCCGGGCCTACGCTCGGCAGCTGGTTGATATCCCCCACCAGAATCAGACGGGTCCCTACGCTGACTGCCCGAAGCAGTGCGTACATCAGGAAAATATCCACCATGGACATCTCATCGATGATGATCACATCCGCTTCCAGCGGATTTTCCTCATTGCGTTCAAAGGACGCCTGCTCCCGCTCTGCCGCCGGATCTCCGGACAACTCCAGAAGCCGGTGAATGGTCAGCGCCTCATAACCGGTGGTCTCCGTCATGCGTTTTGCCGCCCGCCCCGTGGGCGCCGCCAGCAGGATCTCCATCTCCTCTGTCTCAAAATACCGGATGATGGCATTGATCGTGGTGGTCTTGCCGGTCCCCGGGCCTCCGGTAATGATCAAAAGCCCGTTCTTCACCGCCTCCACCACGGCCCGGCGCTGCATGGCGTCCAAGGTAATCTTCGACTGGGCCTCCACTTTTTTCAGCTTCTTCGCAATCTCGGATTCCTCCATCTCACATTCCAGATTCAGATCATGAAGCATCCGGGCGGTATTCAGCTCCATATAGTAATACCGGCTGTAGTATACCATCGCCTGACCCCTGATCTCCTTGATCACCAGCTTCCGGTCCATGCACAGATTCATCATCTGTACTTCGATGGCCTCCTTCTCTACTTTCAGAAGTTCGGAAGCCCTCGCAAGAAGCTGCTCCCTGGGAAGACAGGTGTGCCCTTCCATGGACACCTGCTGCAGGACATACAGAAGCCCGCTCTTGATCCGATAGTCCGAATCGCTGTGGATGCCGATGCGCTCCGCGATCTCATCCGCTGTCTTAAAGCCTACGCCGGAGATATCCTCCGCCAGCCGATAGGGGTTCTCCTGAAGGGTCTGATAGGTTCTCTGTCCGTATTTCTGATAGATTTTCACCGCCAGGGACATGGAGATCCCATATCTGGTCAGGAACATCATGGCCTGGCGAAGCTCCCGCTTCTCCTCCAGCTGCTCCCCGATCTCTCTGGCTTTCCGTTCGCTGATACCCTTCACTTCCGCCAGACGCTCCGGCTCTTCCTCGATGATGCGGAAAGTATCTCCTTTGAATCTTCGAACGATCCGGGCCGCCAGCGCCGCGCCAATCCCTTTGACGGCGCCGCTGCCAAGATACCGCTCTACCGCCAGCTCATCCTCCGGCGCCAGAGGCGCAAGTTCTTCCACCTGAAGCTGCTCTCCATACAGGGGATGCGTCTTCAAAAAACCGCTCACCTTAATGAATTCTCCCTCAGTCAGAATCGGGAACGTACCCACGCAGGTCAGTTCCTCTTCGTTCGTCTTAAGCTGGAACACCGTATAGCCGTTCTCTTTATTCTGGAATACAATATGCTCCACATATCCCTTTCGTATCTCCATCTTCCCCATGCGCCCTCATTTTTATGCCCCTCTACCATCGGACAGGGATACTTCCCTGCCCGCGCACGGGGCGCCCGCATCGCAGCTGCCGGCTTCCTTTTGTTCCCCTGTGCACAGAGGCAGACATGACTGCTCTGTTGTCGGTCACAAGCGAACAGTAACAAACAAAGAGGCTGCCGCAAAAGATCGCGGCAACCCGTCTCTCACTATTTTCTGCTCTCCGCGTCGTAGTAGTTCCCGGACAGCGCCTCTACATATTTTCCAGTCCCGATGGCCACGCATTTCATGGGGTCCTCCGCGGTCATGGTGTTAATCCCGGTCTTGGACTCCAGAAGTTCCTCCAGTCCCCGAAGCAGCGCGCCGCCTCCGGTCAGCACGATGCCCCGGTCCGCGATATCCGCCGTCAGCTCCGGCGGCGTGCGCTCTAAGACGCTGTGGACCGCCTCCACAATCTGAGCGGTAGACTCCCGCAAAGCTTCCTCCGTCTCTTCGGACGTCACGGTCACCGTCTTCGGAAGGCCAGTCACCAGGTTGCGGCCGCGGACATCGATGCTGTCCACCTCCGCTCTAGGAAAGCAGCTTCCCACTTTTATCTTGATATCCTCCGCGGTTCTCTCACCGATCAGAAGATTATGTTTCTTGCGCATATAACGGACAATCGCCTCGTCGAAATCATCTCCCGCAATCTTGACGGAAGTGCTGACAACCGTGCCGTTTAAGGAGATCACCGCGATGTCCGTGGTCCCGCCGCCGATATCCACGATCATATTGCCGCAGGGCCTGGATATATCGATCCCCGCCCCGATGGCCGCCGCGATGGGCTCCTCAATGATATAGACTTCTCTTGCCCCTGCCTGATAGGTGGCATCCTCCACTGCCTTTTTCTCCACCTCTGTGACGCCGCTGGGCACACAGACTGCAATCTTTGGTTTGCGGAAGGTCTTTTTGCCGATAGCCTTCTCAATAAAAAACTTCAGCATTTTCTCTGTAACGGTATAGTCGGAGATGACCCCCTGACGAAGAGGACGAACCGCGACGATATTGCCCGGCGTACGTCCCAGCATCAGACGCGCCTCCTCACCGATTGCCTTGATCTTGCTTGTATCTCTGTCAAAAGCCACCACTGACGGCTCCTTTAACACCACACCTTTGCCTTTAATATATACAAGAATACTGGCGGTACCCAAATCAATTCCAACATCTGTTCCTGCCATAATACGTTCTCCTTTCGTTCCTTCCTATCTATTTAAATGATGCATTTTGTATCGTTATCGTTTTGGTTTGCTTTTTCTGTCGTTCTTTAGACTCCAGAAAAGCTGCGGTTTTCCATCGTTCACCAGACTCCAGAAAAGCTGCGCTTTTCCGTCGTTAGAGTATGGAAAACACTGCCGTGTTTTCCATACTCTACATTATACCCAATATTTTGGAAAAAGAAAAGCCTTTTTCTCTTAATTCATCTTAATTCTGCAATTCTGGACACGCCCACGTAGATTTCCGATATCTTATACCAGGTCTGATAGTTGACCACTCCGGTGACGGGAAGCCCGAAGATAGACTGGAACTTCTCCACCGCGGCTCTTGTAGCCGGCCCGAAGATCCCGTCTGCCGCAATCCTTGGAAGGGCGGGATACGCGCCTCCGATCACATTCAACTGCTCCTGCATCTGCTGTACTTTGGCGCCTCTGGCGCCTTCCGACAACTCATAACCCGGCCAGGAGGAGGGAACCCCGGAGATTTCCACCGCGGTATTGATATAGATGCTGTCGCCGTAGTAGTAACGCAGAATCTCAATGGTGGAGTACCCCTGCTCTCCCAGACTCTGAGACCCCCACTGACTCATCCAGTTGGGACAGGTCACCCGTCTGCCGTCACAGTACTGAGTCAGAATCGGCTGTTTGACGTTCGGTCTGGACAAATAGTTGCCGTACATCTCATCCACCACGTCGGAAATGCTCTGAAAGACATTGCGCCCATAGATCCACTTCTGATCAAAGGCCGTAGAGGTCGTGATGGTAAAGTCATAGCCCTTATTCCGGTACCACTCTGTATAGACCCGGTTCAGTACGAAGGACATGATTGCCAGCACGTTGGCACGGATAGCCGCGTCCGTCCAGGTGGCATAGATCTCACTGGAAGCCACATTCTTAATGTAATCCTTGAAACGTACCCAGTAATTCTGTGCGCTGCTGTCCGTGGGGACTCCGTCATGGACGATCACATATTCCGGAATCACCACCCTGCTTAGAACAATCTCCCCGGTCTCCGTCGTGGGCTTAATCTCTTCCTCTGCAATCTTTGGCGGGAACGTGCCAAACAGCGTATGGGGTCCAATGACGATCCGCTCAAACTCTTCCGTCGGGCTGGCCGGAGGCATATGAATCTCCTGGATGGCAAGAACCCCCGGAAGGATTTCGGTTCCCGCCACTTCCACATCCTCATACCCTCTCGCTCTGGCCCGGACGGTGTACTCCGCGTAGGGCTGTTCCTCTGAGTACTGCGTACTGTAGATCTCCGCCGGAGCGGGAAGCATAATCTTCTCCGTCATCCCCGATTCATCGGTGGTATACTGCCGGATCTCGCTCTGGGGATCGCCTTCATAGGAGATCTCCACTTCCGCTCCCTGTACCGGCCTCATGGTCCCCCCTTCCAGCAGCCGGATTTGCAGCAGTCCCTCCTCGGCTGGAAGACGAGGTGTATTCTCAAACTCATTTTCTGGCATAAAAAGACCTCATTTCGATTATTATTTCTATAATATATGAATGAGGCCTGTTTTAATTCCTTATCTTACCCCTTTTTGCCCTGCTCTATACAAGATCTCCCAGACAGTTCAGCCACAGGGACGCGCTGGCGTCGCTGGGCATCCGAAGATCTCCTCTGGGAGACACCGCCACAGTCCCCACCTTCGGTCCGTCCGGCAGGCAGGAACGCTTGAACTGCTGAGCGAAAAACCGCCGATAAAAGGTCTTTAACCATCGAAGGATCACCGCGTCCTCGTACTCCCCGGAAAATGCCTGGCACGCCAGATAATAGATCTTGTCCGGCGCAAACCCAAACCGGAGCATATAATAAAGATAAAAATCATGAAGCTCGTAGGGCCCCACCAGATCTTCGGTCTTCTGGGCAATCTCTCCGTCTTTGGGCGGCAGAAGCTCCGGACTGACCGGCGTATCCAGGATATCAAGAAGCACTTCGGATAGCTTCTCATCCCGGCAGGTATCCGCATAATACCGGACCAGATGGCGCACCAGCGTCTTGGGCACCGAGGCGTTCACCCCGTACATGGACATGTGATCTCCGTTGTAGGTGGCCCATCCCAGAGCCAGTTCCGACATATCACCGGTTCCCACTACCATGCCGCCGGTCTGATTGGCGATATCCATCAGCACCTGGGTCCGTTCTCTTGCCTGGGAATTCTCATAGGTTACGTCCTGCTTTCCGGGATCGTGTCCGATGTCCCGGAAATGCACGGTCACTGCTTCTTTGATGTCCACCTCTCTTAAGGAGGCGCCCAGTCTCCTGGTCAGTTCGCAGGCATTCTGATAGGTCCGGTCCGTCGTGCCGAAGCAGGGCATGGTCACCGCCTCGATGCAGCTTCTAGAAAGGCCCAGCTCATCCGCCGCCCGGGAAGCCACCAGAAGCGCCAGCGTAGAGTCCAGACCGCCGGAGATCCCGATCACCACACTTTTACAGCGGGTGTGCTCCATCCGTTTCTTAAGGCCCTTGGCCTGAATCGTGAAGATCTCCTCGCAGCGCTTTTCTCTCTCTTCCTTTCTTCCCGGAACAAAGGGCGCTTTGTCAATCCAGCGGTCAAAGGAGTCCTTCGCCGACTTCATGCCGTAGGACATGATTACATAATCCAAGTCGTCTGCTGCCGCCTGAAAAGTGGAGATCCGTCGGCGCTCCCCGACCAGCCGCTCGATATCCAGCTCTCCGTAGATGGTCTCATTCTGAAAACGGCGGGACTCCCGAATCACGGTCCCATTTTCACAGATCAGATGATGACCGCCGAATACCAGATCGGTAGAAGACTCTCCTTCCCCGGCGCTGGCGTAAATATAGCCGCAGGCCAGCCTTCCCGACTGAACCTTCAGAAGTTCTCTTCGATAGGACTCCTTCCCTGTGATCTCGTCGCTGGCAGACAGATTCACGATCACCGTCGCCCCGCGGAGGGCATGACGCACGCTGGGCGGGTCCGGCGCCCATACGTCTTCACAAATCTCAGCGGCCACCAGAAGCCCAGGCATATCCTTGCAGGAGAAGAGTACCCGGGTCCCAAAGGGGACTTTGCATCCCTTCCAGTCGACAAACCGGTATTCCTCCGGGCCTTTGACAAAATGCCGCGCCTCATAGAACTCGCTGTAATTCGGAATACAGCTCTTCGGCACCAGACCCAACAGCTTCCCGTCGGAATAGCCTGCCGCAACATTATAGAGCTTTCCTTCCACTTCCAAGGGAAGTCCCACAAAGAACAGCCCATCCATTCCTTTACTTTCTTCCACGATCTTAAGAAGCGCTTCCTTCGCGCTGCGCAGAAGAAGCTCCTGTAAAAAAAGGTCTCCGCAGGTATACCCAGTAATACAAAGCTCCGGAAATACGAGAATCCTGGCCCCTTCTTCCCAGGCCTCCCTCATCAGACGAATGATCTCCTTCGCGTTGTGCTCCGTATCCGCCACTTCGATCTTGGGCGCCAGCGCCGCCGTCTTCACAAATCCATACCGCATTTCATCTTCTCCTATCTTCATCTGTCTTATCGCTTACAGCTTCTCTTGACAATGTTCTTCAAATCCTCCGCCGTGAATTCATAGGCGGTATTGCAGAAATGGCATTTCACCTCAATGGGCTTTCCCTCCTGTACCATCTCGTTCAGCTCTTTTCTGCCAATGCTGACGATGGCCTTTTCCACCCGCTCTTTGCTGCAGTTACAAGAAAAAGAGGCTTCCGCCCGCTCTAAAAATTCTACGCCGAATTCTCCGATCAGTTCTTCCAACAACTGCTCCGGCGTAAAGCCTCTGTCCAGATAGCTGGTGACAGATTCTATGGACTTAAGCTTTTTCTCCAGCCTGTCAACCACTTCTTCTGAAGCAAAGGGCATCAACTGAAGGATAAAACCCCCGGCCTGCTTTACAGTGTTGTTCCGTTCCATCAGGACTCCCAAGCCCACGGAGGAAGGCGTCTGCTCGGAACTGGCGAAATAATAGGTCAGGTCGTCCCCGATCTCCCCGGTTTTGAGTTCTGTCTGTCCTATGTAGGGTTCTTTCATCCCAAGATCCTTGATGACGCTTAAGACCCCAAGGTCCAGAGCCCCGCCCACATCCAGCTTTCCTTTTGCATTGGGCGGCAGCATCACCTGAGGAACGTCGGCAAAGCCTTTGACATGCCCCCTGGAATCCGCCGTCACCGTCAGCCCTTTCACCGGACCGCTGCACTTGATCTGAAGAGTCAGAAGATCTTTCTCTCCTTTCATCATCATCCCCATCATAGCGCCTGCGGACAGAAGCCGCCCCAGCGCCGCCGTCACCACCGGACTGGTGTCATGCTTCGTCCGGGCAGTCTCCACAATGGTTCTCGAATCTATGGCAAAGGCGCGGATCTGTCCCTCCGCGGCGGTTGCCCGTACAATGTAATCGCTCATTCTTCTAAATCTCCTGTTTTTCTCTCTGACAGATCACGTAGATCCGCTCGGAGTCCTCCCGCGCCGGTTCATGGGTAAACGCGTCGTAGATCGCAAGGAGCTTCAGTCCCGAGCACTCCACCATCTTTTTCACCTGACCGCAGGGATAGGCCCTCTGATAATGAACTTCTTCTTCTTTTCTATAATACCCCGAATCTTCTCGTATGAAAAGAGTCAGGTTATATTCATTAATCTTTTCCTCTTCATCATAACTGTTTTCCCAGATAAAACTCCCCTCTTCCCGGTTTTCCGCAATGGTCTGCTCCCCCAGGAGTTCCCGGTACTTATATTCCGTATTCAGGTCAAAGATAAAAAGCCCGCCGTAATCCAGATAATTGCAGGCGGCCAGCGAGAGAATCCCCACGAACTCCTCTTCCTCCAGAATATAGTTCATGGAATCGCAGACGCTGACGATGGCCCGCACCGTTCCGTACAGCTCGAACGTCCGCATATCCTGGCACAGATAAAGGATGTCGAGGCCGGATTTTTCCCTTCTCTCCAAAGCCGCCTCCAGCATCTCCCCGGAACCGTCAATCCCGATCATATCATAACCGGCCCTGGCCAGAAGCTCCGTCAGCACCCCGGTGCCGCACCCTAAGTCCAACACCAGCCCTTCCTCGATCCCGTATTCCCGGAAAAGTCCCGTGATATAACCGCACCACTGCTCATAGGGCACGTCCTCCATAAACAGGTCGTAAACTTCCGCAAATCCGGTATATGCCTCCATGCCGCTTTCTCTCCCCCTTTTTCTCTGCCTGCAACAAAGCAGCGGAGGTCCGTTCTCATACAACCAAACCTCCGCTCATCTATGCTATCACACCATCTGTGTGCCTACCTGTCTCCTAATTGTTACTGCTTAGATACTTTTCGATATTCTCGATCGCATTCATCTCATCGCTGCCCTCCGCGGATACCACCACGGATTCCCCGGCAGAAAGACCAAGGGTCATCATACCCATGATACTCTTTGCATTCACCTTCTTATCGCCGATCTCCACATATATCTTGCTGTCATACTGGCTCGCAACCTGCACGAGCAATGCCGTCGGTCTGGCTTCCAGCCCATCAGCGATCTGAATGGTGATTGGTTTTTTAATCATTTTACTCCTCCTCGCCCTTACGCAATTGTTCTGCCATAAGACTCAGCTTACGCAGACGATGATTGACCCCGGATTTCCCGACTTTGGGAGACATCATATCTCCCAGTTCTTTCAGACTGGCATCCGGATGTTCAAGTCTCAGCCTGGCGGTTTCCTCCAGACCTTCAGAAAGTTCATGCAGTCCCCTGCGGCTTTCAATATACCGGATATCTTCTACCTGGCGAACTGCGGCGGATACTGTCTTGTTCAGATTTGCCGTTTCACAGTTCACCTTGCGGTTCACGGAATTACGCATCTCTTTCACAATCCGCACATTCTCAAGCTGCAGCAGTGATACATGAGCCCCCATAAGCCCTAAGAGTGCTACAATCTGAGAACCTTCTTTTACATAAACCACATAATGCCTTTTTCGAAGTACGATCCGGGCATCGATCTGGTAACCGGAAAGCAGCTCCTTTAGCTGTACAGCTTTTTCCTCTGAAGCACAGACAATCTCAAAATGATAAGATTTCTCCGGATCGCTGACCGAGCCGGCAGCGAGAAACGCTCCCCTTATAAAAGCCCGCCTGCAGCAGTTCTGCCCAAGCAGCCGGTTATGTATCAGAGACATGCACTCTCCTACGTTCCCGTCCGCATCCATCAGGCAGGTCTCCATTAAAAGCCTCCTGGCCTCCCGGTCTCTTCGTACAACCACCGAGCAGGAATATACTTCCCGATTTTTACGAACTGAAACTTCCGCTTTAATATTAAATGCTTTTCTCAATAATGTAAAGTACTTTCTTGCAACTGGAAGATTTTCCGTCTGTATTTTTACGCAATAGCGATCATTCTCCGTAATGATTATCTTTCCGCATAGGCTTAAAATAGCAGCAGTTTCTGCCAGTCGACAGTGACGGCCCGCGGATGAAGGTTTGGAAAGTTCTTCTTTGATGTCTCCGGAAAATGACATAAGAATGCCTCCTCCTGATTATTTGCCCCGGGCGGCGTCTTTCCCGATGTCCCGATGGTCCAGCTTCACACCATAATCACTTTGATTCTGAAAACGCTCGAACAGCTTGTTGGCCAGAGTCACCGACCGGTGCTTGCCCCCTGTACAGCCGATGGCGATCACCAGCTGATTCTTGCCTTCCAACACATAGTTGGGAATCAGAAAGCGAACCATGTCGTCCAGCTTGTCCAGGAATATATGCGCCATGTCGAACCCCATGACAAAATCCTGAATCTTTCGCTCATTGCCCGTTAGACGCCTTAGTTCCTCATAATAATAGGGATTCGGCAGGAAGCGCACGTCAAATACCAGGTCCGCGTCGCTTGGTATCCCGTACTTGAAGCCAAAGGAGAGCACGGTGATCATCAGGTTCTTAAACTCCCGGTTCTGGACAAAGATCTTGTCCAGCTCCTGCTTTAACTCCCGCACCAGAAGCTGACTGGTATCAATGATATAGTCTGCATGCTTTTTCAAAAATACCAGCCTGTCCCGCTCCAGGATAATTCCCTGCTCGATCCGCCCGGACTCCGCCAGCGGATGCATCCGCCTGGTCTCCTTATAGCGCTTCACCAGGATGTCATTGTTGGCGTCCAGAAAGAGAATCTCATAGGGAATCCCCTGCACCACCATGCGTTCCAGGATCTGTTCCATCTGTCCGAGAGCCTTGCCGCTTCGGATATCCAGCCCGATGGCTACCTTTGTGATCTCACTGTTGCCGGAGGCCGTCAGCTCCGCGAACTTGTCCACAAAGGGAACTGGCAGATTGTCCACACAAAAATAACCCGCGTCCTCCAGAATCTTAAGGGCCGTCGCCTTGCCCGCACCGGACATGCCGGTCACGATCACCAGTCTCATATACCTTTGTTCCTCCCGCTCTTTTTTCGATATGGTTCCTTTTTGTTTTTTACCAGCCCAAGTATTTGACCTCGGTCTTAAGGCGGACTCCGGAATCGGCATATACCCGCTTTTTCACTTCCTCGATGACCTCCGCAATCTGCGCCGCCGTGGCATTGCCCCGGTTGATTACAAAACCGCAGTGCTTCTCAGACACCTGGGCGTCTCCGATCCGAAATCCCCGAAGTCCCGCATCCTCAATCAGCTTTCCGGCAAAATACCCTTCCGGGCGCTTAAACGTACTGCCGGCGCTGGCATACTCCAGAGGCTGCTTTTTCACCCTTTGTTCCCTAAGTTCCTCCATCCTGGCCCGAATCTCCTCCGTCTTTCCCGGACGTAGCCGAAATTCCGCTTCCAGCACGATGTCCCTGCCCTCGGCGATCCGGCTTCTGCGGTAGCCAAAATCCATCTCTTCGCCTGTGTATTCCCGAATCCATCCGTCCGCCGCCAGCACCTTCACACAACACACTACGTCTTTCATCTCCCCGCCGTAGGCGCCTGCGTTCATCACCAGCGCTCCGCCGACCGTCCCGGGAATCCCGGAGGCAAACTCCAGACCCGCAAGTCCTTCTCTGCAGGCTTCATTGGACACCCGCACCAGAAGCGCCCCCGCCTCCGCAGTGATAAAATTCCCCTGCACCCAGATCTGCGACATATTCTTAAACAGATGGATGACGACCCCGTCATACCCCGCGTCGCTCACCAGAAGGTTGCTGCCGTTTCCCACGACCGTATAGGGCATCCCTGCCTCCAGGCAGGCTCCTATGACTTTGATGAGCTCCCCGGCGCTCCCCGGCTCCACCAGATAACGCGCGGGACCGCCCACCCGGAAGGTCGTATGGTTCTTCATGGGTTCCTGCTCCCATACCTGCTCTGCTCCCACCAGTTTCTGCAAAATCTCTAACATTTCCGTTCCCACCATTGTCCCATCCTTTATATGATTTCTTATGATACAACAGTTTTTCCCTTTTGCAAATACTTTTTCACATAACAGCCTGTATAGGAGGCTTTACTCTCTGCAATCTCCTCCGGTGTACCCTCGGCCACCACGGTTCCGCCGCCATCGCCGCCCTCCGGACCCATATCGATGATATAGTCCGCCGTCTTGATCACATCCAGATTGTGCTCGATGACGATAACCGTATTGCCCCCGGACGCCAGCCTCTGCAGAATCTCCGTCAGCTTGTGGACGTCGGCAAAATGCAGACCGGTGGTGGGCTCATCCAGGATATAGACCGTCTTTCCGGTACTCCTGCGGCTTAATTCCGTGGCCAGCTTGATCCGCTGCGCCTCCCCGCCGGATAAGGTGGTGGAGGGCTGGCCCAGCTTAATGTAGGAAAGGCCCACATCATAGAGAGTCTCGATCTTTCTGCGGATGAACGGAACATGGTCAAAGAATGCGAGCGCTTCCTCCACCGTCATCTCCAGCACGTCGTAGATGCTTTTGCCTTTATATTTTACTTCGAGAGTCTCCCGATTATACCTCTTTCCCTGACAAACTTCACAGGGAACATACACATCCGGCAGAAAGTGCATCTCGATCTTTAAGATCCCGTCGCCGGAGCAGGCTTCGCAGCGCCCGCCTTTTACGTTAAAGCTGAATCGGCCTTTCTTGTAGCCCCTGGCTTTGGCGTCGGAAGTGGAGGCGAAGAGATCCCGGATCATATCAAAGACGCCGGTGTAGGTGGCCGGATTGGACCGGGGAGTACGTCCGATGGGGGACTGGTCGATGCAGATCACCTTGTCCAACTGCTCCATCCCCTCGATGCACCGGTGCTTTCCCGGTATGGTCCGGGCCCGGTTCAGATTCCTGGCCAGACTTTTATAGAGAATCTCGTTGACCAAAGAGCTTTTTCCCGAGCCGGACACTCCGGTCACGCAGGTCAGCACTCCCAGCGGAAAGCGGACTTCGATATTCTTCAGATTATTTTCCCTGGCCCCCTTGACCGTCATCCATCCCGAGGGGCTTCTCCTGGTCCCCGGCACCGGAATCTGAATGCGGCCGCTTAAGTATGCGCCGGTTATGGAGTCCGGATTGTCCATCAGTTCCTTCGCGGTGCCGGTGGCCACCACCTGCCCCCCGTGCTCCCCGGCGCCAGGACCGATATCCACCACATAGTCCGCCGCCAGCATGGTGTCCTCGTCGTGCTCCACCACGATGACCGAGTTGCCCAGGTCCCGAAGATGACACAGGGTGTTCAGAAGCTTGTCATTGTCTCTTTGATGGAGGCCGATGCTGGGCTCGTCCAGAATATAGGCGACGCCCACCAGACCGGAACCGATCTGGGTGGCCAGACGAATTCTCTGGGCCTCCCCGCCGGAGAGGGTGCCGGTAGCCCGCGTCAGGGAGAGATAATCAAGTCCCACGTCCATCAGGAAACGAATGCGGGCCCGGATCTCCCTTAATATCTGGTCGCCGATCAGAAGCTGCTGCTTTGTCAGCTTCATCTCCTCCAGAAATCCCTGCAGATCTCTCACCGACTGATTGGTCACTTCATAGATATTCTTTTCACAGACGGTCACTGCCAGGGAACCGGGCTTCAGGCGCTGTCCTTTGCAGGTCCGGCAGGGCGTGATCCGCATAAAACTCTCATACTCCTGCTTCATGGTGTCGGAGCCGGTCTCCCGGTAACGGCGCTCGCAATTCTTGATCAGTCCCTCAAAAGCCACCGCGTAGACGCCCTCGCCCCGCTGTCCCTTATAGTGCACCTGAATCTCCCGTCCGCCGGTGCCGTGGAGCAGGATCTCCCGAATCTTCTCCGGCAGTTCCTCATAGGGGGTGTAAAGATCGAAGGAGTACTCCTCAGAGAGGGCCTTCAAGATCCCGTAGGTGAAGCTGGAAGGATCGGTGCAGGACTGCCATCCCATGACCTGGATCGCCCCCTCCGCCAGGCTTAAGGACTTGTCCGGAATCATCAGATCCTCATCAAACTCCATCTTATAACCCAGACCAAAGCAGTCCGGGCAGGCGCCGAAGGGATTGTTGAAGGAAAAGCTTCTTGGCTCGATCTCCTCCATACTGATGCCGCAGTCTGGGCAGGCGTAGCTGGAACTGAAGGTCAGAAGCTCCCCGGAATCCACCACTTCCACCACCAAAAGTCCGTCGGAAAGTCCCAGCACCGTCTCGATAGAGTCGGACAGCCGCTTCTCGATGCCGGGCTTCACCACCAGACGGTCCACCACAATCTCAATCAGATGCTTGATATTTTTCTCCAGTTTGATCTCCTCGGTCAGTTCGTAGATACTGCCGTCAATCTTTGCACGCACAAAGCCGCTCTTCCTTGCCTTCTCCAAAAGCTTTGTGTGCTCCCCTTTCCGGCCCTTGACCACCGGCGCCAAAAGCTGAATCCTGGTCCGCTCCGGCATGGACTGAATCTGGTCTACCATCTGATCCACAGTCTGCTTTTTGATCTCCCTGCCGCACTTGGGGCAGTGGGGAATCCCGATCCTGGCGTAGAGCAAACGAAAATAATCGTAGATCTCCGTCACCGTCCCCACTGTAGAGCGGGGATTCCGGTTGGTAGACTTCTGGTCGATGGAGATGGCCGGAGAAAGTCCTTCGATACTCTCCACGTCGGGCTTCTCCATCTGCCCCAGGAATTGCCGCGCGTAAGAGGACAGAGACTCCATATACCGACGCTGCCCCTCGGCATAGATGGTATCAAAGGCAAGGGAGGACTTGCCGGAACCGCTTAAGCCGGTCATAACCACCAGCTCATTGCGCGGAATCTCCAGATCGATATTTTTCAGATTATGCTCATTGGCTCCGCGGATCTTGATAAATTTTCTTCTCTCTTCTGTCATCTATGATTCACTCCTGTCGTTGGTCTTTAATTTCGTCCTCCCATTATAGCACAGAAGGACAAAAAAACGCAACAGAAAGTGAACATTCGTTCCCTTTTTGCTGCGTTGTGAATTGTTCAAACATCAGGCGTACTTCCTGGTTAGTCAGCACCAGATCGTACGTCTCTCGTCCCAATCAGACTTAAAATCACTCCCAGAAGCACCACACCCATGGCCGCAAGCTTTCCGTAGAAGGAGGTCATCACC
>CAJUDY010000042.1 GCA_910584945.1 uncultured Lachnospiraceae bacterium | reverse complement strand
TATACCGGGGATTTGGTACAGGGCCGCCGCCGGGTGAAAAGCTACAAGGTACACCAGATTGAGGCTGTGCCGGAGGATGAATGGGTGCGCGTCCCCGATACCCACGAGGCCATCATCACCCACGAAACCTTTGACAAGGTGCAGGCCCTGCTGGTACGCGATACCCGGACATCCCCCAAAGGGCGGGAGGTTCACTTGTTCAGCGGTTTTCTGAAATGTGCGGACTGCGGGAAATCCATCACCCGCAGCCAGAGCGGGAAAAATATCTATTACGCCTGCTCCACTTACAAGAACCGCTCCCGGACGGCCTGCTCCATGCACTCTATCAAGCACAACCGTCTGGAGGCCGCCGTTCTGTTCGCTATCCAGTATCAAGTGAACACCGCCGTTTCCTACTCGGAATTGATAGCCCGTATCAACTCGGCCCCGCTGAAAAAAAGTCAATCCCACCGCCTTAACGACCAGATAGCCGCAAAGGAAAAGGAATTGACCCGGATAACCCGCTACAAGCAGTCACTGTATCAAGATTGGAAAGACGGGGAGATCACCCAGCAGGAATACCGGGATATGAAAGCCGATTATGAACGGCAGGCCGCCGAGCTTGCGGATGTGCTGGCCCGGCTGAACGCGGAACGTGCGGAGCTGGCAAACGGCGTTGACAAGGAACACCCCGCGCTGGTAGCCTTTGCAAAGTATCAAAGCATCGAAACGCTGACCCGTGAAATCCTCACGGACTTGGTAGACCATATCAAGGTTTACGAAAACGGCAATATCAGCGTTCATTTCAAGTTCGCGGACGAGTTCCGCAAGATTGCCGAGTACATTGAAATCAACACCACCGATACCGCCGAGGCGGGCTGACCCCCGCCAAAAGCAAAAAACCTTTTGACAGTGTGTTTTCCTAATAGGAGTTAATCATATGGTACAGTTCCGCTATCTGCTGGCGGTCAAAGGTTTCAGTTGGCAAATTTCATCAAACTTGCATTTACGGCAGTCACTCTCCAGGATCATTCGGTTCATTACATCATACAGACATCCAAGCCCTATAGAAGCCTGGGGCTTTGTCCCTTTCCTGCTGGATGTCCCGAATTCTTCCAGGGTTTCCTTTGTAGTAGGGATATTGATCCCCGAACCGTCCGCGGCAAGGACTAAATTATCCGTGGAAGGTAGAAAATCCAGGTTCCGCGTAAAAGTTTCTGTTATGATGACGGTAAAGTTCATAAAAAGCCAGTGGGTTCAGCTTCATCCGCTGTTTCAGATAGCCGGGCTTTGATATTTCCATTCCCGGATGTGCGGTTTTCATATAATTTCGTAATTCCAGGCTCAAAGTAATCCCCCTCCGGTTGATCATGGTAAACAGAAGATCTTTCAGCGGCATTTTTCTGTTTCTTATAAAAGAGGATGGATTCCCATTTCTGCAAAAATCATGGAATTCATCCTGATGGATCAAACTGATATCATAACAGGTACGTTTTTGAGAGTTTTTCATAAAATCACCTGCCTTAAAAGAAAAACATCAGCTGTTTACTTTTATTATACAGTAAAGATACAGAAAAAGGAACCTTTTACAATTTAAATGTAAAAGATTCCATAAGTTAATGACATGATGTTGGGGTCAAAAGGTCTTTTGACCCCTCTGATACCGGATTGCTCCGCACTTTGTGCTCCCGCAATCCTCAAAAACATTCAAAATCCGCCCTAATCGGGCTGCTTTTTCATGTTTTTGGCGGGTCCCAAGTTCAAAAATCCTCATGCAAGCAAGCTTGCATCGGATTTTAGACCTTTTGACCCTGGTATCATGACATTGTGATTTTACTGGGGTTTTCCATGTTTTCTTATGGCAACGCCCTTAATGGCCGGGGCTTTTTCAAAAAAGGTGCGTCTGTTTACCAGACAGACGGTACTTTGATCTCCGGCTCCGGCGGGTCGCCGACGGTGCTGCGAAGGATGAATTGGTAGAGATTCAAAGAACTGGGACTGAACATCAGGCTGCACTTATAATCCAGCCCCTTATCGGAGATGCACAGATCCTCCGGTACAAAGTTAAAGTCCGGGAACATACTGCGGGCCTGCTCGACGGAAAGATCATTTACCGGTACGCCCTCCAGAAGAACATTGTCCGGAAGAGTATCCACGATGTGGGAAAGATGCAGTTCCAGCCTGGTGATCGCCGCGTCTCCCATCCGAATGCCCTCTTCTTCGGGCCGGACGGAGAGGCGTACAAATACGGAGTCGGTAACTTCAAAGAAAAGTTCGCTGTAATTGACTCCGGGCTCCAGGATTTCCTCCGGGTCGACGGCGTATTGCAGGACCTGGTCGTTCCGCCATTCGGAGATCATGATGGTAAATCCGTCATCCAAAAGTTCCTGTATGGTCGTCCGGCCCACAAGGATCTCGTGTTCATCGATGGTGACGGGAATCTCGATCTGTGACAGTTCCATTAAGGCGGGTTCTTCCGGTTCTTCTTCTTTTGGGCTGCCCGAGCAGCCGGTCAGCATAAAAAGTGCAAAAAGCAGGATCATTCCTTTTGACACGGTTTGTTTCATAACATAGTATCCTCCAAATTGATATTGGCAGACTTCCTGCCGTTCTAAAAAATTGTACCATAATTTATGGGGATTTTAAATCTTTTTTTCTTTTTTCAAAGATTTTGAAACTTTTTGGATACAAAAAACGTCTAATATAGTAGAAAGAGTAATTGTGAAGGTACGGAACAGTTACAAAAACAAAAGAACGCAAAGGACGGAGGAAAGATGATTCACGCTTTATTGGATGCCATTCGAAGGCAGCAGTTGGAACAATACGAAGAGCAGAATATTTATGAGCTGGATTACCGCAATCCGGCGATCAAAGATTCAGAAGTGCTGTTAATGAACCTGACCGCAGAGTATCTGGGGCTTCAGAAGACGGTGGAGCTGGCTTTGGCCTGTCATGCAAAGGTGGTTTCCCTGATTCTGTGGGACCCGGAGAATGAGAACGCGATTCCCGCAGACGGGCGCTGGCCGAGTTCCTGCCGGGCGGTCTCGCTGGAGCGGGCGGTGGTGGAGTTCCAGGCTCGGAATATGGATCTTGTGTATATGAGAAATCCGCAGGATGAAGATGGAAATCGGCTGATTCGGTTGGATTTTCAGAGTGTGTGTGCATAAAAAACAGTGGGAAAAATGCCAAAGTGTCAAAGTGCAGAAACCGGACGCCCGGCACAGGCAGATCATCCTTCCAGACCCCGCTTGCGCTTAGCGGGCGGACGCAGCGGTACTAAGGGTGCAAAAGACGCACCCTAAGGACCGGCGCCACCCAATGGGTCTTTCAGGAAAATCTGCCTGTGCCGGGCTGATTTTGTATGCATGTTGGGAAAAATCTGTTGATGGAGGGATGGATTTTAGGGGGGAGATCCTATATAATTGGGATTAAGAAAAGACCATTGTGATAAGGAGGAGCGATATGGTGAGAGAGGAGTACGCCGGGGAGGCGGAGTCGGGGAAGAGAGAGGATTGGGGACAAAACTGCGGGCGGGGGAGCGTCTTTCGGAATGCAGGAGAAGGGAATCCTTTTCGGAATGGGGAGGGGATTGAGAAGTTCAAGGAATTGTATACCGGGAAGCGGCGGACGGACCGGACGGCCTGGGCGGATTATTTTCTGTCGGGAGTTTTTTTGAAGGGGTACCGGGAGGAGGCTTTTACGAAGCTTTTGTGGGAAGTGGTGGAGAGTTGTCAGGCGGATTATCCACCAAGTAAAGAGTTTTTGACGGAGCTTTATATTGCCTATGGACTGCGGAAGTCGGGGGATCAGTTTGAGGCTCGGGAAAACGCGGTGTTTACCGGGATTTCCTATATTGTGGATATCGCCAGTCTGGGGCCGGCGATCCGGAGTTTTAAGAAAAATGATCCGGCCATGCAGGCGGCGTTCGACGATTACCGGGAGCTTCTGGTGCTTTCCCAGGATGAGACCTGGGGGGACGATCAGACGCTGCGGCTTGGAAAGATCGTCGACCGGTATCTGCTTTCGAACATCTCGGACCGGCCGCTTCTCAATGCCAGGCAGTATGAGCTGTCCCAGAGGCATCCGAAGGCTCTAAGGCTGATCACTTATTTTTTCCAGTATACAAAGCTTCCGGACAAGGTTTACCGGACCCTCTGGAATCATCTGCGGCTTGATACGGCCACCAACGGGCGGGAGAAGCTGCTCTACGGCGGTCTTCGGGAGGCGGCGCTCTCCCGTCTGCCGGAACTTAAGGAGAAGCCCCGGGTCAGCTACCGGGAGCTTTTGAGAGATTTTAATCAGTACGGGACCGGCAATTCTTACTTTTTTAACAACGGAGAGACAGAGGAAGAACGGGAGCGGATGGATCGATTCTTTGAGCGGGAGGACTTGAACTGCGCGCTGACGGATGAATCTTTCGCAGAAGAACAACTGCTGAAATATTGGATTACCAGGGGGAGCGGAAGTTATCTGCTTCTGAAATTGAAAGATTATTATCAAAACCATCCGGAGGCTCCTTTCTCGGAGAAAATCTTGTTAAAGATCGAACAGGTGGAAAAGGAGCAGACGGAGGAGGCGCGGCGAAAGGGGGAGCTTTCGGAAGATGAGCAGTCGGAATTTACCTGGGGGAAGTTCGACTTTCAGAAGCGGGCCTATGTCCGTTATTATCTGAATACCGCCTTTCATCTGCCGAAGGGGATTCAGAAGCCCATATGCCTGGAGGCGTATTTGGCAAGGCAGATGCCTTATTCCCCGGACTGGAGCAGGAAACTTACAGACCCGGAGGTCAGCGGCCTTGATCCGGGACATCCGGTGGAGCTCTGGTTTCAGGATCAGGTGCTTTCGATTACCTTTCACCAAAGATATCTGGAATACCGCTGGAACGGAAGCCCAAAGGTTCCCTACTATCCAGGAGAAGAGCTGGCCGAAATCAAGGACGATACGGAATTCTGGCTGCTGGCGCCCATCGCGGTGGCGCCCTATGGGGCGCATCTTGCGATCTATCGGGAACTGATGAAGCGGCTTTCCAGACTTCCGGTGCATGAAGAGGATATTCCGGTGATCGCAGACTGTATCACCGGCGGGATCTGCCGTCTGGATCAGGAGAACTTTCCGGCGTACCGCCTGTATCGGGAGAAGGGAGACCAGCTCTATGTCTGCGAGGTTTATCAAAGCAGAATTTTGATGCTCTATGAAGAAAGCGGATATGAGAGAAAACCCCTGCCCGGCGGGAATTACACGGCCCGTGATCTGGATCAGGCGGTGCGTATGGGCGTGCGGTTTCTTAATGAGCTGACCCAGGAGGAGGATGACCTGACGCTTTCCATGGAGCTTTTACCGGAACAAGTGCTGGCAAGGAGACCCTGCCATCCGGAGGAGGTGATCGCCGGGGAGGATGTGACGGCAGATGTCGTACAGAAACTCCTGACGGAATACTTTGATCATAAGATTCATCGGCTGGAGCTGGCCTACGGCGGACATTCGCTTCTCCTTATAAAAGAGGGCGGAACGATGGCAAAGTACGGCTGCTTTTACTTTAACCACGCAAGCCAGGACTGGTATGGGCTGGTGAGTATGCCGGAGGTGTATTGGGAAGTGTCGATAGAGGATGTAGTCCGTGTTCCCTTCGGGCTGGGAACGCTGCCAAATTATCTGGTACACCAGAATCTCTTCTATATCCGGGAGCAGCTGGAGGAGATCCTCTTGCAGATTGCCTGTTACCGCCCAAATCCCCAGAGCATGATGTGGGCTCCTCAGATTTATCGCTTTGAGATGCGGCAGCGGTATCGCCTGGCCAAGCGGCTGTATGGAGGCTATCCGGCCGAACAGGCCCGCAACCAGATCGCGGACCGGTTCTATCTGCCCCATCTTCCGGTCCGGATGTCCTGGGGAGAGCTTGACGGGACCGCCTCTAAAATGGTAGAAGTGGGAAAAAACAAGGCGGAGGTTCAGCGTCAGCTGTCCCGATTTATGTGGGGACAGCTTGGCAGGCTGTCTCTGATCTGGCAGTACGAGGCAGGAGAGTCTGTGAGGTGCCGCTATCTCGTGCTTCTGAAAGATGGAGAAACGTATCAGATGATTTACATGGATGACGATCGGTCCTATATGAGTTATCTGGTCTATGATGTGCGAGAGTATCTGGATGCGGACGGGAAAAAGTGCCGAAAAGAGAGGTTCCTCGGCGAAAAAATGCCCGGCTATCTGGTTCACAGGGATCTTCAGAGAATCCGGGATACACTGGACCTGCTGCTTTGTGAGATCCAGTCGCCGTCGGCGATCATCGGCCGCTTTGGGGAATTTTCCTACGAAGGGGAGAAGGGCTACTGGCAGGTCAAAGAACGATATTTATGAAAAAGCATATGTTTTGTAACCTTTTGGTCCTCCCGTTCATCTAAGTAGTGTAAAGCCAAAGGATTCAGCGCTGAAATCTGTAGGAAAGGCAGACATGATGAACAAGGAACAATTTACGGCAGAGGTATTGAAGGCAGAGAAAAGTCTGTACCATGTTGCAAAATCCATCTTGAAAAATGACGAGGACTGTGCGGACGCCATGCAAAACGCGATTCTGTCCGCCTGGCAGAAGCTGCACACCCTGCGGCAGGATGCATATTTCAAGACCTGGATCACCCGGATTCTGATCAATGAGTCTTATCAGATTCTTCGCGGACGCAGAGAACAGGTGTGTTATGAGGACTACCTGGATGAGCGGAAAGCGGAGGACCAGGGCTCCTGGTCAGAACTGTATCTGGCAGTGCAGGAGCTTCCCGGGCAGTATCGGCTGCCCTTCGTTCTTCACTATGTGGAAGGGTATTCGGTTAAGGAAGCCGCAGGGATCTTAAGCCTGTCGGAGAGTGCAATGAAGGTCAGACTATACCGTGCAAGGAATCTTATGAAAGAGAGGCTTGGAGGGGAATATGGCTATGAAACATGTTGACTGGAACAAAGAGTACCCGGAAGTATCCGATCTGGTGCACCGCTCTGTACTGGATGCCCTGTCCGCATTGGAGGAACAGGAGGTACCAAGAATGAAAAAAGCACCAAGAAAACGAATCCTTTTACTGGCGGCAGCGCTGGCGGCGCTGGTGGGAACGACGGCGGCCGCTACAGGCGTCTTTTCCTGGAATGAGAGAGCCGGAGAGGTTTTCGAGGCCGACGAGGAGACGAGGAACGAACTTACCATGAATCAGATGGCTCAGGAAGTGGCGCAGACCGTCACCGATCAGGGGGTCACGATCACGGCGATTCAGACCATTCAGGACCGAAACCGGTTCTATGCGCTCTTTGAAGTCGTGATGGAAGATCCAAAGCAGAAGATCACCGAAGATTACTCTCTGGATTACAACGTTGACTTTGGAGGCAGGGATGATCCCTTCTGCGCCTGGACCTGGGGCTTCGTATCTGGGGAAGAACAGGAGGTGTCCAACACCCGGTATTTTGAGATCTACGGAACCAAGCTGAGGCAATCGGAGGAGAATCTGGCTATGAATCTTCACTTTACTGCTCTTCGGGGAGAACCAGAGCAAAAAGCGGGGGACGGAGAGATCCTGGTGTCCGGGACCTGGGATTTTGCGCTGGACGTTCATCCTTCGAATATGGTCGATCATGAACTGAACAAGGAGTGTCAGTTAGGAGGCTATACCGTGCAGGTGAAGTCGGTGGCTCTTTCGCCCTTGTCCATGATCATCGTCTATGACGGAAAAGATGTCCGCGCCATGGAGGCGGACCAGAAGATCTGCCTTGACCAGCTGGATGAACTTCGGGAATTATACCCCACGGGTGTGGGCTATGCGGACGGAACCAGAGTCGACGAAGAGCTTATGATTCCTCTGAGCGAGGGTTTCGGAGACGGGGAGGAGACCTATGAACTGCTCCTGCCCTTCGGTAAAGTCGTGGACCCGGATCAGGTAGATACAATTCTGATGGGAGAAGACGTCATCCAACTTTGACAACCCTTTCTTTCAACTTTATAATAAAGGTTGCAGCAGTCTTGCAGAAAAGAAATGCTGCAACCTTTTTTCTGTGAAGCAAATCTAATAGACAGAGTAACTGTTCAGTTCCTTCACAGTTACGATGCAAAATCCATTTAAGATCGCCTTCGGCGATGAGATTTTGCACTCCTGAATCACATTCTTACGGTCTCAGCAGCAAGTACTTTGACCTGTGCTAAATAGTTACCGGATAGATACAAATTTGATGCAAACCCATTATATTCTGATATCACAAGAAGAGGGAGAGAAGAAAACCATGCTGAAAATACTGATCGCGGAAGATGAGGAACCCATCTCCAACCTCATCCGCATGAATCTGACCCGGGCAGGTTACGCCTGCACCTGTGCCTTTGACGGAGAGGAAGCGGCTGATCTTATGGAAGAAGGGCGGTATGATCTGCTGCTTCTGGACATCATGCTGCCGAAGGTCAGCGGCTATGAGCTGATGGAATATGCGAAGACGCTGGAGCTTCCGGTGATCTTCATCACGGCCATGGGCAGTACCGACCACAAGGTTACGGGACTTAAGATGGGGGCGGAGGACTATATCACCAAGCCTTTTGAAATCGTAGAACTTCTGGCAAGGGTGGAGACGGTCATGCGCCGTTACAACAAGATCGGCAAGATCATCCGTGTTCTGGATGTGGAGATTGACCTGACTTCCAGAATTGTCATGCAAAATGGCAGACAGGTACTTCTGACTCTGAAAGAATACGAACTGCTCTTGTTCTTTGCCAGGAATCCCAATATCGCCCTGTACCGAGAGGTGATCTATGAGCAGGTATGGGAGAAGGAATACACCGGAGACAGCCGGACGGTGGATCTTCACGTGCAGCGTCTGAAAAAGAAGCTTTCCTGGGAAGGTCATATCAGCGCCGTGTATAAGATCGGATATCGGCTGGAGACGCCGTCATGAGATTCTTCTGGAAAATCTATTTTTCATTCATGGTGCTTTTACTTCTGTCTTTTGGCATCTTCGGAACCTGGATGATTCAGCTTACCTTTGAGAAATCTTATCAAAGAGCGCTGACCGAGGCGGAGCGGGAGAACCGGATGTTCCAGCTTTCTTTTGAGATGAATCTGAACGCGCTGGGAGAGCTTTACCAGGATGACGGGATCATCCCGGTCACGGCGGCCTCCATCGTACAGAATCTGTCCGATTCTGGAAGCGTCTATCAGATCTATAACCACGCTCTGGAGCTTTTGTATGAGAATAAAGGCCATGAGCCCTTCGACAATGAATCTGTAAAAAGTACGCTGGCAGCGGAAGATGCGCCCTGCGGTTATCAGCTTCTGAATGTACAGGGGGAGATCTATCTGATCTTTGCCTGCCGTTCCACCATTGAGAACCGAGTGTATTATCTGGAAAATATCCGAGATATCTCGGATATTTATGAGGAACGGGAAGAGTATTACGACTGGTACACCCTTGTCATGCTGGTACTTACAGGGGTTGCCACGGTGGTAGTTTTCGTTGTCACTCACGTGCTGACCCGTTCGATTCGGGAGCTGTCCCGCACAACCAGGCGGTTTTCCAGAGGAGACTATGAGGTGCGGGCCCAGGAGAAGGGACGGGATGAGATTACGGAACTGGCCAGCGATTTTAACCATATGGCGGATACCATCTCCGAGAAGATGGAAGAACTGACCATGCAGGCAAAAAAGCAGGAAGACTTTTCCGCCTCCTTTGCCCATGAACTGAAGACGCCTCTGACCTCCATCATCGGATACGCGGATATGCTCCGAACCGTGGACTGTACCAGAGAGGAGACCCTGGAAGCGGTGAATTATATCTTTCAGCAGGGGAAACGTCTGGAAAGTCTGTCTTACAAGCTTCTGGAGCTGATTGTATCCGACAAGCAGGACTACAAATTCCGCACCCTGTCCATCGAAAAGCTGGCTCAAAACGCCATAAGACTGACCGCCATAAAAAGGAAGGAAAAAGAGATCACCCTTTGGCTTGGCATTGAGGAAGGCCGGATCAAAGGAGAGCGGGATCTTCTGATCTCTGTGTTCACGAACCTTCTGGATAATGCAAGAAAAGCAACCGATCCAGGCGGGACCATTACCGTCCGGGGGAGGCAGTATCCAGGCAATTATCTTTTCTGTATCATGGACAACGGCTGCGGTATGGAGCAGAAGGAGATCGCAAGAATCACCGAGGCATTCTATATGGTGGACAAGTCCCGGGCCCGCAAGGAAGGCGGAGCCGGACTGGGGATGACGCTTTGCAGTCGGATTCTGGCGATCCATGGCGCCAGATGGCGGATTTTCAGCATCCCAGGGAAAGGGACGGCGGTTGCCATACAGTTTCAGAAAACAGCATCTGTCCGAAAGGAGCCCCGGAAGGATTTTACAGAACAAAGTGAAGGAAAATTCTTCCAGGCGCTGGGGCGGAGAGAGGACGGATGAGGAACTTAAATAGCAGGAGGTAGGAGCGTATGCGTATGAAGAACCATCTGTTCTGGCTCTGTTTTACCGGGACACTGCTTCTGATCTTTGCAGTCATCTTTCTGCCCAGGTATGTAAGCCGCAGTCTGGACTTAAGAGCGATGAACCATGTGGAGATCTCCAAGCGGGAAGATTTTTCCTTTCTGAAGCAGGGGTCCAATGACACGGCGGAGGCGGCCCGGGCCTTTCAGTCTCTGAACCAGGAGGAGGGAAACCTGGTGTTGATCACTTCCATTGAGGAGCCGATTCAGATGAGCAGCGAGCTTTTGGAGGCGCTGCATATTGAGGCGGAGACCGCTGCGGAGATAGGGATGCTTCCGAGGCTTATGGGCTTCACCGGTTTGACTGTGGAAAACGATGGTTCTGCCCAGAAGACAGAGGGACAGGAAGTCTTTCTGTATTGGATCGACCGTATGCGTTTTGCCAGATATTATTCCCTGACCTATGAGTCAGAAGGAAATCCGAACAAAAAAGAACTTTTGAATTTCTGGTATTTGAATTTTTCTGACGGAAAAAGCTTTGACTATTACTTTGTCGTCAATGCCGTGACCAGCGAGATTTATTATGCCGAGATTCACAACGCGTTTACGCAGTATGAGATCACAAATGATGAAAAGATGTGGATATACGATCAGGCGTCAGAGGAATACGCGGCGTTCACGGCGGAACAGGCTCAGCAGTTCGCAATCGCCTGTGCGAACTATTATCAGTCCATGGGCTGTGAAGCCGTCGGCCCTCAGGGTCTGTATCAAAAATTAAACCTTGCCATTCTGTATTTTAAAGAAGGACAGCCCATCTATATCGAGCGGTCCGTTGTAGAGGGAGAGAGCGATGCGATGTATCAGGGAATCTGTGTGGGACTGCAGAATCTGGTAAATTGGGTCCGAGTGATGCAGAAGAATGAAGCATAAAGACAGAGGAGAAGGAGAACTTATGGAACGAGCAAAAGCAAGAAGGCAGCGCATGAGAAGAAGGATGATCCGCCGGATCGCATGGCGGGTGGTGATCAGCTGCATGGGGATCACGATTCTGGCGGCGGCATGGCAGCTGACTTCGCTGGCTCTTCGGCAGTTTACAATCGTGCCTGCCATGCAGGAAGAGGCGGGCGAAGGAACAGACGAAACACTTTTAACAAAGGATGATGGGCAAGGGGAAAAAGATGCAGTAATTGCTTCAGAGGAAATTCTGCTGGTCAATAAAGATCATCCGCTGCCAGAGTCTTACCAGCCGGAACTGGAACGGATTCGCGCGTACGGAGCAGATGTGGACAAAAGCATCTATGATCCTCTGTGTCAAATGCTGGAAGACGGAGAAAAAGAGGGACTGTCTTTCTGGATTGCCTCTTCCTATCGGAGTACAGAACGGCAGAGAGAACTGCTGGATGAGGATATCGCCGCACTGGTACATCAGGGATACTCCTACTCCAGGGCCTATGAAGAGGTGGTGAAGGAGACCATGCCGGTGGGATGCAGTGAACATGCCACCGGGCTTGCGGTGGATCTGGTATCCAGGGATTATCAGATCCTGGACGGACGGCAGGGCAGCACAGATGAAGTTCTCTGGCTGCAGAAGAACTGCAGCCGGTATGGATTCATCCTGCGTTATCCGGAAGGGAAGGAAGACATCACAGGAGTGTCCTACGAATCCTGGCACTTCCGGTATGTAGGTGTGGATGCTGCCACGGCGATTATGAAGCAGGGCATCACGCTGGAAGAATATCTGGATGCGGCCGCTTCCTGACTGGATCTCCCGAAAGCTCAATGAAACAGCCGGAATACGCCGAACACTTTTCCTAATATGGTCACATCGTCGACAATGATCGGACTCATGGTATCATTCTCCGGTTGCAGGCGATAGTGGCCGTTTTCTTTGTAAAAGGTCTTGACGGTGGCTTCTTCGTCAATGAGCGCAACGACGATCTCGCCGTTGTTGGCCGTGCTCTGCTGCTGGACCATGATCTGGTCGCCGTCAAAGATCCCGGCATTGACCATACTTTCCCCTTTTACTTTCAGCATAAAGGTGTCGGTGTTGGGCACATACTCCGCGGGAATTGGAAAATAAGACTCGATGTTCTCCGCTGCAAGGATGGGCTGTCCGGCGGCCACCGTACCGACCAGGGGAACATTGACCAGCTCATGGCGGAGCATATAGAAGTTCTCGTCCATGATCTCGATGGCCCGGGGTTTGGTGGGGTCCCGGCGGATATAACCGTTGCGCTCCAGGGACTCCAGATGGGAGTGCACGGAGGAAGTGGACTTCAGATGAACGGCTTCGCAGATGTCGCGGACCGCGGGGGGATAGCCTTTATGTAAAATCTCGGATTTGATAAAGTCGAGGATTTCCTGCTGCTTTGGGGTGATCTTGCCATACTCCATAATATACCTCCTGTAGATCGAACATTCGTTTTTCTCATTATAGCATGGATGTCAAAAAAAAGCAAACAAATATTCGGGAAGAAAAATGAACAGAGTCAAAGCGAATATTTTTAAAAAGCAAGCTTGCATTTTTTAAATATCGTACTATAATATGATTCGTACGAAGGATAAGGCCTTCTTTCATAATCTATAAAAGAAAAGGCAGTATCAGGTTTACGGTAACATTTTATAGAAAGGAAGTGTGGTTATGGAGAATCTGGGCGAAACTCTGATGGAAGAGCTGAACTGTGAGACTGTATTTTCCATAGGAGGCATCGGGATCGCAGAGTCTGTGGTGGTCACCTGGATCATCATGGCGGTGGTTGTGCTTGCGTCTATACTGCTGACCAGGAATCTGAAGGTCGAGCATCCGGGACGGGGACAGCTGATGCTGGAATATGCGGTGACATGGCTTCAGGGTATCGGAAAAGGGATCGTCGGAGAAGAGGGCGGCCAGTACGCGTCTTATCTGACCTCGGTTCTGATCTATCTGGGTATAGCCAATCTGATCGGTGTTCTTGGATTTAAACCGCCGACAAAGGATCTGAACGTGACAGCGGCGCTGGCGATCATGAGCATTATTCTGATCGAGGCGGCAGGAATTCGCAAGAAGGGAATGAAAAAGTGGCTGAAAGGATTCACAGAGCCGGTGGCTCTGGTCACTCCCATCAATGTGCTGGAACTGTTTATCAAGCCTTTGTCGCTTTGCATGCGGTTATTTGGAAATGTACTCGGCGCATTTGTCATCATGAAGTTGATCGAATGCATCCTTCCGGTGGGACTTCCGGTGGTCTTCAGCCTGTATTTTGACCTGTTCGACGGTCTGATCCAGGCCTATGTATTTGTATTTCTGACCGGATTATTTATTAAAGAAGCAATTGAATAAACCAGCAGTTGTGCGGATAACTGCGGACTTAGATAAGGAGAGAGAATTATGTCAACATTAATTGCAGTTGGAGCGGGTATTGCAGTATTTACAGGAATTGGAGCGGGTATCGGTATCGGAATCGCTACGTCGAAAGCGGCGGAGGCAGTGGCAAGGCAGCCGGAGGCGGAAGGCAAGATCATGAAGATGCTGGTATTCGGCGCGGCTTTGGCGGAGGCGACGGCAATCTATGGCTTCGTCATCGCGCTTTTGATCATCATCCTCCTTGCCTGAGGAAGATTAGGGAAAGGCGGCTACCAGTATGTTAAGATTAGATATCAATCTGCTTTTTACAGCGGCCAATCTTCTGATCTGGTTTCTTTTGATTCGCAAGTTCCTGTTTAAGCCGGTCAATACGGTGATCAGCAAACGGGAGGAAGCGATTGCATCTCAGTATGCCAGGGCAAAAGAACTCCAGGAAGAGGCAGCGCAGGAGAAGGACAGATGCGTGAAGTTCCAGGCCCAGATCGAGCAGGAGAAGGCGGATGCAGTCTCTAAAGCCAGAGAAGAGGCCCGGACAGAATATGACCGTATCCTGACAGAGGCAAAGGAAAAGGCGGATCAGATTGTGGAAACATCCAGAAAAGAGGCTCAGCAGGAAAAGGATCGGATCGTCGGGACAGCGGAGCAGGAAATCCGCTCAGTGATTATGGATGCGGCAGTCCGGTCTATGCAGTCTTCGGCGGGAGAGGGAATCCTTTACGACCAATTTTTGACAAAAGCAGGTGAAACGCATGCAGAATGACAAATATATGGAACAACTCGTCCGTATGGAAGTGAATCCGGAGGTACTGGTGGATGCTCTGGATATTCTGAAGATGGTTCCTGCGCTTATGACAGAGCTGGAGAATCCTGCGGTTTCGAAAGAGAAAAAAGAAAGCATCATACAGAAAATCTTTCCAAAGGGAGCCCGCGGTTTTCTTCTGATGCTGGCGTCGGAGGGAACGCTTGGCTCTCTGGAGGAGATCATCAAAGAATATACCTCCAGGCCGAAGGCGGAGCGCGCGCCGCTGGAATGCGTATTGGAGTATGTGACGGCGCCGGATGAGGAGCAGTACGCGGGGATCAGAAAGTTTCTGGAACAGAAGTATCCAGGGAGAGTGCTTTCCATCCGAAAAGAAGAGAAACCGTCTCTTGGAAGCGGATTCATCCTGCGGGCAGGCACCGAGGAGTATGACTGGAGCCAGGAAGGGCGCAGACGCCTTCTGGAGGAAAAGCTGAGTTCGCTTTCTGTCACAGGCACGGATTCGCTGCTGGCTCAGAAGGGCATCATCAGCATCCTAAAGGGAAGCCTGGAGGATGTGGATATCGAAAGTCAGGAGATCGGCGTCGTCAGCCGGGTCGGGGACGGGATCGCCTATATCGACGGCGTGGATCACGCTATGTACGGCGAGATTCTGATTTTCGAAAACGGCTTAAAAGGTATGGTGCAGGATATCCGTAAGAATGAGATCGGCTGTATTCTCTTTGGAAAGGAGACCGGGATCGGGGAAGGCGCCAAGGCGGTGCGCACCGGACGTATGGCTGGGATTCCGGTGGGAGACGGCTTTATCGGAAGAGTGGTGGACGCTCTCGGCGCGCCCATCGACGGAAAAGGCGCCATCGAATCCTTTGATTACCGGCCGGTGGAAGAGCCGGCGCCGAATATCGTGGATCGGAAGTCGGTGGATACCCCCCTGGAGACGGGCATCCTTGCCATCGACTCCATGTTCCCCATCGGACGGGGACAGAGAGAGCTGATCATCGGAGACCGGCAGACCGGTAAGACTTCCATCGCCACCGATACGATTCTGAACCAGAAGGGGAAGAACGTGATCTGCATCTATGTGGCCATCGGCCAGAAGAACTCGACGGTTGCCAAGCTGGTTCATACCTTCGAACAATACGGCGCCATGGATTATACCATCGTCCTGTCGGCTTCTGCCAGCGATCCCGCTCCGCTGCAGTATCTTGCACCTTATTCCGGTACGGCGATGGCAGAGTACTTTATGCACAGAGGACAGGATGTGCTGATCGTCTACGACGATCTGTCCAAACACGCGGTGGCATACCGTTCACTGTCTCTGCTCCTGGAACGTTCCCCGGGGCGCGAAGCCTATCCGGGTGATGTGTTCTATCTGCACTCCAGACTTCTGGAGCGTTCCAGCCGACTGAGCGACGAACTGGGCGGAGGTTCCATTACGGCGCTTCCGATTATCGAGACCCAGGCAGGAGATGTGTCCGCCTATATTCCGACCAATGTGATCTCCATCACTGACGGGCAGATTTTCCTGGAGAGCGACCTGTTCTTCGCGGGTATGCGTCCTGCGGTCAATGTGGGTCTGTCGGTCTCCCGTGTGGGCGGCGCGGCCCAGACAAAAGCCATGAAAAAGGCGGCGGGCAGTATCCGTATTGATCTGGCCCAGTATCGGGAGATGGAGGTCTTCACCCAGTTCAGTTCGGATCTGGACGCAGTGACCAAAGAACAGCTGCAATACGGAAAAGGACTGATGGAACTTTTAAAGCAGCCTCTGTGCGAACCGATGGCGCTGCATGAGCAGGTGATTACGCTCTGTGCTGCGAACCAGCGGCTTCTTCTCGATATTTCTGTAAAAGAGATGAAGAAATTTCAGAAGAAGATGCTTTCCTGGATCGATGCAACATATCCGGAGATCGGGGAGGAGATTGACCGGATGAAGCTCCTGGACGATCACCTGACCGAACAGATCATCCGTGCGGTAAAGGAATACAAAGAGCAGGTGGTGAAGTAACATGGCGGGGCTTCGAGAGATCCAGAGCAGGATCAAAAGCATTCAGGACACCCGAAAGATTACCAATGCCATGTATATGATCTCTTCCACCAAGATGAAGAGGGCAAAGCAGGCGCTGGAGGCGACCGAGCCGTACTTTTATACGCTTCAGTCAACCATCGCCAGGATTCTCAGGCATCTTCCGGAGATGGAACACCGATACTTCGAAAAGCCGGGGGTGAAACGTACCCGGATCGGTCTTCTGGTGATTACCGGGGATAAAGGACTTGCGGGCGCTTATAACCATAATATCCTGAATTTGGCCCAGAAGTTTCTGGACAACCGGGAAAACCAGGTGAAGCTTTTTGTCGTGGGAGAGCTGGGACGGCAGTTTTTTGCTGCGCGACATATCCCGATTGAGGAGAATTTCCGCTATACGGTGCAGAGTCCGAATTTCAACAGGGCCCGCTGGATCAGCGAGAAGCTGCTGGACCAGTATCGGGACGGAGAACTGGATGAGATTCATGTGATTTACACCCGTATGGAGAACAGTATGCAGAGCGTGCCGGAAGACGAGATGCTTCTGCCCATCAGAAGGCCGTCGCTTGCCTCCAATATTCCCATGGATGTCTATCAGGAAGAATTTTTCCTGATTCCCTCTGCGGAAGAAGCGGTTGACACAATCATTCCCAATTATATCACGGGATTTATCTACGGCGCGTTGGTGCAGGCGTTCTACACCGTGCACAATGCCCGGATGGTCGCCATGGAAGCGGCAACCAACAATGCGGATGAACTTCTCCGGGAACTGAAGATCATGTACAATCGTGCCAGACAGGCGGCGATCACTCAGGAGATTACGGAGATCGCCAGCGGAGCCAGGGCCCAGAGGGCGAAAATGGACGCGAACAATAAATAAGAACAACATTTTTAGGAGAGTGTAATGGAAAAAGGAAAGATCATACAGGTTTCTGGCCCGGTGGTGGACGTATGGTTTGAAAAGGGCAGTCTCCCTCATATAAAAGATGCGCTCACGGTAGACAATCACGGGGAACGGTGCGTGATGGAGGCGGCCAAGCATCTTGGAGACAATGTGGTGCGCTGTATCATGCTGTCCGCCAGCGAAGGCCTCTGCCGTGATATGGAAGTAACTCCCACAGGGGAGGGCATCTGCGTTCCGGTGGGAGAGAAGGTTCTTGGAAGGCTGTTCAACGTGCTCGGCCAGCCCGTGGACGGCGGCGGTGAGGTTGTGGATGCGCCTGCGTGGTGTATCCATCGGGACCCGCCTTCTTTCGAAAAGCAGAATCCGGTGGTGGAGATTCTGGAGACGGGGATCAAGGTTATCGACCTTCTGGCGCCCTATGCCAAAGGCGGAAAGATCGGCCTGTTCGGCGGCGCCGGCGTGGGCAAGACGGTCCTGATCCAGGAGCTGATCCGCAACATCGCCACGGAACACGGCGGCTACTCCATCTTCACCGGCGTGGGAGAGCGTTCCCGGGAGGGGAATGACCTGTGGAGCGAGATGAAAGAATCCGGGGTGCTGGAGAAGACCGCACTGGTGTTCGGACAGATGAACGAGCCTCCCGGAGCCCGTATGCGCGTGGCGGAGACAGGACTTACGATGGCAGAGTACTTCCGGGACGAGATGAACCAGAATGTGCTGCTTTTTATCGACAATATTTTCCGTTTTGTACAGGCGGGTTCGGAGGTGTCGGCCCTGCTGGGGCGGATGCCGTCAGCCGTGGGCTATCAGCCTACCCTGGCAACGGAGATGGGCGAGCTGCAGGAGCGGATCGCTTCCACGAAAAACGGTTCGGTCACTTCCGTGCAGGCAGTCTATGTGCCGGCGGATGATCTGACAGACCCGGCGCCTGCCACGACCTTCGCTCATCTGGATGCGACGACGGTGCTGTCCCGTAAGATCGTGGAGCAGGGCATCTATCCGGCAGTGGACCCGTTGGAGTCCACTTCCCGCATTCTGGAGATCGACGTGGTGGGGGAAGAACACTACGAGACGGCCAGAAAAGTACAGGAGATGCTGCAAAAGTATAAAGAACTGCAGGATATTATCGCGATCCTCGGTATGGAGGAGCTGTCAGAGGAGGATAAGATGACCGTCAGCCGGGCGAGGAAGATCCAGCGTTTTCTGTCCCAGCCTTTCCACGTGGCAGAGAACTTTACCGGTGTTCCCGGTAAATATGTACCGCTGAAAGAGACGATCAAGGGATTCCAGGCGATTATCTCCGGAGAGATGGACGAGTACCCGGAGGCAGCGTTTTTCAACGTGGGAACCATTGAAGAAGTGGTGGAAAAAGCGAAGACCATCACAGCTTCGGTGCAGAGGTGATCGGACATGTCAACCTTTCATTTAAGAATTATTACCAGCCGACGGATTTTTTACGACGGTCCCTGCCATATCCTGATTATACCGGCGCTCGACGGGGAGAAGGCGGTCATGGCCCATCATGAGGAGATGATCATTGCCATCAAACCCGGCGAGATGCGGCTGAAATATCAGGAGGACGAGGACTGGCAGTACGCGGCGGTCGGGCAGGGCTTCTGCCAGATCGCCAACAACCGCGCCATGCTTCTGGCAGACTTGATTGAGCGGCCGGAGGAAGTGGACGCCAACCGGGCCCGAGAGGCGCTGGAGCGCGCCCAGGAGCGGCTGAGGCAAAAACAGAGCATTCAGGAGTTCCACATGACCCAGGCGGCTATGGCGAGGGCGCTGGTAAGGCTCAAGGAGACGGAACGTTATATACAGTAAAATGAGCGCACAGCTTACGGGACATGATTTTTTCTATGCCTTGGGGCTGTGCGTCTTTGTTAAAAAAAGAGAACGGAAGAGGAGAGAACTATGAGGCGCAGTGACCGAGAGATCAAGGAACTGGCAGAGATCGTACAGATGATGGAGCGATGCGAGGTGTGCAGGCTGGCATTTCACGATGGGGAATACCCGTATATTGTTCCTTTGAATTATGGAGTGCAGTGCGAGAACGGCAGAGTGACCCTGTATTTTCACGGAGCGGCGGAGGGGAAAAAATGCGAGTTGATGAAAAAAGACAATCATGTTGCTTTCGAGATGGACGGCGCCCACCGTCTGGTCGTGAAGCCGGAAGCCTGCAGCAGCACAATCATGTATGAAAGCGTGGTTGGCAGAGGCAGGCTCGAGTCCGTTCCGGAAGAAGAAAAAGAGCAGGCGCTTCGCATCCTGATGCGGCACTACTGCAAGGAGGAATTCTCCCTCAGCAAAACGGCGGTGTCAAAGACGGATGTGTGGAAGCTTACGGTGGAGGAAGTGACGGGGAAGGCGCACAGGACCTGAGGCTGAATACTTCAAATAATCGAATATGACAAATTGATTTCTAACAACAAGAACTGTTCGGTATTTTATAAAATATGGTATTCATTGCCGTTGTTCTGATGTATAATGAATCAAGCGGCCGGTATGGAAATACCGGTTTATAAAGTGAGGAGAACTTGTGTGAACCAAAGAGGAATCGTTACGGTCAGTCAGGCGTTTTATCGATCGCTTCCGGTGATGGCCGGATATATCATTCTTGGAACCGGATTTGGTATTCTGCTGCGGAATGCCGGGTATGGGACCCTCTGGGCATTCGCCATGAGCGGTTTGATTTATGCGGGCTCCATGCAGTACGTGGGCGTGGGACTGATTTCGGGAGGGGCTTCTGTCATTACGACGATCATTACGACGGTTATGGTGAATGCGCGCCATCTGTTTTACAGCATTTCCATGATCGAACGCTATAAGGATACCGGGAGGTACAAGCCTTATCTGATTTTTTCTCTGACGGATGAGACGTACTCCCTTCTCTGTGACGGGCAGGCGTCAAAGGAGACATCCGGCAGCCTTTACCGTTTTTTGGTTTCTTTTTTTAATCAGTGCTACTGGGTTTTGGGGAGCGTCATCGGGAGCCTGCTGGGGAGTGCGCTGCCGTTCTCGACAGACGGGATTGAATTTTCCATGACCGCGCTTTTTGTCGCCTCCTTTACCGAACAATTGGTCTCCGGGAAGAATCACATTCCGGCGCTGACCGGGCTTTTGTGTTCTCTGTTTTGCCTGCTGGTATTCGGACCGGAATATTTTTTGATCCCGACTATGCTTCTGATCACTTTTTGCCTGACGGTCTTTCAGAGGCGTCTTGCATCCGGTGAGGAGGAAACGAAATGAATCTTGATGCACATGCGGCGGTTCTGGTGCTGGCTATGGCGCTTGTCACATGGCTTTTGCGCTTTCTGCCGTTTTTGATCTTTCGGAAACATACGCCTGCGTATATCCTCTATCTGGGAAAAGTACTTCCGTCGGCGATGATCGGAATGCTGGTCATTTACTGCCTGAAAGAGGTGAACCTCACCATTGCGCCCTTTGGTCTGCCGGAGCTCCTTGCCGCCGGAAGTGTGGTGGGGCTTCAGTGTTGGAAACGAAATTCGCTGGTCAGCATTCTTTTTGGTACGGCTGTTTATATGATCTTGACACAGATCGCGTTTTGATGTGGTAAATGAGGCGTTTGATGATAAAAATACTGCCGAATTATCTGATTTTCTTGATCTGTATGGTAGGATTCCATGGCGGCGCGGTTACTGTGCTTCTTTTGCCCTTTTTGCAAATCGTACTGTCCTGGTGCAATTATCGCAGCGGCGGGAGATGGCAGATCGTTCTGATGTTAGAAATGCACTTGCTGATTTCCACAGTCGCAGGACTCGCCCTGGAAGGTTATCTGTATCTAACTTATATTTCCAAGGATGCGGAAAGTATTCTGGTATTTCATGAAATGATCCGAATGGGGTTCATTTTTGTACTCGGTGTGGGAGTGACCACCGCACTGCTTAAATTTTTGCAGCAGAAAGAAAATAGAGGAAGCCAAAGCAAACGGCCAGTGGGACGCTCTCAAACCCGCGGCGGTCACGGAGGAACAGATTGCCTGCGTGTTCGCATTGCTGGAGGAGTATGAGCCAGCCTTTACGAATTTAATGGAGATGGGAAAATGATTGAAAAAACGTATGCGACGCCATCTGGCACCATTCATTATTGGATTCATGTCATGGACGATGATGTTGCAACTCTTGTTTTTTTGCCGGGATTGACGGCAGACCATAGATTGTTCGAGAAACAAATAGATTATTTCAAAAACAGATACAATATTTTTGTGTGGGACGCACCTGCTCATGCAGCCTCCTGGCCGTTTCGATTTGATTTTGATCTGATGGATCAGGCAAAATGGTTATATGAAATCCTGAAACAGGAGAAAATAAGAAGACCAGTCATCATAGGACAGTCTATGGGCGGCTATATTGGGCAGGCGTATGCCGAATTATATCATGAACATTTAAAGGGATTTGTTTCGATTGATTCGGCGCCATTGCAAAAAAAATATATAACAGGAATGGAACTCTGGTTATTGAAACGGATGGAGCCGGTTTATTATTACTACCCCTGGAAATTTCTTATAAAGTCTGGAACGAACGGAGTCGCGGTGTCTGAATACGGAAGAAAATTAATGTATGAAATCATGATGGTGTACGATGGAGACAAAAAAAGGTACTCCCGGATTGCAGGTCATGGGTTTCGGATTCTTGCTGATGCAATAGAAAAGAATTTGCCATATGAAATAAAATGTCCTGCATTGTTACTGTGCGGCGAAAGAGATCATGCCGGTTCCTGCATTCGATATAATAAAGCTTGGCATCAAAATACGAATATTCCTCTGGAATGGATAGAAAATGCGGGCCATAATTCAAATACAGATCAACCGGAAATGGTGAATCGGTTCATTGAGAGTCTGGTTCAGCAAATTCTTTGATCGTTATGCGGCGGTTCAGCGAGTGAAAGTATACCAGACAGGAGGCAGAACCTTGAGAATCATCGAACAGCATGGCAATTCGATTCATGTTGTGCCGATTGGGCAGCTGACAGATCCCTGCGTCCGTATTCGTTTTCCTGTATTTTACAGGAATTTTACAAAAGTTTGATGATAGATTTGATGTAGATCAGTTAAAATAAATTCCATAGATGATTATATGGAAAGGGCAGGAAATTTATGGATATTTTTGATCTACTCACACTCATTGGAGGCTTAAGCCTGTTCTTGTTCGGTATGAACCTTATGGGGCAGGCGTTGGAGAGGCGGGCAGGGGAGAACTTACGTTCTCTTCTTGGAAAGCTTACGGGCAACAAATCGGTCGGTCTTCTCACCGGTCTTGGAATCACGGCGGTGATTCAAAGCTCTTCCGCCACCACGGTTATGGTGGTGGGATTTGTGAACTCTGGTCTGATGACGTTAAGACAGGCGATCCATGTGATCATGGGCGCCAATATTGGAACGACGGTGACGGCATGGGTCTTAAGCCTTGCGGGCATCGACAGTGGCAATGTACTCGTAAAGCTGTTGAAACCTTCTTCTTTTACACCGATTCTGGCCCTGATCGGTATCATTTTCTACATGTTCTGCAAAGACGACCGTAAAAAAGACACGGGTATGATCCTGCTGGGCTTCGCCACACTGATGTTCGGTATGGAGGAGATGTCCGGGGCAGTTTCCGGACTTCGGGACGTTCCATCGTTTCAGAGCCTGTTTCTTGTGTTTCAGAATCCGATCCTGGGTGTGCTGGCGGGGGCGGTCCTCACGGCGATCATTCAGTCCAGCTCTGCGTCGGTGGGAATCCTTCAGGCACTGGCAGTGACCGGGCAGGTCTCTTACGGCGCGGCGATTCCCATTATCATGGGACAGAACATCGGCACCTGCGTGACCGCCATGCTTTCTTCCGTAGGGGCCAATAAAAATGCAAAGCGGGCCGCCATGGTGCATCTGTCCTTTAACACCATCGGAACCGTCGTCTGGCTGACGGTGTTCAGTCTTTTGAAGGGACTGCTCCAGCCGACTTTTTTGGAGGAGAATGCCTCCTTATTCGGCATTGCCGTGGCGCACTCTGTTTTTAACGTCCTGTGCACACTATTGATGCTGCCTCTTTCGGGATTCCTTGAAAAGCTGGTGAACCTGCTGGTACCGGACGACGCACAGCCGGACGTTCCGTCGGAACTGGACGAGCGTCTGCTCTACACACCGTCCATCGCACTGGAGCGCTGTCAAGAAGTAGCAATCGATCTGGCAAATACGGCAGTGAGCGCCCTGAAAGAAAGCATTCTCTGTCTTACGGAGCACTCGAAAAAACTTGCGGCCTCAGTCCGCAAAAAAGAAAAGAAGACGGATTACTATGAGGACATCCTGGGAACTTATCTGATCAAGCTCAGCGAGAAGCAGATCAGCAAGGCGGACAGCGAAAAAGCGGCGAAACTTCTGAAAATTATCGGAGATTATGAGCGGATTGCGGACCATGCGGTCAACCTGGTGGAATCGGAAGAAGAGATGCAGAGCAAAGGACTTTCGCTCACCTCGGCTGCGGTATACGAATTCCAGATCATCGCCTCCGCCGTCCATGAGATCGTGGACCTGTCGCTTTCGGCTTTTTTATCCGATGATCTGAAAGCTGCGTCCATGGTCGAGCCGCTGGAAGAGGTGATTGATCAGATGAAGGAACAGATGCGTACCCGGCACATTTTACGTCTGCAGCAAGGGGCGTACTCGATTGATACTGGATTTATCTGGTCGGATCTGTTGACCAATCTGGAACGGACCGCCGACCACTGCTCGAATATTGCAGGATGCGTCATCGATATGGCCCATCACAATCTGAATCTCCACGAGTCCCTCCGCAGCATCCGTAATGACAGCGAAGAATTTCAGCGGCAATTTCGAGCTTATGTGGAAAAATACCGCCTGTAAGTGAATCGTTACAGTGAGAAAATGGTGCAAAAACAGTCATCAAAACAGAGATGGCTGTTTTTTGAGATTTATGTTATAATGTTCGGGAACATAGAGGGGCAGCGGTTTGCCCATAAGCTGAATTTTGAAATGGGAGAAGAGACAAATGATACATGCAGTCATTTTTGATATGGACGGAATCTTGATCGACACGGAAAAATATCTATATCAATACTGGAAACAGGCGACCCAGGAAGCCGGATATGAGCTGACCCACGAGCAGTTACTCCGCTTCCGCAGCTTTTCTCAGGAATATGCAGAGCCCTACTTTCAAGAACTTCTGGGGGCGGACTTTGATTTTCAGTCCGTGAGAAAACGCAGAATCGAGCTGATGAGTCAGCATTATAAAACTTACAGCGTGGAGAAAAAGCCCCAGGTGGACGAGTTCCTGGACTGGCTGGCCGCCCATGGATATAAGAAAGCGGTCTCCACCGCCGCCGCTTTGGACCGGACAAAGGAGCACCTGACCCAGGTCGGCATCTATGACCGGTTTGATCAGATCGCCTGCGCTCCGTCGGTTCCCCACGGAAAACCCATGCCAGATGTGTATCTCCATGCCTGCGAACAGATCGGCGAGAAGCCGGAACACTGCCTGGCTCTGGAGGATTCCGACAACGGAGCCTTGTCTGCCCATCGGGCAGGGTGCAAAGTGGTGATGGTCAGGGACCTGGCAGATCCACTTCCGGAGACCGCCCGCTTTCTGGAAGGGACAGCGGATAATCTGCTGGGAGTCATCCCGATTCTGGAACGGCTGGCAGAAAAGAAGGAGTCAAAAGAGGAGGGACATGGGTCATGGCGATAAAGATATTGCCCGCATACGATCATCCGGAGGAGGTCAGAGTCCTGTTCTCGGAATATACGGACCTGCTTACCGAAGGAGATCCGACCATCTGGGATTACCTGGCGGTTCAGAATTATGAGGAAGAGATCCGGCATCTGGAGAAGAAATACGGTCCGCCGGAAGGGAGGCTCTATCTGGCGTATCAGGATGAAGAGCCGGCCGGCTGCATCGGACTTCGGAAGATCGACGCGGAAAACTGCGAAATGAAGCGCCTGTATGTGCGGCCAGCCTGCCGTGGCTGTCGTCTGGGCAGTCTGCTGGTGGAGAAAATCCTGGAGGACGCCAGAGCCATCGGTTACCGGCATGTACTTTTGGATACGCTGCCCTTTTTAAAAAGCGCCATACATATGTATCAGAGGTATGGATTCTATGAAATCCCAAAATATAATGACAGCCCCATGAATACCAGTATTTATATGAAACTGGATTTATAAAGAACCGATATTTTGATTTCCAAACAGGTCCTTGTGAGAAGATCTCCTTTGTGATAGAATGTAGAAATATCATGAAAGGAGATCTTAGTTGCTTATGAAACTGAAAATAAAATTCCTGCTTTCACTTCTTGCAATATTGGCGGCAGGCGTGTATTATTATGTGACCATCCCGGCGGTGAACATTCACTCCAGCGGTTTCTGGCTGTTTATCATCTCGCTGGTGGTGGTGCTGACCCTTCTGATGAGCGCCAGGGGCATTCGGGAGGGCATTCCAGCGACGGATATCCGGCCTCTGAAGATCGGCGCGGTGATCGCGTTTCTGCTGTTCCTGATCTACGGGGTGGGAAGTCTTCTGTCCTCTCCCATCATCAATGCGGCAAAATATCATCAGCTGCTGACCGTGCAGGAGGGGACTTTTACGGAAGACATCGCGGAGGTGAACTACAACGAGATTCCGCTTTTGGACAAAAGCTCTGCGACCCTTCTCGGCAACCGGAAGATGGGCTCCCTGATCGATATGGTGTCTCAGTTCGAGGTCAGTTCCCTGTATACCCAGATCAATTATCAGAATAAACCGGTCCGGGTGACGCCCCTTGTATATGCCAGCCCCATCAAATGGCTGACCAATATGAGCGAGGGCATTCCGGCCTATATCATGATCGATATGACCACCCAGGATACGGAGTGCGTGCGCCTTCCGGAAGGCAGCTATATCCGCTATTCTCAGGCAGAGTATTTCAACCGGAATATCTACCGTCATCTGCGTTTTCGATATCCGACCTATATCTTTGATCAGCTGAGCTTTGAGATCGACGAAGAGGGAACGCCCTATTGGATCTGTCCAGTGAAAAAGTTCAACATCGGACTGTTCGGCGGTCAGACCATCGGAAAGGTGGTACTCTGCAACGCCATCACGGGCGAGACGACGTGCTACGACATAGAGGAATGCCCCCAGTGGGTGGATTCGGTCTACTCCGCGAACCTGCTGATTCAGCTCTATGATTACTATGGGCTGTATATGAACGGCTTTTTTAACAGTATCCTGAGTCAGAAGGGATGTCTTCGGACTACCGACGGTTATAACTATCTTGCCATGGAAGACGACGTGTGGGTGTACACTGGTATCACTTCTGTCAGCGGAGACGAATCTAATGTAGGGTTTGTACTGATGAACCAGCGGACCATGGAGGCCAAATATTACGTCTGCCCGGGCGCGGAGGAGTATTCGGCCATGAATTCCGCGGAAGGCCAGGTACAGAACCTTGGGTATCACTCTACCTTCCCGCTGCTTTTGAACGTGGCGGGGGAGCCAACTTATTTTATGGCGCTGAAAGACGATGCGGGGCTGGTGAAAAAATACGCCATGGTCAACATCAAGAAATATCAGAATGTTGCCATCGGAGATACGGTAGCGGATTGCGAGAAAGCCTATATCGGGCTTTTGAAGACCAACGGCATCTCCAGTGCGCCGGTAACCGCGGGAGAGAGTGTGAGCGGGACCATTGAGACTATGGCGCCAGTGGTTTTGGAAGGCAATACCCACTACTATGTGGTGCTGACCGGAAAGGACCTGATTTATGACGTGTCAGTCAGCGAGTTTCCGCAGATCGTCCTATATAAAGAGGGCGGACCGATTACCTTCGAGTATCTTGCGGGAGAGGGTCTTCAGACGGTGACCGGTATCCAGTGACCAGTGATAAGGGAGAGAAGAGGAAAACGATGCGAAGATTAATGCTGTCAGATGAGATTCTCATGTCCGTGGAGAAGCCGGCCCGCTATATCGGCGGCGAGGTCAACGCGGTCATGAAAGAGAAGGAGCAGGTGGAGATCCGTTTTGCCATGTGCTTTCCGGACGTCTACGAGATCGGGATGTCTCATCTGGGGATTCAGATCTTATATGATATGTTTAATCAGCGGGAGGATATCTGGTGCGAGCGCGTGTATTCTCCGTGGACCGATATGGACAAGGTTTTAAGAGAGCAGAAGATTCCGCTCTTTGCGCTGGAATCCCAGGACCCCATCAGGGATTTTGATTTTCTGGGCATCACGATTCAGTATGAAATGTGCTACACAAATATCCTGCAGATTCTGGAGCTTTCCCAGATTCCGCTGGAGGCAAAGCTTCGTACCAGGGAGCATCCTTTTGTCATTGGAGGCGGGCCCTGCGCCTATAATCCGGAACCGCTGGCGGATTTTTTTGACCTGTTCTATATCGGCGAGGGAGAGACCCAGTATTATCGCCTGATGGACCTGTATAAAGAATGGAAAAAAAGCGGCGCGTCCAGAGAGGATTTCTTAAAACAGGCGGCGCAGGTACCGGGAATCTATGTCCCGTCCCTCTACGAGGTGGAATACAAGGAGGACGGTACCATCATGTCCATGGGGCCCAATTGCCCGGAGGCGCCGGAGAAGGTAAAGAAGCAGATCGTGCTGGATGTGACGGATACCTTTTATCCCAGAAAACCGGTGGTGCCTTTTCTGAAAGCAACCCAGGACCGGGTGGTGCTGGAGATCCAGAGAGGCTGTATCCGGGGCTGTCGGTTCTGCCAGGCGGGGATGCTGTACCGTCCCACCCGGGAGCGGGATCTTGAGATGCTCAAAGCGTGCGCCAAAGAGATGCTTAAGAACACCGGCTATGAAGAGATTTCCCTAAGTTCTCTCAGCTCCAGCGATTACTCCAGGCTGGGAGAATTGGTGAACTTTTTGATCGAGGAGTGCGATCCGAAGAAAATCAATATCTCGCTCCCCTCCCTGCGGATCGACGCTTTTTCTCTGGATGTGATGGGAAAGGTGCAGGATGTGAAGAAGAGCAGTCTGACCTTTGCGCCGGAGGCCGGGACCCAGCGGCTCCGGGACGTGATCAACAAGGGACTGACCGAAGAGGTGATTCTCGAGGGTTCCGGACAGGCCTTTGAGGGCGGCTGGAGCCGGGTAAAGCTCTACTTTATGCTGGGGCTGCCCACGGAGACGGAGGAGGATATGAAAGGGATCGCCCATCTGGCGGAAAAGATCGCCGAGCGGTATTACGACATGCCTAAGGAAAAACGGAACGGAAAGTGCCAGATCGTGGTCAGTACGTCCTTCTTTGTGCCGAAGCCCTTTACGCCCTTCCAGTGGGCGCAGATGTGCACCAAGGAAGAGTTCCTGCACAGAGCCTATGTGGTCAATCACGAAATCAAGGAGCAGAAGAACAAAAAGAGCATCAAGTACAACTGGCATGAGGCGGATGTGACCGTGCTGGAGGGAATCCTGGCCAGAGGAGACCGCCGAATCGGACCGGCGATTCGAAGGGCTTACGAGAAGGGATGTCTTTTTGACTCCTGGAGCGAAGGCTTTCGGAATGAACTCTGGCAGGAGGCCTTTGCGGAATGCGGCGTGGATGTGGACTTTTACACCACGAGAAAACGAGAGCTGGATGAAAGGTTTCCGTGGGACTTTATCGATATCGGAGTCAGCCGAAGTTTCCTGGAGCGGGAGTGGCAGCGGGCTCAGGAAGGGGTTGTGACGAAGAACTGCCGTCAGGGCTGTTCCGGCTGCGGAGCGGCCGTCTTTGGAGGAGGTGTCTGTCATGAACGTCAGGATAAAATTTGAAAAGACCGGCCCTTTACGGTTCATCAGCCACCTGGATGTGATGCGGTATTTTCAGAAGGTGATCCGAAGGGCCGGCATCGACATTTGTTTTTCTGAGGGTTTCAGCCCCCATATGATCATGTCTTTCGCGGCGCCTCTCGGAGTGGGACTGACCAGCGAAGGCGAGTATGTAGACATTCGCGTAAACAGCGCGGTTTCTTCTAAAGAAGCGATTGAGCGGTTGAACGACGTGATGGCGGAAGGCATGAAAGCCCTGAGCTTTCGAAAGCTTCCGGACAACAGCAAAAACGCCATGTCCATCGTGGCGGCGGCGGACTACGAGGTTCGATTCCGGGAGGGCCGGGAACCGGAAGAGGGCTGGGAGAAAAAATATATGGAATTCCTGAACCAGCCGGAGATCCGTATCGTCAAGGAGACCAAGAAGGGACAGCAGGAGGTGGATATCCGTCCGTGGGTCTACCGCTGGGCGGTCCAGAGCGGCGTGATCCGGATGCAGGTGTCCGCGGGAAGCGTACACAATCTAAAACCGGAGCTTCTGCTTCAGGCTTTTGAGTCCTGGGCAGGGCTTGAGATTCCCTCCGGAGCCCTTCTGGTGCACCGGCTGGAGCTCTACGCGGACCAGGGGACGGAAGAAAATCGGAGGCTGGTTCCGCTGGAGGACTTGGGGGAAGACATTGGATAACATCAGAATCATTACTTATGTGAGGGAACAGGTGCTGGCAGACGCGCTTCTTGCGGACGGGCGCCTGGCAGAACTGTCCCTGACGCTGAAGGAGCAGACCTCCATCCTTGGAAATATCTATATCGGAAAAGTCAGGAACATCGTTGCCAATATCCAGTCGGCGTTTGTGGAGATCGAACACGGGATGCTCTGCTATCTTCCGCTGGAGGATGTAAAAGCGCCGATTTACACCAGACCCAAGAAACAGGAGCGCCTGACCGTCGGGGATGAGCTTCTGGTCCAGGTGAGCCGGGAGGCGGTGAAGACCAAGGCGCCTTCGGTGACGACGAACTTAAATCTGACGGGAAAATATCTGGTGCTGACCACCGGAAACCGAATTACCGGATATTCTTCTAAATTAAAAGTAGAGGAGAAAAGCCGGTTAAAAAGACTGCTGGGGACGTGGGAGCTTCCTGAAGTCGGGCTGATTGTCCGGACCAACGCAGGACAGGCAGACGAGGAGGAACTCCGGACGGAGTACGACCGGCTGATAAGGAATTACCGTTTTCTGACAGAACAGGCGGTTCACCGGACCGTGTTTTCCTGTGTGCAGAAAAGCCGGCCGGATTATCTGACTTCCATACTGGGAAGCAGAAGCGAGAGTTTAAAAGAGATTCTGACCGATGATCCCGGACTGTATAGGCAGATTAAGGAATTTCTCTTAGAGGAGATGCCTCATGATGCGGGGAAGCTTCGCCTCTACGAAGACAGCGGTTTGCCCTTAAAAGCGCTGTACCGTCTGGAAAAGGGACTTTCGGACGCCCTGGCATCGAGAGTGTGGCTCAAGTCCGGCGCCTATCTGGTCATCGAACCGACGGAAGCGCTGACGGTGATCGATGTCAATACCGGAAAGTATACGAAGGGGAAAAAAAAGCAGGAAACGGTTCAGAAGATCAACCAGGAAGCGGCCCGGGAGATTGCCAGACAGCTTCGGCTCCGCAATCTGTCCGGCATCATTCTGGTGGACTTTATCGATATGGACGAAAAGGAAGCAAAGGAAGAGCTGCTTACGCTGATGCGGGAGCTTTTAAAGGGAGATCCTCTAAAAGCGGCGGCGGTGGACTTAACGGAGCTGGGCCTTATGGAGCTCACCCGAAAGAAACAAAAAAAGACGCTCTTGGAGCAGGCAAAGGAGTGTGGATTATGATTCATGTGAAGACAGTGAAGAAGAACGGCCAATACCAAAGATTTACCATAGACGGGCACGCCGGATACGCAGACCCAGGGGAAGATATCGTGTGCGCGGCCGTATCGGTTTTGGTGATCAACGCGATCAATTCCATCGAAAAATTCACGGAAGACGCCTACACCTGCGACTGCCAGGACGGCATGATCAAAAGCTGGGAATTTTCCGGCGAAGTCTCGGAAAAGGCGAATCTTCTGATGGATTCTTTGATGCTGGGGCTTTCGGACGTGCAGAAGGCGTATGGAGACGCATATTTGAAAATTGAACTTTGACAGGTGACAGGAGTCCGGTTTACCGGACTCCTGTCAGTCTTTGCAGATGATCGAACAGCAGCAGATCTTCCCGTACCGCTGCCAGATTCTTCAATTCTTTTGTAAAACCGCCGGCACCAAACAGAACATACCAGATTTTCCGGATTCTCCTCCGTGACCGGAACTTTCCGCCAAAGGATATCCAGGTCCGTCAGTGTCTTCAGATATTTGGTCAGGCTGGTAGCCTTGGTCTCCATGATAATACCGAAAAGGAATCGGCCTCAGACGGATCTGAGCGGTCCGGCGTCCATAGAGAGGGCTTCCGTAATGCAAAGTCTGTGATACCATCATGGAGACCAGGGAACCGCAGAGAATCACCATAACCGGGCGGTCTTTGAGCTGTTCTTCCCATATGCGCTGAAACACAGATGGGAAAGCCGGATTAGACCTTCCAATATACTGGAATTCATCGATGACAATGACGGGTTTGCTGTCAAAAGGGATATCCATGATCGCGTGGAAGATGGTATCTCAGTCTTAGATTTCTGCATGCTTCAAAAGATCATTGTTCGGAAAATCGGCGGTTTTGCCTAAAACAGCCGACTCTTTCGTATTCTTTTTGCAGAGTTTTCCACTCTGCCGCGCGGTCTACGAATCGATGCAAATCATCACCTGCTTTTTGCTATTACGAATTGCTCCGCGTTCTGTGTGCCCACAATTCTATCTTACTTATTAAACTATCAATTATTGCTTCAGTGTACAAAGGATTACAATAAAAATGGACTGCCAACCTACAACTTCT
>CAJUDY010000041.1 GCA_910584945.1 uncultured Lachnospiraceae bacterium | reverse complement strand
GTTTCCGAGGCGGATACTATCATCTTTGATAAGACCGGAACGCTGACCAGGGCCAGGCCGACGGTTGTGGAGGTGGCGCCTTTTGCGGATGAGAGTCCGGACGAACTGCTGCGCATCGCGGCATGTCTGGAGGAGCATTTTCCCCATTCTATGGCAAGGGCGGTGGTCCATGCTGCCAGTGAAAAGGGGCTTACCCATGAGGAGACCCATTCCAGGGTGGAATATATTGTGGCCCATGGGATATCTTCCATGATCGAAGGAAAAAAGGTGGTGATCGGAAGTTACCATTTCGTGTTTGAAGACGAGGGCTGCATCATACCAAAGGGACTTGAGGCCCGGTTTGAGGGCCTGCCGGAAGGATATTCCCATCTGTATCTGGGCATAGAAGGGCAGCTGGCAGCGGTGATCTGCATCGAGGATCCCCTGCGGGAAGAGGCGGCCGCAGTGGTAGCGGCGCTAAGAAAGGCCGGTTTTGACAAGATCGTGATGATGACCGGAGACAGTGAGCGGATCGCCGGCTCCATTGCTTCCAAAGTAGGCGTGGACGAGTATTACTCGGAAGTGCTGCCGGAAGAAAAGGCAGACTTTGTGAAGAAAGAACGGGCAGCAGGCAGAAAGGTGATCATGGTAGGGGACGGGATCAATGACTCTCCGGCCCTTTCCGCGGCAGACGTAGGGATCGCCATCAGCGACGGGGCGCAGATCGCCAGGGAGATCGCCGATATCACCATCGAGGCGGACAATCTGTCAGGGCTTTTGACCCTGCGCTCCATCGGCTGCGGACTGCTCGAAAGGATACGGAAAAACTATATCCAGATCGTGGGGATCAATTCCGGTCTGATCCTCCTTGGGATCACCGGAAGGATACAACCCACCTCGTCCGCCATGGCTCATAATGTTTCCACTCTGATGATCGGATTGAACAGTATGAGAAACCTGGTGGATGAAAGGTAAACAGGAGCGGGCGGCTCCGGCAGAGTGAAAAGGCAAGTGTATAACAGGATTTCAGAAAGGGCAGTCAGAGATGGCTGCCTTTTTGACTGGAGGAAATGAAAAGACGTATCAAATGTACCTTGCCTGCGGGTTACAAAGCCGCGGAAGAAAACGTTTCCCGCCGGTTCTTGACAGAAGCTGCATTCCGTCCTTATAATAGGATTATTGGTTTGCCTAGACTAACTGTATGCAAAAAATGCAGAAGAAGGGGAACGGAGACTATGAACGCAAAGGACAGGAGCACAAACAATAAGCGGGAGGCGGAGGAGAATTTTCTGGAGGGGATCTATCTGATGCAGCAGAAGGGACTTCCTCTGGACCGGAAGAAAATCTGCGCGGAGCTTAAGCTCTCCAAGCGGGAGTTTATGACTGTGGCGGTGCGGCTGATGAACCAGGAGTGCCTGACCATGGACTTCTCGCAGGAGAATGAGGAAGTAGTTCCCACAGTGAAGGGAAATGTGCGGGCGCAGGAGGTATTGCGGCGGCATCATTATCTGACGGATTTCCTGCAGATGATCTGCAAGGTGGAGCGGGAGACGGCGGAGAAAAGGGGATGCGATTCCGATCCGAATTTGGAGACCTGAACAGCTTCGTACTGGATTCTCTGCGGGGACTTAACGAGACGATCCAGTACGGGCAGGGAGAGGACCGGAAGAAGCAGATGACGGAGCGGTCAGAGAGACTCTCCGGCTTTCAGAAGGAGTTAAGCGCCCTGGAAGGGGCTCAGAAGTCGTCTACGAATCTGGTCATTCTGGGGTGTTCTTTGGGGATGCTGTTTTTGACGTTATTTCTGTATGGACAGGGCAGTATGGAAGCGGGGGGCGTGCTGATGAGCACTCTGGCGATGATGGGCTCCTTCGGGCCGGCGGCGGCTCTCTCCAGTCTGTCCAACAACCTGAATCAGACCCTTGCCAGCGGGGAACGGGTGCTCTCGATTCTGGAGGAAGAACCGATGGTGAAGGAGATCCCGGGGGATGCAGGAGGAGCTGCATTTACCGGAGCGGCGGCGGAGCATGTGTCGTTCGGATACGGGGAGGAGGTGATCCTTGCGGATTATTCGCTCCCGGTGAAATCTGGGCGGATCGTGGGCATTTACGGCGCCAGTGGTTCCGGAAAATCCACGCTTTTAAAGCTTTTTATGCGGTTCTGGGATGTGGATGCCGGACGGGTTACCATATCCGGATCGGATGTGAGGGACACACCCGCAAAACACCTTCGGGATATGGAGAGCTACGTCACGCAGGAAACCCTGCTTTTTCATGACTCCATCGCCAATAATATCGCTGTGGGAAAACCCGGGGCTTCTATGGAAGAAATTATAGAGGCGGCAAAGAAAGCGTCGGTTCATGATTTCATCATGACCCTCCCCAAAGGATACGGCACGGAAGTAGGAGAGCTTGGAGACACCCTCTCCGGCGGAGAACGCCAGCGTATCGGTATCGCCCGCGCGTTTCTCCATGATGCGCCTTTCATCCTGCTGGATGAACCTACCAGCAACCTGGATGCTCTGAATGAAGGCGTCATTCTGAAAGCCTTAAAAGAAGAACGGGGGCAGAAGACGATGATTCTTGTATCTCATCACAGGTCCACCATGAATATCGCAGATGAAGTGTTCGAGATGGCGGAAGGAAGTACATAGCACATAGAAATTGGGGGCGTTAGGTTTTAGACTTAACGCCTTTTACGGTTTTCATATGAATCAAAATCAAAATAGTTTGAAAACCTATTGACAGACAGACCGGCGATATGATAATATACTTATGAGTTAGATAAGACTAACTTATGAAAGATTTTTGCCTGATATATTTGGATAATGGAATGCCTTGCGGCATTTTCTTTAATCATATAAGTTAGCTAAAACTAACTATAGGAAAAAGGAGGAGTCTGTTATTGTTTGCTTTGACCGTATCCCATAAAATAGTGCGCTGCGCAGCTGCGGAATCAGAGCGGCATCATTCCAGGCTGGAATGTTCGCACAGCAGCAGTGCGAGTGCGCTGATACAGATCTTGGAGGTGTATGTATAAGATGTTTGGCAGGCAGGGGAAAGCGATATCAGAAGAATTGGTTGTCAACCATTGTTCCCCGACCATGGCTGGGCTGAAGACAGGAAGCCTGTTCAGCTGCCCGGCGGAGGACAGCGACACGCTGGCAAAGGATATCCGCAGTTTGAACAAACGCCTTGTGCCCCGCGGTGTCCGGATTATCCCGCTGAAGGTTACAAAGCAGAGGGCGTTGATTTATATGTACCGTCCGGCAAGGCTTAAGGAGGATTTAAGCTGCGAGGCTGCAGAAGAAATTCTGTCGGAGAAGAACTATCCGATCGGGCAGATGGAGCAGTGCATTGTGGAGTTGACCCGCCGGCTAAAGGCGCAGGAGGCATTTCCCCATGAAATCGGATTGTTTCTCGGATATCCTCCGGAAGATGTGGACGCTTTTATGAAAAAGGGCGCGGCTGGTGCGAAATGCACCGGGATGTGGAAGGTATATGGGGACGTGGAGGCAGCGCAGTGCAGGTTCGAACAGTATAAGAAGTGTACCAGGGTGTACTGTGAGGTGTTCCGACATCATCGTTCGTTTGAAAAGCTCATCGTGAGCTGTTCATAATACAAATTATAACAGAAGAAAGGAAGGATATAAGTATGGGCAAGATTGCAGTAGTTTATTGGAGCGGCACTGGGAATACGGAGGCAATGGCCTCTGCTGTGGCAGAGGGTGCAAAGGAAAAGGGGGCAGAGGTTTCCCTTCTGGAGTGCAGTGAATTTGACGCGGCGCAGATGGATGCCTTTGATGCGGTGGCATTCGGCTGCCCGTCCATGGGATCGGAGCAGCTGGAGGAGAGCGAATTTGAGCCGATGTTCTCTTCCTGCGAAGGAAAGCTTGGCGGCAAGAAGATTGGCTTGTTTGGCTCTTACGGCTGGGGGGACGGGGAATGGATGCACACCTGGCAGGAGACTTGTGAAAAGGATGGAGCGGTGCTGGTGTGCGATCCGGTAATCTGCAACGAGGCGCCGGAAGATGACGCGATCGCTTCCTGCAGGGCCCTTGGGGCGTCGCTGGCAGGGGTGTAAAAAGAAAAATGCAGGCATTCGAAAGCTCCTGAGGAGATCGGATGCCTGCTTTTACTATAAAAGCTTTTTTGATGTGTACACGATTGCTTTTTGGGCATAAAACTGATATTCTTGTAAAAAGATTTCAGGGAGGTATCAGGATGGAAATCAGAGTTCTTAAATATTTTCTTACGGTTGTCCGGAGGGAGGCATTAACCGTGCCGCAGAGGTTCACGAAAGATCACTTTAACGGATGAGGGAATGCTGCGGCGGAGAGCTGGCGGTCATGCAGCTTTTGCCGGAGATCATTGCGTCGTTTCATCAACAGTATCCGCTTGTCCGTTATGATTTTTTTACGGCCAATGCGGATCTGGTAAAAGAACAGATGGAAAAGGGCCTGATCGATATCATTATTTGTTAAATCCTGTAGTAGTTTTAGACTGTTTGGATCTAAAGAAAGGCCAAACAAAAAAACTCCGCCATTATATAATCTTGTGAGTTGAAAGTTTGTACCACTACAAAACCAGAGAATCCCATTGATTATCTGGCTCTTTCTGCCATAGAGCTCCGCCTCCGTTTCCTGGAACAGCTTCTTCACTCCTGGCATCCGGCGGCCTTCTTTGGACTGTTTCACCCCGTCACCTACAAGGACATAGAAGTTCCCTTCCCTGTAAAGGGGTGCATGCTCCCTGACGGCTGAAAACCAGTGTTTCCCCACATCATCCAGCGACCAGGAGGATGCCCTGAAGAAGTGGAGCATGGAATCGTAACATCCCGGGCTGAGTGCAAGGTCACGGATGACAGAGGTGACACCAGGCTTATCGGAACGCAGCATAAGCCCTATGGTTCGTGTGGTTTTTATCCTTTTGTTGTGGTGACTATAAGGATACCATAAAACATACGGAAGGGTTATTTTTTTATTGAAAACTTTCAACTCACCAGATATAATGAAAAATAACAAAATATGTATATTCATCGGGTACTGGACGGGAAGTTTATGCGTATCCAGGAAGCGATGGAAAATTAGATGAAAAAATACACGATTGCGGATGTTGCAAGAGAGTTGAAGCAGTGAAAGGAGTCTTACGAGTATGATTACGAAACGAACCACCCATGTTACTTTATGGTCTCTCTGCCTGATGGTCCTGGCTGCAGCCAGCCTGATCGGGATTTCGGTAAATGCCTTCTCGAGCGGAAATAATTCTAAGACAATCATTCATGAAAGCGCGGAGATTCTCCGCTATGAAGACGGAAGTCCTTATATTCACGACGTCCTTACCAACCATACAGACCAGACAATTACCGAGACGCAGTATGGCATGCTGGCTTTTGATGCAGACGGTACGCCATTAGAACTATACTGGAATTTCCTCGACAGCAGTGCGGAACAAAGCTTTGAGAATCTGGTTCGGTCAAAGGAGAATATTTTGCCCGGCCGGACAGAGGAATACCGCGGCGGCTGGTCTCTGTACGATGGAGAAGCGAACCAAGCCGCGTACGCGCTGGTCTGTCTGAAACAAGTGGTTTTTGAAGACGGTACTGTCTGGGATAATCCGGACTATGAAAGCTGGCTTTCGACCTACGCGGGGAAAGAGACAGATGCAGAGGAATTAGAAGCTTATTATCCGCATGAATATAAGCGCTTGTAAAGAATGACGGGAAGGAATGTGCGTCCATCCTCTGGTCTCACGATTTTGGAGGCCGGACCAATTACCTGCCCACCTGTGTGACGGAGGCAGATTACCTGATCAATCTGGCAAACCTGAAAGGACACAGCTACGGAGTCACGCTCTGCGGAAAGACCGTGATCTACATGCTGGACGCCTTGAACTGTGCGCCCAGCGAAGGCGTCTACGTCACGGAGGACAATTCCAGATGGCGGCATGCAACTTCAATTATCGTGAAACAATAAACTCCGCCAGAACTGGTATGTCCCTCCTTCTGGTCAGCGGATAAAATTCGTCCGGTGGTCGCTTTCTGCCTCCGGCAGAGGAATCCCGTTTTTCTTACCGGCTTCAAAGCATTTGAGCATCCAGGCCAGATTCCGCGCCAGGTTCCGCATGGTCTGTAAGCCCTCCGCATCCTGCCCGGCCTCGCCCGGGACGGATCCGTGTACGTTGTTCCAGTAGGTGGAACCGGCCACCGGCATCTGGGAGATGCCGAAATATTTGTTCAGGCAGTCAAAGGAAGCGGTGGTGCCGCCTCTTCTGGCCACGGCCACGGTCGCTCCCGGTTTAAAACGGAAGACACGGCTGCTGCTGTAGAATACCCGGTCCAGGAAGGACAGGATGCGGCCGCTGGGATGGGCGTAGTAGACCGGCGTACCGAAGACAAAGCCGTCCGTCTCTTTTGCTTTGGCGATAAATGCGTTTACATCGTCATCGGTAAATACACATCCGTTGTCATTGCATTTATTACATCCGATACAGTCCCTGACCGGCTTCCCGCCGATCTGCACGATCTCATAGTCAACACCTTCTTTTTCCAACTGTTTTCCAACCTCAAGAAGTGCGGTGTAAGTGTTTCCGTTTGTCTTTGCACTTCCGTTTAACATCAATACTTTCATGTCATCCTCCTGTTTTGATTTTGCTCCATTGTAACACAGGATGAAAATATTTGCCATTTAAAAATCTTGACAGGGAGGGTTCGGATCGCTATAGTAAGTCAAAAAACATGGAATAAAGGAGCGGTAAGTATGACAGAAAAGGAAAAATGTGCGGCGGGCATGCTATATGACGCGAATTACGATGAGGAATTGTTGAGAGAACGGGATCGCTGTAAAGATGTATGCTTTGAGTACAATAATACCAGGCCCACCGAGCTTCACAAAAAGAAAGACCTTTTGAGAAAGCTGTTTGGAAAGACCGATGGGGAATTCACAATCCAGGCGCCTTTCTGGTGCGATTATGGGTACAACATCGAGATCGGAAAGAACTTTTACGCCAACCATAATCTGATGATATTGGACGGCGCGAAGGTACGATTTGGCGACAACGTCTTTATCGCCCCGGACTGCGGCTTCCATACGGCGGGACATCCCATCAATGCGGCCAAAAGGAACCAGGGGTTGGAATACGCCCGCCCCATCACCGTCGGCAATGACGTCTGGATCGGAGCCGGCGTACAGGTTCTTCCCGGGGTGACCATCGGCAGCAATGTGGTGATCGGAGCCGGAAGCGTGGTGACAAAAGATATCCCGGACAATGTGGTTGCGGTGGGCAATCCCTGCAGGGTGCTGCGGGCGATTGCGGAGGAAGAGATGGCTTAGCGGAAAAAGGCTCATTGCGAAAGCGATGGGCTTTTTTTTGCCCGCATCTGCCGGAATCGGTAAAAAGAAGGTCAGGATTCGTAATATCCTAAGCCTTTGGAGTTTGCGATAATAAATACATCAAAAGTCAGCAAATGCTGCACAAAAGAGTAAGAAAAACGGAGGTGTCTTATGGAGTTGTTTACAAATGCGATGAACGGTCTGAATTCCATCCTGTGGAGTATGCCGCTCGTGTTCCTGTGTCTAGGAGCAGGATTGTGGTTCTCGGTGCGTATGAGATTTCCGCAGGTAAGGCTTTTTAAGGAAATGTTTCATCTGCTGGTTCACGGAGAAAAGTCGGATACAGGGATTACCCCCTTCCAGGCCTTTGCCGCCACGGTCGGTTCCCGGGTGGGCATGGGCAATATCGCCGGGGTTGCGACGGCGATCTACTTCGGAGGTCCGGGAGCGGTCTTCTGGATGTGGGTAATCGCCTTTATCGGAGCCAGCTCCGCCTTTATGGAGTCTGCCCTGGCCCAGGCCTATAAGACCAGGACGGGGAACGGCGAATACCTGGGAGGTCCGGCTTACTTTATCGAGCGGGCGTTACACTGTAAGCCCTATGCGGTGTTGTTTGCCGTGGCGACGGTGCTGGGGCCCGGGATTCTGATGCCGGGACTTCATGTGAATTCTATCGCATCTACCTATGAAGAGGCTTTCGGGGCCAATATGGTGGTGGTGGGCGCGATCTTCTGCACTGTCCTGGCCGTTGTGGTGTGCGGCGGAATCAAGCGGATCGGAAAGATTGCGGAATACATGGCGCCGGTTATGTGCGTGGTCTATGTACTCATGGCCTTTGCCGTGATCGGAACCAATCTTGGCGCGGTGCCGGGAGTCTTTCGGATGATTTTCTCCTCCGCCTTCGCCATCCATCCGGTCTTCGGCGGAATCATCGGATCTGCCATCTCCTGGGGCGTGAAGCGGGGAATCTATTCCAACGAGGCGGGACAGGGCTCCGGCGCCATCGTCAGCGCGGCGGCAGAGTGCTCTCATCCGGCAAAACAGGGACTGGTGCAGGCCTTTTCTGTGTACATTGATACCTTGATCGTCTGCAGCTCTTCCGCGCTGATCATTCTTCTGTCCGGCTGTTACAACACCGTGGGTCCGGACGGAGAGACCATGCTGGCGGAAAACCTCCCCGGCGTGGAGTACGGGATTCGCTGGGCTCAGAATGCTTTGAGTACGTCTCTTGGAACCTGGGCGGGCAAACTGCTGGCGATCATTATCATCATGTTCGTATTTACCTCCCTGATGGGCTATTATTACCAGGCGGAGGCTAACGTCCGCTATCTGTTCCAGGGGAATAAGACGGCGGTTCTGGTCATGAGAGGAATCTTCCTCTTCTCCTGCTTTTCCGGTGTTCTGGTCAATGGACAGATTATCTGGACCATGGGAGATACGGGAGTAGCTATGATGGCATGGCTGAATATTGTGGCGATCCTGCTGCTATCGAAAAAGGGATTCGCCCTTCTAAAAGATTACGAGGAACAGAAGAAGGCAGGAAAAGAGCCGGTATTCGACCCGAAGGGATTCGGGATCGAGGATACGACGGGTGTATGGGAAAAATATAATAAATAGTTTACATAATGAGGAGCGAAATAATATGTTAAAAGTGACAAGAGCAACAGACCCGGAACTGGCAGGACTGGTAGATCAGGAGTTAAAGCGCCAGGAGCAGAATATCGAGATGATCGCGTCGGAAAGCACCGCGCCGCTGGCGGTTATGGAACTGACCGGAAGCGTATTTACCAATAAGACCCTGGAAGGATACCCGGGAAGAAGATTTCAGGCGGGTTCCCACATCGCGGACCAGGTGGAAGAGCTGGCATGTGAAAGAGCGAAAAAGCTGTTCCATGCGGAGCATGTGAACGTCCAGTCGTATTCCGGTTCCACGGCCAACTACAGCGTGTTTGCGTCCGTGCTGAATCCGGGAGACAAGGTCTTGAGCATGCGCCTGGACCAGGGCGGACACCTGACTCACGGTTCGCCGGCCAACTGGGTGAGCAAGATCTACCATTTTGAATTCTATGCCATGGACCCGGAGACGGAACTGATCGACTATGACGCGCTGGAAGCAAAGGCAAAGGAGTACCGGCCAAAGCTGATCATTGCGGGCGCAAGTTCCTACTCTCGGCTGATTGACTATGAGCGGATCGCAAAGGTGGCAAAAGAAGTGGGCGCTTATTTTATGGTGGACATGGCGCACATCGCGGGCCTGGTGGCGGCGGGTGTGATTCCAAGCCCGATTCCTCATGCGGACTTTGTCACTTCTTCCACCACCAAGACTTTCTGCAGCGCCAGAAGCGGTATGGTGTTCTGCAAGGCGGAGTATGCGAAGCTTCTGGATAAAGGAACCTTCCCGGGGGCCCTAGGGTCTATCCAGCTGCACACCATGGCGGCAAAGGCCTGGTCTTTCCAGTATGCGGCCAGCGAAGAATTCCGGGCAGTCATGGAACAGGTGGTGAAAAATGCGCAGTGTCTGGCCGGGGAGCTGACAAAATATGGCTTCCGCGTCGTCAGCGGCGGCACGGACAATCATTTGCTGGTGGCGGACTTGAGAGAAAAGCATATCACCGGCAAGGTCTTCCAGAATGCGTTGGACGCTGTGGGCATCACTGTGAACAAGAACATGATTCCCTTCGACCCGGAGAAGCCGGGTGTGACCAGCGGAGTCCGCATCGGACTGACCGCCGTCTCCCAGAGAGGTCTGAAAGAGCCGGAGATTAAGGAGATCACCGCCATTATGAATCAGGTGGCGGAAGCGCCGGAGGATGAGGCGAATCTGGCCGCATGCCGGGCAAAGGCCCAGACGCTGATCGAAAAGTTCCCCCTCTATCCGGCGGGCTCCTTTGACGAGAAGTGATTGACGAAAAACGTCGGTTCCTCTAAAGTAGAAAGAAAAGAGTGATAGAAGGAGTGCAGGAAGATGGCAATACAGGTCACGGACTGGGGAAGGATCTCCTGGCTGGAGGAAAAGCAGGAACTCTTCTCGGCGCGGGGATTAAAGGCGGGGATCGTAACTCTCTGTGCCGGCTCCCATCAGCCCCGGCACAGGCACTATGAGGAACAGGTGATCTATGTGATCAAAGGGCGGGCCCTCTCCATACTGGACGGTGTGGAGAGCCGCCTGTCGGTGGGAAGTTTTTATCATTGGAAAGCGGGAGTGGAGCATGAGATCTACAACACCGGAGAGGGAGATTTCCAGCATCTGCTTATATCCAATCCGGAAGCGGAGGCTCTGGAAGAGTCGGCATTTCGCGGTGACGAAAGACAGATGGAGGTGTCGCCGGATCTGATCTACGTGGCGGTGGAGGCCATCCGCACGCAGTTTCTGGAGACGCTGCATTATGGGTATGCCATCTTTGACTCCCACGGGAATCTGATTCTGCAAAGCAGGTTTTATCCGGATTTTTGCGTAGAGTGCTGCCAGCCGGCGCAGCATCCCGGTACGGGCGGGTGCATGCGCCGGATTCCTCTGAAAGAATGTACTGCGGAACATGTATTTTCCTGCGAACACGGTATGGAGATCTTCCAGTATCCGATCCTGTTCGGCGGGGTCTTTATGGGATACATTCAGGGCGGATATATCCGGTATTCCACGACCCAAAAGGGCAGGATCGAGAAGGTATATGATTCCCCCCAGAGCGTGGTGGCGGGCATCCAGGCGCTGATGCGGCGGATCGTCAAAGCGATCCGGAATTACTGCGAGTTCGAGCAGTTCCGGAGAGAACTGACCGAAAAGGAACTGCACATCGCCACCCAGGAGGAGACCCAGCAGATCCTGATCAAAGATCTGAAGGATACCCAGTCCGCCATGGCAGATTTGAAGATCAACCACCATTTCCTTTTTAATACCCTCAACAGTATGGCTTCCATGGCCCTGGATGAGGGTTCCATGCCCCTGTATCAGTCCATTGTGGATCTGTCGAAGATGTTCCGCTATACGCTGAGGACCCAGGCGTCCATGGTTCCTCTGGAACGGGAAGTGGACTATGTAAAAGCATATCTGCAGCTTCAGAGACTGCGTTACGGGGAAGAACTGAAGGCCAGCTGGCAGCTGAACCCGGAGGCTCTGAAGGCGCCGGTGCCCTTTCATTTTCTGCAGCCGGTGGTGGAGAACGCGTTCGTTCATGGTTTTGACGAGAGTGTCCGCAAGGAGCTGATGATATCCGTTGAGAAAAAAGACGCGGGCCTCAAGGTCCAGGTGGTCAATACCGGTGCCGTTTTGGATGAGCAGAAGTTAAGGAGCATCAACCAGGGAATCAGGAGCAATACATCCCATGGCCTGTCCATCCTCTATCAGAAGCTGAACGCGGCATATGAGCAGAATTTCCGCTTTGAGATCGGAGCAGATCAAAAGGGCCGGACCAGGTTCCTGATCTGCATGCCTGTTCAAAGAGAGATCGAGCCCAGCGGTCTACAACAATGGACTGTACAAGCCCCGGGAAGGGAAATAGCGGAACTTGAAAGTAGGAGGGACTCGACATGATCAAGGCAGTGATCTGTGATGACGAGAAGGCGGCTTTGAATATTATCCGGCATTTTATTGAGGCCAGAAAGCTGCCCATCGAGATCGTGGGAACCGCAGAAAACGGGCGGGATGCCTGGAATATGATCCAGAGTAAAAAGCCGGACCTGGTCTTTATGGATATTCATATGCCCTATATGAACGGTTTTGAGATCATCAGCAGGATGAAAGACTGCAAAGTGATCATCATCACGGCCTACGATTCCTTTGCCTATGCTCAGAGGGCGCTGCGGCTGGGAGCCAGCGACATCCTGTCAAAGCCCATTGATTTTGAACAGCTGGAGCAGGCCATTGTGCGGGCGGTGGGCTGGAATTTCACCGGTAACGAGGTGGTGGACACGATTCTTGCCTACCTCTATGAGCATTATCCGGAGCAGATCGAGCTGGATGCGCTGGCAGAACTGACGTTCTGCACTCCCGGTCATATGGCCCGGCTTTTTAAGAAACATATGGGGATGACGATCATTTCCTATGTCCATAGGATTCGGATTGAAAATAGCGTCCGGATGATGGAAGAACAGAAGCTGGCAATTAAGGAGGCGGCGGAGGCTGTGGGGTATCAGAATCTGAATCATTTTTATAAATATTTTCGCATGCAGATGGGAGTCACGCCGGCGGCCTGGCTGAAACAGAGGCGCGGGGAAGAAGGACTGCCAGAAGAAGAACAGCGGCAAGAATAGAAAGGCGGATGGTCAACATGAACAATCTGAAAGAGCTGAAAGACCGTTTTCCGATCCTCGGAGAGATCGGGGAGGGGAAGGAAGTTGTCTGGATCAATCCAGACCGGGTTTCCTTTGCGGAAAGCGGAAAGGACTGCGAACTGAAGAAGGAGGATATCGCGGATGCCGAGGCACGTCTGAAACGTTTTGCTCCTTTTATCATGCGGTGTTTTCCGGAGACCAAAGACCGGGGTGGGCTGATCGAGTCGGCGTTGACCGAGATTCCGGCGATGAAAGAACTCCTGAACGTAAAGTATGACAGCGGGCTTAAAGGCAGGCTTTTGCTGAAGCAGGACAGCCACCTTGCCATCGCCGGTTCCGTCAAGGCCAGGGGCGGGATCTATGAGGTGCTAAAACACACGGAAGATCTGGTGTTTGAGCAGGGGATGCTGTCGATGGAAGACGACTATGCCCGCCTGGCAGAGCCCGAATTCCGTAAGTTTTTTGAACAGTATACGGTCCAGGTGGGTTCCACGGGCAATCTGGGCATGAGCATCGGAATCATGAGCGCGGCCATCGGCTACCGGGTAATCGTCCACATGTCCGCTGATGCTAAACAATGGAAAAAGGACCTCTTAAGAAGCCGCGGGGTGACGGTGCTGGAATATGAGTCCGACTACAGCGGAGCGGTCAAGAACGGAAGACGCCTGTCGGACGAAGATCCCAAGAGCTATTTTGTGGACGACGAGAATTCCAGGAATCTGTTTCTGGGCTACGCGGTGGCGGCCAACCGGCTGATCGGGCAGTTGACAGAACAGGGGATTGCCGTGGACGAGGATCATCCGCTGTTCGTCTATCTTCCCTGCGGGGTCGGCGGGGCGCCCGGCGGCATCAGCTTTGGCTTGAAGCATGTATTCGGCGATCATGTGCACTGTTTCTTCGTGGAACCGGTCCAGGCCCCCTGCATGCTGACAGGGATGGTGACCAGACTTCACGGGGACATCTCGGTGCAGGACATCGGACTTACCGGCAGAACCGACGCGGACGGGCTGGCGGTAGGAAGACCCTCCGGCTTCGTGGGAAAGCTGATCGCGCCGATGCTGAGCGGAGAGTGCACGGTCCGGGATGCCAGGCTGTACGACTATATGCGGGACCTGCTGGAATCGGAAGACATCTTCCTGGAGCCAAGCGCCTGCGCGGCCTTTCAGGGCGTCGCGAAATGGGGAAAAAGTGAGGAGATCAGAACCTATCTGAAAGAGAATGGTCTTACAGACAAAATGAAAGACGCGGTCCACATCGCTTGGGCTACCGGCGGCAGTTTGGTGCCGGAGGAGGTGCGGGAAGCGTATCAGAATACCTATCCGGAGGAATGAATGACGAGGGGTGTAAAGCTTTTGAGGAAATGTCAAAGGCTTTACACCCTGTTTATTTGTGAGTCATTCATCTTCCAACATGGACTGAAAAATATCTCTGACTTTTTTTAAATCCTCATTGTCAGGAGACTTTTTGAACGCTCTTTCAAGAAGTTCTAAAGCAAGTCGGAGAAAGCCCTGGAATTGCTTATTTGTCATGCCCATATGATCACCGCCTTTTGATGTGGTATTTGGATGTTTCCATTATACCAACGGGCGATGGAGGTGTAAAGCTTTTATTCAATGTCTTGCAGCCCATAAGAAATTGGTATTCTATCGGTATATCTAAGGGATAACAAGATTGACAAAGTCGACAAAATGGGCGAAAATGATGGTAGTAAAGAGGAAAGGAAAGATCAGATGGAACAGTATTATGTATTGCAGAACGGAGTAAAGATGCCGCGCATCGGGTATGGAACTTATAAATGTACCGACGGAAGCGACGAGCAGATCGTGCGGATGGCGCTGGAGGCCGGATACCGGCTTTTGGACACGGCGGCGGCCTATGAAAATGAAGAATATGTGGGAAAAGCGATTCAAGAGAGCGGGATCAAAAGAGAAGAGATCTTCCTGACCTCCAAGGTGTGGAAGACCAATCTGGGATATGAGAAGACCGTGAAAAGTTTTGAGGAGTCGTTGGAACGGTTAGGGACCGATTATCTGGATCTGTTCCTTTTACACTGGCCCAAACCGGACCCGGAATCGAAGGACTGGAAGGAACTGGACAGGGAGAGCTGGAGAGCGCTGGAGGAATTCTATCATCAGGGAAAGGTCCGCGCCATCGGCGTCAGCAATTTCCTGCCCCACCATCTGGAAGCGCTGATGGAGACCGCAAAGGTACGCCCCATGGTGGATCAGCTGGAGCTTCATGTGGGGTATCTGCAGGAGGCGGCAGTGCAGTACTGCAAGTCCTGGGGCATCCAGGTGCAGGCGTGGAGCCCCCTGGGCAGAAGGCGCGTCCTGGAGGAGCCGGCGGTGATCCGGATGGCGGAAAAGTATCAGGTATCCCCGGCGCAGTTTTTATTAAAGTTCCTGCTGCAGCAGAGCATCGGCGTGATCCCGAAGGCTTCTTCCATGGAGCGGATGCGCCAGAATCTTATACTGCCGGAAATTGAGATTGCAGAAGAAGATTTATACATGCTGCGCTGCCTGCCCCAGATCGGCTGGGGCGGAGAGCACCCGGATCTTGCGCGGGTGGCGGCGCAGGGGAGCTGAAAAGGAAGTTGGATTAACATTATTTCTTCTCATCAAAACAATACATACTGAAAAACGTCGTGAGGCCGGGCGCGCAGTCGTAATCCATATGACAGCGCTCGGTCATCTCTTTGACAAAGATGCAGTAGGCGGACATGCAGGAGTAGCGAAGCTTTGGGAAACGGCATGGTTCTCCTTCTTCTATGGCGCAGGGATTGCAGAGGCTGCAGCCGCTGACGCCGATCATCAGTCCCGGCTCGCCCGCCTGGTCGATCAGGCGGCGGGTCATCTGGTTGTGTTGAGCCTTGGCCGGCTTGATCTGCGCGCTGTCCAGCGGGTCCTCAATGTCCCACATGGTCTGCATGACCAGAGCCTGCCGATATCGAAGTACCCGCTCTTTCATCTCCTCCACCGTTCCGCAGGCCGGAGGACAGGCGTAGTTGACGCCGTATTTTCCGCATTGGTTCTCTTCGCACAGAGCGCGGAACGCCGGAACGAAGACCAGCTCGTCCGTCTGAATCGCCGCCGCGTCGGCAAAACCAATCTCCAGTGCCAGGTCAATTAATTTCTTTCCATCCATTGTCTGTTCAGGGTCCTTTCTTATAGCAGTGTTTTCTTAACTCCCATTTTACCATAGAAAATGAAAAAAGAGAAAAAGAATTTCTTTTTGAGATAAATGCGAAAAATGGGAGACGAGACGACGGTTCCATATCTACGCCGGTGTATGGAAGAGCAAAGGCCTCTGGGATTTCCGTCAGGGATGATGTGGTTCATCTGCTGATTTTTTTATGGAAGCGACTATCTTTTTTCCGCCCGCCGCCGTTATAGTAGACAGAAAGCTTTCTGAAAAGTAACAGAAGAATGATAAAGGAGGAAGCCAGAGGTATGAATGTGGACCTGGATGCTCTGCTGATCCGGAAAATGCGTCTGGGAGACGAAGAGGCTCTGGAAGCGTTTGTCAAAAAATACTATCCGAAGATTCTGAGATACTGCCGGGCGCATGTAAGAGACATCGGTGATGCAGAGGATATGACCCAGGAGACCTTTGTGCACTTTTTCCGAACTCTGAAGCAGTACCGGCATTATGGAAAGGCGGTGAATTATTTGTACGTGATTGCGGCAAATGTGTGCAGGGACTATCACAGAAAGGAAAAGGAGATCCCGATGGGAGAACTGCCGGAGCGGCCGGACCGGAGCACGGAGCTTCTGGATGAGCAGATTGCTGTAGGGATGGCTCTTGAACGGCTGCCGGATGATCTGAGGGAGGCTGCGGTTCTGTATTTCCTGCAGGAATGCAGGCAAAAGGACATCGCCAGAATCCTGGGCATCGGCCTTCCGCTGGTGAAATACCGGATACGAAGAACAAAGCAACTGTTATTAGCCTTTTTGGGAGAGGGAGAGCTATGAGGAGAAGATCCGACCGTCAGATCAGGGGAGATCTGGGCGTATACAAATGTATTATTTACGATGAGCAAAGGCTGCAGGAGACGATCCGGCGGTCGAAGGCGGCATTTTATGAAGCGGAAGACTGTGAATCGCTTTCCTATGCGGATTTTTTATACCAGCAAAGCCACTATATTCAGAAACGCTGGTGGATGATGCAGGGAATTCTGTTGTTTTTTCTGTGGCTGTTGCTTGTATTAACAGGGAGCAGCTTTTATGTACAGAGAAGTATGGGAATCGGGGCCTCTCTGTTTGCGGTGCTCCTTCTGCCGGAATTATGGAAAAATCAAAGTTCCGGAGCGTTGGAGATCGAAAATACCGCTTATTACTCCCTGCGCCAGATCTATAGTGCGAGAATTTTTTTATCTGCCCTGGTGGATCTGCTTTTCCTCAGTCTTTTTGTACTGTCAGCGGTCGGGACAGGAACCATGTCTGTGGAAGAAATCGTCATCCATTTCTTTCTGCCCTATCTCGTGACCTGCTGTATTTGTTTCCGCACGCTGTACAGTGCCGGGAAGAGCTCAGAGTACCTGGCATTGCTTTTGTGCATGCTCTGGTGTGCCGTGTGGACACAGTTTGTGCTGAATGAAAAAATCTATGAGGCAGTCTCCCTGCCGCTCTGGCTTGTTATGACAGCCGCCGCCGTCCTGTATCTTGGGTACTGGATCAGCAGAGGACAAAGGGGATGTCGGGAAATCCTGGAGGTGAGGACTTGATGGAATTGAAACTTATGGGATTGACGAAAGAATTTAAGGACGTCACGGCGGTGGAAGATGTATCCTGTCGATTAACTGCCGGCGTCTATGGTCTTCTGGGAGTAAACGGCGCCGGAAAGACCACGTTGATGCGTATGCTGTGCACCCTGTTAAAGCCCACCCGCGGCCGGATCACCTGGAACGGAAAGGACATCCTGGAGATGGACAGAGCATACCGGAAGCTTTTGGGATATCTTCCTCAGGATTTCGGATATTATCCGGATTTTAGTGTGTACGACTATCTGATGTATATCGCGTCCATCAAGGGCCTGCGTCCGGCGGCCGCAAAGCAGAGGGCAGAACTTTTATTAAATCAGGTGGGCATGGAAAAGGCGAAAAGGAAAAAGATGAAAGCCTTATCGGGCGGGATGAAGCGCCGTGTGGGAATCGCTCAGGCCATGTTAGGCGACCCGAAGATTCTGATTCTGGACGAGCCTACCGCCGGACTGGACCCCAATGAGCGGATTCGCTTCCGGAATCTGATCAGCGAACTCTCAGAAAAAAGACTGGTGCTGCTTTCCACCCACATCGTATCGGACATTGAATATATCGCGAACGAAATCCTTCTGATGGACGGTGGGAAGATTCGGGCCTCCGGTACTTCCGAGGAGCTGCTTTTCTCCATGCCGGACAGAGTGTGGAGCGTTCCGGTGTCGAAGGACAGTGTGGGCGCGTATATGAAGAAGTATAAAGTATCCAATGTGAAGACGATACCGGGAGGAGCCAGACTGCGGATTCTCTCTTCCGATCCGCCTTCCGGACATGCGGTTCCTGAGACGGCGACGCTGGAGGATCTGTTTCTGGATTATTTTGGGGAAAGGACGGACGGGCAGAATGACGAAATATGAGCTGAAAAAAATATTTTCCAGAACAGGCGGGAGAGCGGCCCTTGTGCTGCTGTTTGTCCTTGTAGGGATTACCTGTCTGTTTGCCGCAAACCTCTCCTGGATCGATGAAAACGGAGAGCCTAAGACCGGGCCGGCAGCCATCGCTTTGTTAAGAGAGGAGCGCAAAGCCTGGGCCGGTGAGCTGAATGAGGAACGCTTAAGAGCGGTCATCGCGGAAAATCGAAGAATCCGGGAGACGCCGGAAGCGCGTTCGGAAAATGTCAGAGAAGAGAATATTGCGTTCGGCTGGCAGCAGGGGATTCAGGAAATCCGGGATCTTCTGAACTGCTCTTATGCCGAAGGATTCCGGAGCCATGACTATTACCGGGCGGATTCTCTGACGGAGGAGGACGCCGCTTCGTTCTATGAAAACAGAGTACGGCTTTTAAAGGAGTGGCTGGCAGATGAGGCGAAAGATCAGTTTTCAGAGAGGGAAAAGGCGTATCTGATCCGTCAGTATGAGACGATTCCGACACCGTTTTCCTACGACTATGTGACCGGATGGAGACAGCTTTTTGAATATGCGCCTACGGTGGTGATGCTGACTATGCTGGTCCTGGGCTATCTGACGGCGGGGATCTTCTCCTGTGAGTTTGCCTGGAAGTCGGATGCGGTTTTCTTTGCCTCTATATATGGAAGAGACAAAGCTGTCCTGGCAAAGCTGAAGGCCGGTTTTCTCATGGTATCCTTCGTCTATTTTGCCGCGTTTCTTCTGTATACGGCGGTGGTCCTTGCTTACCTGGGCGCAGACGGCTGGAATCTTGCGGTTCAGGTGGACTGGGGGAGCTGGAAATGCTTTTATCACATCACGGTCTGGCAGAAATATCTTCTGATCCTGCTTGGAGGATATCTGGGCTGCCTGTTTCTCGCCTTTTTGAGCATGCTGGTATCTGCGAGGACCAGATCCGCGGTGCCGGCTGTCATGGTTCCGGTCCTGCTGATTTTTCTTCCGTCCTTTCTCAGCAATATCGACAGCCTGGTTGTGAGCAGAATCATCAGTCTGCTGCCGGACCAGCTTCTGCAGATCGGGAAGGCCCTTGACTATTTTCAACTGTATCTTATAGGCACAAAAGTGCTCGGTGCGGTGCCGATCCTCCTGACCGTCTATACCGTTTTGACCGCGGTGCTCCCGCCGGTGATCTATCGGGAGTACCGGCGGAAGGAGATCAGCTAGTAAAAGTGGTTATTCATAAAAGAAATCAGGCATAAGTGCAGGTTTGTCGCGGAGGTTCTTTCGGCAATGGGGCTTCCGATCATAGAGGAGGAGATGGTTGGGCGGACAGAGCGGATACTGGGAGGCTATAGGGAAGAAAAGAAGGAGTAGCGGATGGAGCAGAAACTGTTTACGAAAAATACAGGCTTCTTCAAGAAACTGGAGGAAAAGCAAGGCGGCGTAACAGACGGATAAGATGTCTGGGGGAAAACACAATAATGTAATGGGAAAGGAAAATACAGGAACGAATGGGCAGATTGGAAATATTTGATTATTTGATGGGCGTATTTGACCGCTGGACGGAAGAGGAGCCGGAAAGATATGGCGGTTCTTTTAAAAACTTGAGAAAAGGGGTTGGTGTCAGAGAGCTTATTGTCACTCCCAATTGCAGTGTCAGCGTGTCAATGCTGAAGACGTATTTTGCTATGGAAGTACTGCAGATTTATCAGCGGAATACTCGTTCAAAGGTCTCATGGAAAGACATACAAAGATCTCTTGCCGGGGAGGCGAAGAAAAAGTACAGTTTTGATTTTACAGAGCTGGATAAATGCTTTTCTGCAAAAGAGAACAAAATGGCGGCCGGGAGAACCCAATTACTCGCAGAATATTCCAGGCTGGAAGAAAATGAAGAGGGATGGAAAGACGCCCCGGTCTACCTGTTGGAGCGGCTGCAGGAAATGTTCAGGAAAAAGTTGGGAGCGTATTTATGTATATGTGACCTGGAACATGACGACCCGGATGCCAGAAGAGAAAAATATAAGGAGTGTCTGATCATGCTCTCCTTACATGAGATTTTTGTGAGAGAGTATGCCCAAATATGCAGCAGACGGCTGAAGGAAGCCAGACAGCGGGGAATGGTTTTTAACAAGACGTTTGATAAACTGGTTGAGGCCGGGGGCCTGTTTGGTGGGGCAGATACGGACGGGAAAAAGATTCTGGCAAAGCAGGTAAGGAATCAGACACAGGAAAGCATGGAATATATTAAGTGGATTGGAGCATTCTGGATTCTTCAGTTGTTATGGCTGGAGCACAATATTGCACTGGAGGCGGAAATACAGCTGGTGATGCTTTTGGAGCTGAAGAAACTGGATGAAATGGGAGGGAGCAGAGAAGAAAACATATGGGGCAGGGTGGAGAAATATCTGGAATTTATGAAAGATAAATATCTGGATGATTATGTAAATTACAACAAGAATAAGGTGAAATTTTACCGGCGGCTGGAAGCAGATGTACAGAAAATCTTTCTCAACTTTATGAGCACAATTCCGCTGCCTGAAAAAAATGCGGTTTCCCGTGCCATAAGAGATTATCTGGAACTTGTGGAACAGGGAGCGGTGGATGATGAGCGGAGGAAGCAACTGTGGCATGCACAATGCATCATGGTCAGACCGCTGACGGTAAACAGCAGAAAATCCGATGTTTGATGAAAGAACGGAGCCATTTTATATGTTATCCTGTGAGCCAGGAAGGAGAACAAATTGTATGAATAACAAAAAGGAACACAGTCAGATACCGCGGCTGTATCACTGGTACATCAGCAAAGAAACGTGTATGGATGGAAAAACATTTGCTGTGGCACATGGAAATGTAACAGGTCATAAAAAATTGCCAGATACAATGTTTATTCACACTTCAAAGATCGTGGAGGTCTGTGTGGACCAAGAGACGGAACAAGTCGTTATACAGACTCGAAATACAGAATACCATTGCAGACTGTCCGATATCGATTATTCAAAACCCGATACCAGTGATTATATACCGGAGCTGTCGGAATATGCAAAAAAATATGGAAAAGAGAGAGAATACACACTGGATGACAACACGATTCTTCTGGTATTGTCGGATCATGAAGAGTATTATTTTGAGAAGATGATTATAAAGAAGGATGGAAAGGTGTATGAAGGGGAGATGTATACGCATATCGGAACCTTTCAGGACAGTTGTCTGATCAGCTGCTATGGGTTTGAAAATGGTGTGGATATCCGTTATTTTCCGCATGCTCAGCATCTGGAGACGTATTGTCAGGAGACAGACAGCTTACCAATGTATCTGCAAAACAGCGGAGACCGCGCGATATATTTCACAGCGAATGAAGGCGTGATTATGTTAGAACCGGGAATGAGAAAACTTGTATCAAAAGAAAATACCAGGGCAGTCTCAGAGATACCGGATCTGGATCGTAATGATCTGTATCCGGCCGTAGAGCTTTCGCCCGCCAGAAGGACAGAAGAATAAAGACATCGAGGAACGAAAATGAAAGCAAATGACAACAAAAGGATTGTGGCGGTCGGTGTAGGCGGCGCAGGGGCCCGGATGATAGACCGAATAATTGCGAACAGGACAGAGGGCGTGGAGTTTATCGCTGTCGACACAGACTGGCAGTCACTGAAACTTTGCAAGGCATGTAAACGACTGTATATCGGCAGGAGAGATACGAAAGGAACAGAGATCAGTACAGTTACGGACTCTGTCAGAGGAGAGGAAGCAGCGCTGCTTCATGCCGGTGAAATATCTGAGGTATTGGATGGCGCTGCTATGGTATTTATTCTATGCGGACTGGGTGGAAGTATTGGTTCAGGTGCAGCGTGGGTTGTTGCGAAACTTGCAAAAGAACAGGGGATTTTTACAGCGGCGATCGTAACAAGACCGTTTGCTTTTGAGGATGCGATCCGCTTGACCAATGCTAAACAGGGTTTCCGGCATATCGAAGAGGAAGCAGACAGTGTAACTGTTATACCAAATGACAGTGCGCTGCGTGGTGCAAAATGGGAGGATTCTATCTGGGAAGCACTGAAAAAGACGGATGAGATAATCGCGCAGATGGTAGGTCAAATTGCAAGGTTCAGGAATCAAGTTGGTCTGATTATTCTGACGTTACAAGATCTGCAATGGATCATGAAAGGCGCAGGTCCTACTTATATTGGCATCGGGGAAAGCGGGGCAGAGGATTTGATCAAAGAGGCTGTACCAAAAGCGGTACAGCTTGTTTTTGCTCCTTGATAGAATTTTTGTCAAGCCAGTCACATGCTTTGTCATAGTCATAGATATCGTACGGAAGATGATCATAGATCACATGAAACTTAACTTGCTGAAGTGCTTTTTTCCCGTAAGTATACCGGCATTCAGAATAGCTTTCGTGTTTGGTATCCGGATAGAATTCCCGCTCCCATTCAAAATTTATTTGACTCAGTATCTCCAGTATATCCTGACACCTCTTGGACTCTGTTGGAATCTGAAGCTGGTGGACGGAGTAGTTTTTAGAAGAACAAAGATATTTATAAAAGATCAGCAGTATCAGCATATCATTCAGGCCGAGACGATAATTTTTCCATTGAATTCCATTTGCATTTTTGATATGAATTTCCTGATCGTAAATGGATGCAATGTTCTCTCTCTTTGGACCTTTTTCGCCCGTTTCCTGTCTGTAGAGCTCCAGAAGAGAGCCTTCGGGGGACGCATCTCCTCTTCCGAAATAATATTCTGAAAAATCGATTATGAAATTTTGCTCTTTGTCCATAAAAGGGTCCGTGCGCGCAGCCGCCTGCAAAGGGATCCAGTTTTTTCCGTCATAAAAACAGTTTATAGGCGTTTTCACGATACGGATATTATATTCCAGGCCAGGATGAGGAGGTTCGTAATACTTTAGCGCGCATCTGCCAAAAGCTTTGCTAAATGACATCACTTCTGAGCTGTTATCTGGCTGTGGTTCAGAAATATGTTTCATACAACAGGCAATCTCTTTTTTAAAGGTACCGTGAGATTCTTGATCACCTTCATACCCGTCATAAAAATGGTACAGAGTAATCTCTTTTTTCATAAGCCAGGGGATATTGAAATATCCTACCAGTCCGTCAAATTTCAGCTCTTCAAGCGTGTCATGAAACATATAGTTTTTCAGTACGACAGAAAAGTCAAAATTTTCCAACATGTCGTTATAATAATGAAGCAGATTTTCCGCTGCATGCATATATTGCATATAATAGACGTAGGCTTGTATCTGAAACCGATGCAGATCTAATAGTTGTTCTTTCGGGCTAAACCCTAATGGATATTTTTGATTGCTTTTATAATTTGCCAGTATATAATTTCTTATCTTATCAGCAGCTTCAAATAACTCTCCAAGATTCGCTTCCGTTTCTGCGTCAGAGATAAAGGCCTGGTAAAGATTATCAAAGAAATAAAAAAGATCTTCATCTTTCTTTATTATTTGATCTTTGAACTTTGGAAGGGTGTGGAGTCTGCTCCAGCGTATCATGATCGAGTCAAAGCGGTGAGCCGCCTCTTTGCTGTCGCTTCCGCTGACTTCCAGCGTTACTGGAAGGCTGCGGTGATGTTCCAAACAGTATTTGAAAATGGCATCGAATATCTTGTTGTCTTTTTCGGTATCGTGGAACATTTCGTTATGGACGCCTGTTTGTGGATTGAAATTGGACAACTGGAACAATAAAATGCTATTTTTTTCAAATTGCTCCATATAACTTGTCAGATAATTTTCAAACGGCTCTCCATTGAGGAGACGGTACTTTTCGGAAATTATATGGCAAAAGTCAATCACCCTGCCGATGTTCAAAGAATTCTGCTGCTCTGCGGCCGGTAAGAGGACTTGGCATGAAGAGCATCTGCAGGATTTATCATCAGCCTCATGTGCAGAAATATCTTTGATGCCGATCTGAAGTGCAGAATAGCTGCCTGAGGAAAATTTGTTCTGTATAAAATCAAGGAACTGACTGTACAATTTCTGCTTTCTACATTCTGTCCTATCAGTTTCTTGCAGTTTACAGTGTTCATCGCATCCTTCGTGAACAATCACAATGATTGACCTGCTGCCGGATTTGTCTTTGGAACTGATTTCGGATAGTTTTTTGGCAAAGTCACATGTTTTTTCAAAAATTTTTTTGGCAGAGTCACTAGTCATGATTTCGCATATGGTCAGGTCATCTTCAGAGTTCCTGTGCCCGGGACAATGCAAGGCAGATATGCGTATGCCATGACCGGCAATCCATTCTTTAATAGCCTCAATGTTATCCGGTTGTATGTCATCAGAAGATAAAGACAATTCAAAATCCTTGTAGGTATCACAGTATTGTTTAAGCTCTCTGATATTGGCTCTCTTTAAAAATCTCATAATTGACCTTTCCGTATATGATAATTCTGATTTCAAATATTTGTAAATAAAATGAACTTGTTGCTTTGCATTCGAAGTTTATGTTCTGCTTACATTGGAGAACTGCTGTCATTATATCACATCTTCTGGCAGTTGTAAGCATAATTGTACGTCTGGAACAGCGACGAAAAAATGCAGCTTTGATTTGAGAACCAAAGAGCTGGCAGGAAATCCGATATTTGATGAAATATCGGACTTTTTCTTGTGATAATCTGTAATCAGGTCTATTAGGAAATAACAGGAGGGAGAGAACAATGCATATATTTACCGTGCCAAATGATATTAATTTTTTGGAGGAGACGATTAAGTGCCTGCAGTATAATGGCAGAACAGAAGCTGATGTTTTATGGGTCGGCAGAGGATTTGGCATTTTGCTCAGTGATAAACCGTATAAGATATGCCCGTTGCTCACAGAGGTAATTTAGCAAAGGAGAACAGATGTACCGAGAATTGATAGAACAGAGTATTGAAAAAGTATACCAGGGAGGAGTAGCTTCCAAAATTCTGCAGTATATGGGAAAGATCCGCAACGAATCAGACATTACGCAGGCCAGACGATGGGTGATGGAACTGCTGCAGAATGCGAGGGATCTGGCTTTTCCCGACCGGCCGGTAGATGTACAGTTTATCCTGGAGGAGGATACATTAACCTTCCGTCACAGCGGCAGATTTTTTCGCGTGAAGGATATCTTGTCGATTATCAATCAGGTGTCTTCCAAAAATCCGGGAGAAGGTGTCGGGCAGTTTGGCACCGGTTTTATGACTACTTTTCAGCTTAGTGAGAAGGTAGAGATTCATTCGATCCTGAAGGAGGACGGCTGCCCGGGAAAGGAATTTCGGATCACCCTTGACCGAAGCGGGAGAACGAAAGAGGAGATCTTGCAGGCAATTGCAAAAAACCTCGACGAATTAAGAGTGGCAGACGAAGCTTTGGAAGAGGCAGGAAATGACCGGACTTCCGTGTACAATACAGAATTCAGCTATTGGCTGAGCAATGAGAATGGCCGTCGGATTGCCCGGACAGGAATGACAGATCTTTCAGATACTATTTTGTATGTGATGCTGTTTTCCGAGATGATCGGCAGTGTGGAGCTGATCTACCGGCTGCCGGACAGACAGCAGAAGATTCTCTATCAAAGAATGGAGCATCAACGGTTTTCTGACGGGACTGAGGAACTGATCCTGTCAGAGACGGGGGATTTGGATGAGACAAAAAGACATACTCTTTTCAGTATGAGCGAGGAAGGGGCAACGGTAGCTGCAGAATATGATAAGAAGATGGGTTTTTTGCCGATTTCGGAACGTACTTCCAGACTGTTTGTGGATTTTCCGCTGATTGGTGCGGAGGAGTTTCCTTTTCCGGTGGTGTTCAATCACCGAGGGCTGCATACCAATGAGCCTAGAAGCGGGATTTCTCTGGTGGATAACGTTGATTCCTCCGATGCACAAAACAACAAGGCGATCATGCAAAAAGCGGTGAAGCTTTATGGCCGTTTTGTGCAGGCGCTTCTGACGAAAGACTGCAGGGGAATTGACAACTTGCTCAGAATCAGTCTGTATAAGGACAATAAAGAGTGGTCTGAACAATGGGTCAGACAGCATCTGTATCAGGAGCTCTTTCAGACTATTTGTGGTTTACCGATTCTGCCGACCGCAAAAGGCAGAATCCCGTTGGCAGATCCGGAATGTTATCTGATTCAGAGTTCCAATGCCGATGAGGCGGCAAGGGTGCGCAGGCTGTCGGTTTGTTTGCGGGGGTGCCGGGTACCCGAAGATGAGACAGACTGGTACCGCGTATTGGCCGCCTATGAGATTACGGAAGAAAAGACCATATCTCTGGAAAAACTGGCAGTCAACGCTACGGAATATATGCGGGAAAATCTGGATGAAGAAAAAATGACAGCGCTGCGCTGGTGCAGCCTGCTCTATCGAAGCTGTATGCAGAATCCGGATATGGCTGTCCGGATTCAGTCCGGAAATGTGAAAATATTTCCCAATCAGAATGTAATGGACTGGAACGAGCGCAGATTGTTTACGATTTATCAGATCTATCAGGACCCGCAAATCCCGGAGGCACTTAAGGATGTTGCAGAAAAGCTTACCCTGCTGGATCATCCGGATCAGTTAGAGCAGGATGCCGGAATCCGCAGCAGACTGCTGCATCCCTCTTTTTTGACCGGGGATGAGAAGAATATCCCTTTATATGAGGTGGCCGGCTTCACAGAGTACATTTTTTCCAGAAGTAATCGCAATTATCATGTGCAGAGTTTTTCGTATTACGGTCAGCGTTATTTGAATGCCTGGAAAGAGGCGTGGGATCTGATGCTTGCCTGCGGACCGGATGAGGAGCTGTATCGGATGTGCAGCATGGTATGGGGAGAGAGGCTTCCCGGGCGGCAGAAACATAGAAGATACAAGGTTTCCGGATTCTTTGTGGAATAACAGCTATCGTGCTGTGCTGCTGAAACTGATGAGCTGGCTGGAGGAACAGCAAAACCGCGAGGCGCTGCAACACAGGTTTTCAGGATCTGTAAAGACAGAGAACCTGTACTGGTGGCTGAACTGCTGCTGCGACAGGATCAACCGCTATCTTCACAGTAATGAGTACTGGTATGCAAAGATTCTGCCAAATCAGAAAGGAGAGATCAAAGAGCCGGCGGATCTGAGGCTGGACCGGATTGAGGAGGAAGAGCTCAAAGAGATTGCCGTCTGTTTTCAGGGGATAGACCGGGAGTGTGATGTCTATGAAATTTTACTGGACAAAGGAATCACTCTGAAGGGATGGAATTTGCCGGTATTTCAGGATAAGGATGTGATCATGAGGATCAACGGCGCAGTACAGAGGCTTTTGTCGGAAATGAGTCTGTCTCAGGCGGACATGGTATGCCAGGAAGCCTGTGCAAGGCTGCTAAGCTGGATACAGGCGCATCCAACACTGGCAAGGGAGGCTTTTCCCAATTATTACAAGGAAGAGGATCAGATGAAGCTTTTGACTCCCAAAGCGGCAGTCACGCTCCAGAGAAAGGCGCGAAATCTGGATCGACTGTACCAGGAACTGGGGACGGAGAATTCGGAGGAACTGATACAGATGCTGAAAAAAGCAAAAGAGATGAGTCATCAGGATCTTATGGACAGCTTCTGGTCAGAAGAGACCTCTGAGACAGACCGGGAGAGTGTGTTACGGGAAATCGGTCTGGCAGGTGAAGAATATGCCTGCAGAGCTGTCCGCAATTATTTTCTGGACAGAGGTTATAAGATCCGGTCAGAAGAGGAAGGAAGAGTGCTTTTTCATGTATGCGGTCAGGAGACTGGCGGTGAGGTGGAAATGCTGTATCCGGACACAGAACGTTATCATCAGCCGGGATGGGATATTCGTATCTCATATACAGACGACGCCGGTCGTGTGGTAGATGACTATTATCTGGAAGTAAAAACGCATACGCTTCAAAGCGTATCGAGGGAAATACTTCAGCTGTCCAACGAGCAGATGAAACTGGCTGCAGAGCGAAGAGAGCATTACATCCTGCTTGTGGTGGTGTACGATTACCGGTCAAAAACAGTAGTCCGCATGGACGCTCACGCAGATCTGATCCGGTGCCTGGCGATGGGAAGTCTGTATCATGCAGAGGGGAAATATCTGCTTCAATACAGAAAGGAAACTGCAGCAGCAGTATAGGGAGGGAATCTTCGGCCATATTCACAATGCCAGGAACCGGGCGTTCGAGGTGATGAGAGAAGAGCCGAGATCGTTGAATGCGGGATGTATGATCAACGGGTATATGCCGGTGACCTTTGAAGAATTGCTTGTGAACAACGGTCTGTTCAGGAAATAGTAAGAATTATGTAAAAGCACAGGAGTATGATATGAGTAAATCAAAGATGCAAAGAAACAATTTGGGGAATCGTATGAAATCCTTTTATGAAGAAATTTCCAAAACAAAACTGATGAGAAGAACCCCTGCGGTGATCCGGGTGGACGGTAAATCGTTTCATACATTTACAAAAGGCTTTCATAAACCCTTTGATGATATTATGGTAAAAACCATGCAGGAAACCACAAAATATCTTTGCGAGAATATCCAAGGGTGTGTTCTGGGATATTGCCAGTCAGATGAAATATCACTTGTGTTGATCGATTATCAGACATTTGAGACTTCTGCGTGGTTTGATTATGAAGTACAGAAAATGTGCAGTGTCGCGGCAGCTATGACAACTCTGGCCTTTCACAATTTTTTTGCTGAAAACGTAGGAGCACTTGTTGACAGAATTTATGAATCAGGAGATCAGGAACCTTTTTTTAAATATGAGAGCTATCTGAATATTCTGTATCAGGCATGCAGGAAAGGTGCTCTGTTTGATGCAAGAGTATTTAGTATTCCCAAAGAAGAGGTGGCAAATTACTTTTACTGGAGACAGTTGGACGCAATAAGAAACAGTATTCAGATGGCAGGGCAGGCAAATTTTTCGCACCGGGAACTGCAAAACAAGTCCTGTAAAGAGATTCAAGAACTGCTTGTCAGGGAAAGGCAGATTGACTGGAATGATTATCCTGCCTGTCTAAAATGGGGGAGCTGTGCGGTAAAAGTAATGTTGGAAGATGGTACAAGGGCCCGCTGGGAACTTGATCAAAAGATTCCGATTTTTAAAGAAGAGGGAAGGGCATATATTGAACGATTGATTTATATAGAAGAATAAAAGGGAAACGATGTTCAATTTCCAAACCGCCAATAGAAGAGCGAAAGTGCAGCTTTCCAACGTCCTGCAAACAGAGTTACCCACCATTTTCATCTGTTGACATTTAGATAAGACTGTAGTAGTATATATAGCAAATACTGCTGCAGTCATATTTAAAGAATTCTGAATGAAAGGTTATAAAAGAAAACGGATATGAGGTAATTGATATGGCAGTTTGGATCACAGGCGATATACACGGAAACCCACAGAGATTTTCCACAGATATTTTTCCAGAGCAGAAAGAAATGACAAAGGATGATACAGTTATTATTCTTGGTGATTTCGGGCTTGTGTGGGATTACAAAGGAGAAAATAGAACTGAGAAGTATTGGCTGGACTGGTTAGAGAGGAAACCATTTACAACAATTTTTATTGATGGAAATCACGAAAACCATCAAAGGCTTGATACTTATCCAGTAGAGAAATGGCATGGAGGAAATGTGCATTTCATTCGTCCATCAGTTATTCATCTGATGAGAGGTCAGATATTCCATATTGAAGATAAGTCATTTTTTGCTTTTGGAGGTGCAAGTAGTCATGATATATCTGCAGGTATATTAGAACCTGATGATCCAGACTTCAAAGAAAAGAAAAAACGGTTAGATAAAGATCCATTTGCTTTGTACAGAATCAATCATGTAAGCTGGTGGGAAAGAGAACTTCCAAATGAAGAAGAAATGAATGAGGGATTGTCTAATCTCAAAAAGCAGAATCATAGAGTAGATTACATTATTACTCACAGTCCATATACGTCATTACTTAGACAGATAGATGGCGGTTCAGGACTATATCAAAGAGATAGATTGACCGATTATTTACAAGAGATTAAGCAGACAGTTGCCTATAAGGCTTGGCTGTTTGGTCATATGCACATAAATAAAACTTTTCATTGTGAGAGAAGCAGCGGCTTGTATGAACAAATTATAAGGCTTATTTAGTGCTTGCTGATTAAGCCACAAGTGCAATTCCAACAGAACTACAACCGGAGAAAAACTCCCACAGGCGTAGAAGGGCGCAGAGAATCCTCTTTTTCCGCCGGTGCATAAAATACTGAAATTTCGTCTGGATAATCAGTGATCTGAGCGCCATGCGCAGGGGTTTCGCAACATTTCCGGTTCCACTGGGAAACAGTTCTGCGTATTTCGCTTCAAAAATCTTCTATTTCCGGGCAGTAGCAATCCTCCGGAAATAGAAGGATATCAAAATCAGCATTAGAGGCAATGTCCATGGCACGTTGAAATGCTTCCGGGCTACAGGCGGTTTGGGTCTGTAAGTATAGACCGATTTTCATACCTTTGTTTTTTCCCATTTCTTTCTTGTACATTGGATTTACGTGTAGCAATTTTTTTATCTGACATTCTGCATTTTCGCTGTTCCAGTCAAATCTTTCGGCTCTCACACACGAAATCACACCGTAAAACAACTCAGTACGGAACAGCTGTAATTACGCCTGCCCATGTGATCAATGCTTTGAAAGTAGTGCATAAGGACTTAAAGGATGTGAGGATCGTGACTTCTGGGGCCCAGAGCTGCAGGGATTGCTATCATTAAGCTTCTGATGGCCATGGGCGGGCGGAAGGTGATCAAGACAGACCGTAAGGGCACAATCTACAGGGGACGCGACCATTTTTTTGCCTGCGCCAATCCGACGCCGGAGATTTTTCCGAACGAGGCAAAGGAGGCCGGAGCCGCAGTGGTATCCACCGGACGTTCGGATTTCTCGAATCAGGTGAACAATGTCCTTTGTTTTCCGGGATTGTTCCGGGGAGTTCTGGATGTGAGAGCAAGCGATATCAACGATGAGATGAAGATTGCGGCGGCATATGCGATTGCGGAGCTGGTCAGTGATGAGGAACGGTGTGCGGACTATATTCTTCCGGCCGCTTTTGATCCCAGAGTCAGAGACGCCATCGCGGAAGCAGTGAAAGAAGCCGCAAGAAAAAGCGGCGTAGCCAGACAATAGAAAAGTTTCGCTTTTGAGAGCTGTAAAATCTTAAGTTGAATTTTACAGCTCTTTTTCGTATAATAAAAAAGGATCATACAGAAAATTCTTGATACGGAAAGGCCGGTGACCGTTGATGAAAAGGAATGCCATAGAGGATCTTATGAAGTGGAAAGACAGCGAGGAACGTAAACCCATGGTGCTGAAGGGCGCAAGGCAGGTGGGGAAGACCTGGCTGATGAGAGAGTTCGGCCAGCAATATTATCAGCACTTTGTATATTTTAATTTTGACGAAGAGGACGCGCTGAAATCGATTTTTGAGAGCAATAAAAATCCGGAACGCCTGATCGAACTTTTATCCATGATTGCCGGGGAGAAGATTCTTCCGGGCGAGACACTGATTGCTTTGGACGAGATACAGGAATGTCCGGCGGCATTGAACGCGCTCAAATATTTTAAGGAAAGGGCCGGCGGATACCATGTGATCGCGGCGGGCAGTCTTCTGGGTACGCTGCTGGCGCAGCCGAAATCCTATCCGGTGGGAATGGTCAATCTGCTGGATGTTCAACCTCTGACTTTTGACGAGTTTCTGGAAGCGACGGATGAGCCGCTTTTTTCTTATTATAAAAGCATTCAAAAGGGGCAGACCATAGAAGACCTCTTTCACCGGCGCTTGCTGGAGGTTTATGATCATTATCTGATTATCGGCGGGATGCCGGAATGTGTGGCGTCCTGGGTCAAATATAAAGATCCAGCAAAAATTTCCCGGATTCAGAGAGAATTGACCGAGATCTACGAAAATGATTTTTCCAAGCATAATGGCAGAGTCAACAGCGGACGTATTCTTCTGGTTTTTCGCAGCATCGTCTCGCAGCTTGCCAAAGCGAATGAAAAGTTCATGTACGGCGCGGTTCGGGAGGGGGGCAGAGCCAGGGATTTTGAAGAGGCCATTGAGTGGCTGGTGTCCGCAGGGATGTTGAACCGGGTCCATAATTTATCCAAAATGGAACATCCCCTTGCCGCGTTTGACCGGCTGGATCAGTTTAAGTTGTTTGTCTTTGATACCGGTTTGCTGAAGTTCATGTCCGGGCTTGACAACCGTGCCATTTTGCTGAAAAGTGATTATCAGTTTAAAGGACCTTTGACGGAAAACTTTGTGCTGCAGCAGCTGCGGGGACAGTTTCAGGCAGAACCTCGCTATTTTTCTGATAAGCATGGGGAGATTGATTTTGTCCTGCAATATGGCACAGAGATCATTCCCGTTGAGGTCAAAGGGGGAGAGGACCGGTCGGCGCCGTCTTTTAAACGGTATCTTGCGGATCATAAACCGGAGTATGCGCTGCGTTTTTCCAAACGTGGTTACCGAAAAGACGGGCAGATCATCAATCTGCCGCTGTATCTGGCACGGAAGGCCAAAGAACTGTTATAATTGAGAAAGGAACAAAATCGAACCCCATGAAACAGATTCTGGTCGTCGAGGACGATGAACTTTTGAATAAAACGCTCACTTATAATCTGTCGCTGGAGGGCTATCAGCTGACCCCCGTTCTGACGTATGAGGAGGCCGCAGAAAAGCTGGGCGCCGCCGTCTATGATCTGGTACTTTTGGATATCGGTCTTCCGGACGGCAGCGGACTGGAACTGTGTCGGCGGGTCAAGCCGGCTCATCCAGATACGCTCTTTATCTTTCTGACCGCCAACGATCAGGAATGCGATCAGGTCAGAGGCTATGAAGCCGGGGCGGTAGATTACATCACAAAGCCCTTCTCCGTTCTGGCGCTTAAGAAAAAAATCCGCGCCATGTTCGATATGCTGAAACGGCGGTCACCCGACCGGGTGCTCTATGACGATGGCGTCCTTTGTCTTGATTTTACCGGCCAGTCCGCTGTCCTTGGCGGGAAACCTTTGCCTTTATCCGCGCTGGAATTCCGGATGCTGCGCCTGTTCTGCCAGAATCCCGGACGGGTGCTGACCAGGCAGCAGCTTTTGCAAAAGCTGTGGGATTCGGAAGAACGCTATGTGGATACCCATACCCTCACTACCTCGGTCAGCCGCCTGCGGGGGAAGATCGAGGAGACCGGCCATACCTATATCAGGACGGTTTACGGCATGGGCTATCAGTGGATGGGAGGAGAAGCCATATGAGTCCGTCTGTATCCTATATTCGTAAGAGATGTCTTCTTCCGGTGACCGGTATGCTTTTGTCCATGGGACTTTGCATTTTTCTCTTCTGTCTGGGGAGCGATCCCGGAGGACGCTTTCTGTCCATGGGACTCACGCTGTCTTTTCTTGCTTTCGGCTGGACCCTGTTCCTGCTTTGGCTTTTGACCGGTCAGCTTTCCGACTTCACCTGTGAACTGTGCCGGACGATCGATCAGATGACCGAAGGTATTTCCTGCCCGGAAGTGAGTTCTGATGAGGAAACTCTTTTGTCCCGCATCCACTTAAAGCTCCTTCGTCTGTATCAGATCATGCAGAAGCAGAAAGAAGCCTCCAGGGAGGAGCATCAGAAGCTACAGCAGCTGATCACTGATATTTCCCATCAGGTAAAAACCCCGGTCAGCAATCTGCGTCTGGTGACCGACACGCTGCTGGGCCATTCCGTCCCGCCAGAGGAACAGGAGGAATTTTTAAAAGGTTTGAAAGCCCAGACGGACAAGCTGCATTTTCTCTTTGAGTCTCTTCTGAAAACCTCCCGCCTGGAGTCGGGGGCTATCCGTCTCATAAAAAGCAGCAGGCCTTTATATGAAACGATCGCCCAGGCTATGAGCGGGATTTTCTGTCAGGCCGGACAGAAGCATCTGACTGTGACCGTGGAATGTCCGGAGACGCTCTGCCTGCCTCACGACGCCAAATGGACGGAGGAAGCGATCTTTAACCTGATGGACAACGCGGTCAAATATACTCCGGAAGGCGGCAGCATTCATGTATTTGTGGAAGTCTGGGAGATGTACGCCAGGATCAATATCGCGGACACCGGCATCGGTATCCCGGAGAGCAGTCACGCCGCTGTCTTTCGCCGTTTCTATCGGGAAAAGGAGGTACATCATATCCCCGGGATCGGGATCGGACTCTACCTGGCCCGGGAGATCATCGCCCTGCAGGGGGGCTATATCATGGTCGCTTCTGCTCCCGGGAAAGGCTCCACTTTCTCCGTCTTCCTCCCCTGGGGCTGATCTTTTTATCTTAAGAAAACCTTCATACTTTTCGGACATTTCTGAGACCTTTTTCTCTTACAATAACTCTTATAGCAGGCGGCAGCCTGGAAAGGAGTTATCATCATATGAGTATCTTACAGACCATAGACCTGAAAAAATATTACGGCGTGGAACCCAACGTGACAAAAGCGCTGGACGGCGTCAGCCTTTTGGTGGAGCAGGGAGAGTTCGTGGCCGTGGTGGGCACCTCCGGCAGCGGAAAATCCACTCTGCTCCATATGATGGGTGGACTAGACGTGCCCACTTCCGGCAGCGTACTTATCCGGGGAGAAGAGCTGTCACAGAAGAACGAAGAGGAACTGACCATCTTTCGCCGCCGCAGTATCGGCTTTATCTTTCAGAATTACAATCTGGTTCCCATATTAAACGTATACGAAAATATCATCCTGCCTATGGAACTGGACGGCGGACACCCAGACCAGGGTTTCCTGGAGGATGTCATTGGGATGCTGGCCTTAAAAGACCGGCTTCGCAACATGCCCAACCAGCTGTCCGGCGGGCAGCAGCAGCGGGTGGCCATCGCCCGGGCGCTGATCACCAAGCCGGCCATCGTCCTGGCCGACGAGCCCAC
>CAJUDY010000040.1 GCA_910584945.1 uncultured Lachnospiraceae bacterium | reverse complement strand
AGTATAGAGGTCCGGTGGTTATTTTTCTATCCACTATCTTATTTGACGCTTACTAAGAAACGAGAAATTTCTTTAGACTACTTATTTGTTCAAGATGGAAGACCTGAATTTTTGGAGCAAGGAAAATTTGAGGATATTGGGAATGTGAAATGTAAAATATTTATGGGGAGAGTTTCAAAAAATTCCAATCTTGAACGAATTGAATTCCCAGAAAAATATAGGTTAAATGGGAATGTGACAGATTATATGATAGCTCTAGGACATGCACGGACAGGTATATATAGAGACATATGCCATCATGCGCTATATGGGGGAAATACAGTTACATTATCAGCATTTCACTTTGCGCTGTTTACATATCCGAAAAGAATATATTTGGTAGGGTGTGATAATGCTCCAACAGGATATTACGATGGTACTGTTGACGAACAATGTCTTCTTAACAAAGAAAAGGCTGGTTGGCTAAAGAAAGATTATCAGGCAATGAAACAGTTTGCACAAATTCATTATCCTGAAACAGAAATTATATCAATTAACCCTGTCGGCTTAAAGGGAATATTTAAGGATTTATACACATTATAATGGTAGGGAAATTCTGTAAAAACAGAAAACTATGTTGTCTTGGAGAAAATGATTGCGCAAGATGTGCATGACTTAGTGAAAATGTTATTTAAATTGAAAAATATTGCCCCCAACAGGAATTGCTATGTACGGAGAAAGAAAAGAGGAAATGGTATATATGAGAGAACTTCATATTTGTAAACAGTACTCTGTTGTTCTTTGGGTAGATTGAAATCGGAGAGGTTGGTATTAGAGATTTTCTAAATCTGTCGTATAAGTGGATAAACCATATATAGCCAAGGAGAGTGATATGGTGAAGATAGCCGTAGTAGTTTTAAATTATATGAATTATCAAGAGACTGTATTCTGTATTGATAGCGTGTTATTGCAAAAAAATAATTCTTTTCGGATTATAGTGGTAGATAATGGATCGTCAAATGAATCATTTCAGATTTTAAAGGAGAAATATTGCCATAATCGGCTAGTGCATGTTATTAAGGCGAGAAAAAATTATGGGTTTGCAAAAGGAAATAATATCGGAATACAATATGCCAGACAACGACTTCAAGTGGATTTTGTGTTATTGATTAACAGCGATACGGTTATGCGGGATGAAAATTATATTAGTACGTTGCTTTCGCATGATGAAAAAAGTGTTGGCGTGATTGGAAGCGAAATCGTCTTAAGAAACGGCAGGAAACAGAGGCTATATTATGAGTATGTGGGGTTTCCTGAAACTTTAATATATTATCTTTATCTGCTGAGCACATTATATGGATTAAACGTTTTGGAAAATCATATGGAGCGTCTCTTGAGGAAAAGAAAAAAGGAACAAATGTTACATGGCAGTGCATTTATGCTTACGCCATTATTTTTTGAAGTATATGACGGTTTGTATAGCAGAACCTTTCTTTATGGTGAGGAAATACTGCTTTATATTATGTGTAAGCGAGCAGGTTTACGACAGATATATGTTAGTGATACTAATATTTTTCATAAGGAGGATCAATCTTCAAAGTTCTTATTTGGCAATAGATGTAGCGTAAAAGAAAAATATGCTTTGCAGTCATATAAATATGTAGTCTGGGAAAGTTTTAGAGATTTTATAAAAAATTCCCTAAAAAGTAGGAGAAAAGCATGAAAAAAAATTTGTTTGGCCCAGCAACGCTATTAACCGGAATAGGGATGGGAGCAATGGCTGTCGAAAAAATAATGGATAAAAAGGTTCAAAAGTGGCAACAGATGTCAGATAAGCATTTGTCTTTATTTATGATGATGAATCAATGGGTGAAGATAGGACAAGAGGGTAAAAAACTGTCAGAGTATTTTGAGAGAAACGGTTATAAAAATATTGCTATTTATGGCATGAGTTATGTGGGAGAAACCTTGGCAGATGAACTAAAAAATTCTCGGGTTTTTGTAAAATATGGAATTGATAAAAAAGCGGGTAGAATCAATACGGAAATGAATATGATTACTCTAGAGGATAATTTACAGGAAGTGGATGCGGTGGTAGTTACTTCGATAACTTTTTTCGATGAAATTGCAGAAAAACTACGAAAAAGAGTGAATTGTCCGATCTTGTCATTAGAAGATATTTTGTATGAAGTGTAGTTATAATGATTAGAGTATCAACAAGGAGAAAATAAAATGCCAAAAATCTCTGTAATTATACCTTGTTACAATATTTCAAATTATATAGAAGAATGTCTTAACTCCTTCTTGAATCAGACTTATACAGACTTTGAGATGATTTGTGTCGACGACGGCTCTACGGATGACACGGCAGAAATCATAGAGGCGTATGTAAAAAAAGACAACCGCATAAGCCTGATCAGACAGTCTAACCAATATGCAGGCGTAGCAAGAAATAATGGAATGAAATATGCCAAAGGAGAGTATCTGCTCTTTTTTGACGGGGATGATTTTTGCGATCAGGACCTGCTGTACAAAATGGTCACATCAGCGCAGAAATATCATTCTGACATCGTAGCCTGTGATATACGCAACTATGATAATGTCACAGGCGAGTATATAGATACAGTTGCTTATTTGCGGACATCTTATGTACATGAGTTTGAAGACAGGGGGACGATCTCTTATAGAGATATTCCGGATAGTATCCTTACATTTGCATTTTCCGGTCCGCCAAATAAATTATTCAGGAGAAAATTTATTGAACGGGAAGGTCTTCTCTTTCAATCTTCAAAACGGGACAATGACGAGTATTTCGTGTGTTTGTCCATGGTACTGGCGGAAAAGATCAGTTGGGTTCCTGAAAAACTGATGACATATCGGATTAATAATCCTGCAAGCCTTCAAGGATTTGGCGAGGCGAAGATTGATGTGGAGGACATTATATCAACTGCAAGACATCTGAAAGCAGGATTAGAGGAGCGAGGACGCTATGAGACCGTAAAACTGAGTTTTATGAATCAGATATTGATCCGTTATGTCGGACTGGTGGAGGCGCAGAGAAGTTTTTCTAATTTTGAGAAGGTTTATAATTTTGTCAAAAATATCGTGATTCCGGAATTTGGTATTGATGGGATGGCGGAGGATGATATGATTTCCAAAGTGGAGGAACGCCGTCAGATAATGTCCGGAAATGCCGCAGAATATTTGTTTTGGAAGATGAAGAAATTGCAGGCAGGAAACGGGGAACAGTTTCCGTTCCCGTTCCGGCAGATCACAAAATATCACAAGATTGCTATATACGGGGCAGGCAATGTGGGTCGAAGTTATTACCGACAGTTAAAGAAACATTCAAATTATGAAATCGTTGGGTGGTATGACGCGAAAGCGGCAGTACTAAAGAATTTGGAAGGTCCGACCACCGATCCGGGAGAAATCACTCCAGGAGTTGCGGACAAGATCGTAATTGCAATCGAGGAAAAGAAAGCGGCAATGGCGGTAAAGGAATTGCTTTTGTCAAAAGGGATAGCTGAGGAAGCTATTGTATGGCAAATAATGTAAAGGGCGGTATGAGGGATTACTATGGGCAAATTAGCAGGATTTGATTCGGACAATCTGATTTATAACCGTTTTGACCTTATTTACGCAGAAGGGAATCATACAATTTCTTTTTGCGATTCAGACACAGAATATTGTCTGGATGTTCATACAGAAGAAGTAAAAGCGAAATTAAACCTCTGGGGGAAACCGTTGCCGCAGGATATATTTGACAGAGCGGTGGAAAAAGTTTTTGCGGATAAACAGATATGTGCAATTGAACTGACAAGATGCGGGAATCCCTATGGCGATTTCCTGGAAGAAACAAATGATATTCGCGTGCCGCTTCCTGATAGTTTCGATGCTCTGATGAATCGTGCGGAACGAAGGGACAGGGCGACGATCCGAAGAAAACTTAGATGGCTGGACGAACGGGTTGGCGATCTGAAGATAGAGATTTATTCAAGAGATGAAATTCCGGAATACGTTGTAAACACCTATTTTAAATGGAAGAAAGAAACCCATGATACGGATTATAAGATGTCGGCATTGGAATATCTGGACATGTACTATGTGACAGATGCTATGTTGATGAGGGCGGGGGATACCGAAGTTGCAGTGGCGTTTTTCTGCCAGATGGAAGATATCGTATTTTTTGAGAATTTTAGTTATAACATGAAATTAAAAAAATACTCGCCGGGTTTATTGATGTACGTGAAATTTATGGAAGAACTTATAAAACGAAAGTGTAGGTATCTGTATCTGGGCGGAGGAAGTTATATTTATAAAAAAAGGTTCGGGGCAGAAGCATCTGCGGCATACAGCGGGACAATATATCGAAAAGAAATGATTGATGGCATTGATACGTTCTTTAATGAAAAGAAACTATGCAATGTGGCTTTTTATGGTTATGGGGGATGCGGACATTCGTTTTTGCAGTTGTCTAAGAATCTTGCGTTGACGGTATGCTACGGAATCGATCAGAAAGCATCGGATGAGGGGAAGATCCGGATATATTCGCCAGAGGATGATCTGCCGGAAGCAGATATGGTACTGATTACGTTGAATAATAAAGATGAAGAAGTGGAGAAATTTTTGACTTCTCGGTTTGAAAAGGTATATTACTGGAATGATATTTTAGAAAAGATTATCAAGGATTATCAACGGGGGATAGATGAAAGCGCTTGACATTACAGACGACGACCGTATATTGATTATTGCGCCGCATCCGGATGATGAATGTATAGGGGTCGGCGGAGTCCTGTGGAAATATGCCAAACAGTGTGAGGTGATCGTATTGACCGATGGAAGACAGGGACAGGGAGATACTGCGCCTGAGAAAGAGAAGCAGATCAGGAAACAGGAATTTCTTAGTGAAATGAAACATCTGAATATAGGTGGTTTCAGGATGTTTGACATAGAAGACGGAACCCTGCTTTCTCATACAGATTGCATGGTCGGAATCTGTTTGAAGGAATACAGCAAGATATTTGTTACCGGGATATTGGAGGATCATCCCGACCATAAAGCAGCGTTTCTGTGCGTCAGGGAGGCGGCAAAAAGGACGGTTGCTAAAGAAATGCCGGAGTGTTATCTGTATGAAGTCCATACGCCTTTGCAGTCGCCCACGCATTTTCTGGATATTTCCGATGTCGTAGAAGAAAAATGCAGGTTGATACGTATACATAGGTCTCAGTTAAAGGAACTTCCTTATGATGTTTTAGCAGAACAATGCGCGTGTTATCGCGCGACACTTTGCCGTATGCCGGAAAAGAAACTGGAAGTATATGAGGCGGTAGATTTATCTGAAAAAACAGAACCGGTGATTTCGGAGACAGAGATGCTGTTACAGAAGGAACGCGTCAATGGCTGGGTATTAAAAAGATGGGCTTTGAGGCTTTTGAAAGGCATCAGAGTAGCTGACGACTTGTCGATGCGAGGAATAACTACGGTTTATGTATATGGATATGGAGAACTTGGGAAACTGCTGATCCGAGAATTGTCCAATTCCGGAATTAAGATAAAGGCGGTCATAGATCGCAGGGCAGGACAGTTTGGCAGCGATAAAATACCGGTGGTCCCTTTGGAAAAGGCGGAACCCGTGTTGCCGGTTGTCGTAACGGTTGTTTATGAATATCCAGATATTGAAAAAAGGTTAAAATCAGCCGGATTTAAGAGAATATATTCTTTGAGAAGCCTGCTGGAAGGAGTTGCGGATGCAGATTGGTGAGAAAAGAAAAGCCCTTATGGGAGATATGTATGCGTATGTATCAGACATTGTGACACACGCAATTCAGAAGAAAAGAAAATTGATTGTCTGGGGATGCGGAAAGGGCGGCGCGTTTCTGACGCATCTGATCTGTGATATTGACGGAAGAATACCAGTTTCTTACTACATTGATGAATACATTACGCTGCCCTGCGGGTATATACAGGGCAATATATGCCGGTCGTCTTTGCTATGGTATGTAGATCTGAAAGAATATATAATTCTGCTCACAATCAGGAAAGATGAAAGAGTAGAAAAACAGCTTGCGGAACTTGGCTGCGAAAAGAACAGGGACTATTTTGATATCCGCAGTGAGGTTGGAGGAAGTTACTTGGAACATCTGGAAAGAAAGTACAAAGATGTTGATTTTTCTTATGTCACAAAGGAAGAACGACCTGACTTGTACAGCGGAGAATACTATGAAAGCAAGCCCTTTGACCATTCATCGATTGACCATGTTTTTGAGGAGATCAAAAATCTTCCCTGTGAAAAAAGCTTTATGGACATCGGGTGCGGAAAGGGTCAGATTCTTTTGATGGCCGTAATGAGTGAAATGGTAAAAGTCGGCGGCATTGAATGGAATGCTGATATTGCAAAGATCTGCAGAAATAATATGAATAAACTGGACGTTTCTGCGGATATTGTGACGGGAGATGCGACAGAGTACAAGGATATTGACGGATACAGCATTTTTTTCCTTTACAATCCATTTGGAGAGAACGGGGTGCGAAAAGTGGTACATAACATCCTTGAAAGCAGAAAAAGAAGAAACAGGGATATCTTTCTTGTATATGGGAATCCATTTTACCATAGGGAAGTTGTTGAAGGCGGCAACGTGCGGCTTTATCTTCAGGTCAGGGTGGATCTGTATGATCCGCTGCTAAACATCTATAAGATTGGGGAGGAAAATGAGCAATCGTCCGATTGATATTGTCATTCCATGGGTGGATGAGAAGGATTTGGAATGGCAGAAGGAGAAAGCAAAATATGAAGCGGGCAATGGGTTTGAAGCGTCCAATATGCGTTTTCAATGCTGGGACAACCTGCACCTTTGGTTCAGGGCCATTGAGACATGTATGTCATGGTACAACCGGATTTTTTTGATCACCTGTGGGCATGTGCCAGAATTTTTGAAAACAGATAACGAGAGGCTTAAGCTAGTCAGACATGATGAATACATCCCTGATCAGTATCTTCCGACCTTCAATTCGAATACGATTGAGATGAACATCCACAGGATCGGGGAACTGTCGGAGAACTTTATCCTGTTCAGTGACGACGTGTTTCCGTTACTGACAGTGAGTGAGGAATATTATTTCCGGAATGACCTGGTCTGTGACGAAGCAGTCGAAAATATCATTACCACGACATCGTTTGGAGCGGTATCAAGGGCGACGCGGTATGCGCAGGTGAACAATATGTTCATCATCAATAAATATTTCCAAAAGCGGGAGGTACAGAAAGAAAACTGGGGAAAGTGGTACTGCGAAGATTACGGGGACCGTTTAGAGAGAACCAGAGCCTGTGCGTACTGGTATGACTTTCCGGGATTTTATGATCCGCATATGGCAAATGCGATGAAAAAATCAACGTTGGCGCATTTGTGGGAGATGGAACCTGATGCATTGGATGCAGGATCGAAAGACCGCTTTCGGGGGGCGGCGGACGTTACGCAGTATTTGGTTAGGTACTGGCAATTGTGTACAGGAGAATTTTATCCCCGCAGGACGCATGGAAAAGTTTATTTTCCTACGATTGATACATATCAGGACGTTGTATACGCAATACGTCATAAAGCTTATCCAATGATCAGCTTTAACGAGAATTGTACGCCGGATGAATTTGAGGTGATGAAAGAAGCTATAAACGCTGCCTTAGAATCATTATTTCCGCAAAGGAGTTCATTTGAGAAGTGATTGAGACGATTATAAACCAGTATAAGAACGAAAAGACAGCGATCTATGGGATTGGGACGGAGACAGAGCGGTTTCTGGCAGAACATGGGAGAGCGCTTTTGATCGAAGGTCTGTTAGACGGATTCCGAGACAATGGAGAGATTTACGGTTATCCGATCATGCCTGTCTCTGAAACACTGTCGAGGGGTGTGAGTCTGATCATCGTCGTGGCTCGTCCCGGGTCATGCAAGACAATTGCGAAAAAAATCGGCGATTTTTGCCGTGTGCATGACATTGCCCTTTTTGATGTAAGGGGCAGGGATTTGTTGGAGGATACGGAGATCTGCTATGAGTTCAAAAGCCTGAGCGGAGACACGAAACAGAGACTTTTCGATATGGCTTCTGATGCCGATGTGATCAGCTTTGATTTATTTGACACGTTGATTACGAGAAAAGTCTTTACTTATACGGATGTTTTTGAACTGGTTGATCTTAGATTGCGTGAAAAAGGGATCTGTCTGCTGGATTTTGCAAAACACAGGCTGTATGCGGAGAAAGAGCTTTCAAAAGTTGGTGCACCAGGACTGGAAGCTATATATCAACTTGTACTTAAGAGAGTCGGGGGAGGTTTTATCACGGCTTCCGAATTGGCTACAATGGAATGGGAGACCGATTTTGACGTTATGCGGTCTAGAGACGCGGTTTGCAATATTTTTCGCAGGTTTGTAGCGGAAGGGAAACAGGTTGTCATTACAACAGACAGTTATTATTCGGAGGTGCAGACAGGAAAGATTCTGAAACGATTCGGTTTGAGCGGTGCGGACAGGATTCTGGTATCAAGTGAACTTGGCACATCCAAGACGCAGAAATTGTATGAAGTTTTAAAGGACGAATATCCCTCAAAGAAGATCTTACATATCGGGGATGATGAGTTGGCGGATATCGAAAAAGCTGTGGGGTATGGAATAGAGACTTATCGCATATACAGTGGCATGGATTTGTTTGAGGCGCTTGGCGGCCTGGGGATCGTGAGCGATATGGATACATTGGCAGACAGAACGAAGGTTGGGATGTTTATCGCGCATTTATTCAACAATCCCTTCTGGTTTGAAGAGGAAGAGCGTAAGCTGGCGGTAGAAAGCGCGTTTGAAATCGGTTATCTGTTTTGCGCGCCTATGTTTACAGATTTTCTTCTCTGGATGAATAGGAAGGCAGAGGCGGAGGGATACAGGCAGTTGCTTTTCTGCGCCCGGGACGGGTACCTTCCTGGACGATTATTTAAGGAGATATCATCCTGTACGAACGCGGTATACTTCCTCTCGTCCAGAACGGCGGCGATACGTGCTGGCATGGAAAACGAGGAAGACATCGCTTATGTTGACAGCATGAAATATTCTGGTACATCGGAAGAAGCTTTAAAAACGCGTTTTGGAATTTCGGCAAATGAGATCAATCATATGGAATGGAAAAAGGAGATTCTTCTGAAAGCGAGAGCCCAGCGGGAATTTTATAAAAAATATATAGAAAAGTTGGACATTCAGGATTCCAATATCGCTATATTTGATTTTGTTGCCAAGGGTACAACGCAGATGTACCTGCAGAAACTGTTTCCCTGTCGTATAAAAGGGTTTTATTTTCTTCAATTGGAGCCTGAATTCATGGCTGACAAAGGGGTGGATATTGAGCCGTTTTATTCAGACGAAGAAAAGAATGCCAGCGCTATTTTTGAGAATTACTATATTCTTGAAACGATACTGACGTCGCCTTATTCGCAGATGGAGGAGTTTGATGCAGATGGGAATCCTGTATTCGTCAAGGAGACGCGTACAGATGAAAATATAAAATGTTTTGAACAGGCGCAGCGCGGGATCACGGCGTATTTTGAGGATTATCTGGCGATTTTGCCGGATGTGGCGAGAACAGAGAATAAAAAACTGGATGAGAAGCTTCTGGCTCTTGTAAATAAGATTAAGATCAAAGACGAGAACTTTTTGGCGTTTAAGGTAGAGGACCCATTCTTTGGAAGAACGACGGACATGAAAGATCTAATTGGATGATTTTGAGGGAAACTTTCACCAGTTTATAATTTTTGAAAGATGCACATTGATAATTTCATACTTATATCGGGAATATGATTGCAGAAAACCGGAGATTATGCTATTATATAATCAGCGATACGGAGGTGGTCATATGCTGGTGACAGATAGACAGAGAACTTTTGAAGAATCGTCGGACACTGTGAAGTTGGAGCTTTACCGATTGATTGGCGAGGGTTACAAGGCTTTGCAGGATGGAAGAGTCAGTACGATTGATCAAGTGAGAAAGAGGCTGGAGGAAAAAAGGAAACAACGTGGCTAAGGTTATGTTTACGGAGCCGGCAGAATATGATTTACAGAACATAGAATATTATATTTTTGTGGAACTCTGTAACCCGTCGGCTTCCGAAAGAATTGCAAATGGAATATTGGATGCGGCGGAAAACCTGAGCTACTATCCGGAAAAGCATCCATTAGTTGGAGATGAACTTTTAAGGAATATAGGTTTGCGAATGACTCGTTTCAATAATTACAATATTTTCTATTATTATGCGTCACAGTTTGATACGGTATATATTATCAGAATTTTATATAATAAAGCCAATTGGGAAAGTATTCTAAAAAAAGAATGTGGAGCTTCAAAGGATTATTTCTAAAGAGTTTAGAACAGGGTATGATAAAGCCTGATATAAGTATGGAAGATAAAATCAACCAGCTTATATCAGGTTTTTGTTTTGGACGGAAACGACAGTCTGAGAATAGAGGGAGTGGGAAAATGAATCAGATCGAGAAGGGTGGGAGGAATAAATGAAAAGAAATCTAATGAACAGGTTAGCATTTTTACCGATACTGGCAGTAGTTTTATGCCAGAACGAAGTCTATGCCGCGGAGGGTGTTACGGTACCAACGGAAGACAAGGAGGTCGTATCCGTTGTTCTTCCTGTGGTGGAAGAAAGAGATCCGTTCAGCTTCTTCATTGATCCGCTTCATATCTTTTATAACACATTTGGCGATTCCAGCGGGGACATCACAGTGGAGGAAGACACATACCTTCTTTTTTATAACCGTGATGAAAGTGAGTATACACTTTCAAGTAGAAGTGACAGACTGAAGATCATCAACAAAAGTACGGTTCCCGTGGAATTGACGATCACAGCGAAGCTTGAAAATATAGATGGGATTTTCGTTATACAGGAGGATTGGTTTGAAGAAAGAGAGTCGTGCGATCTGTATCTGGCTCTTGTGGATAACGAGGGAAATGAGCAGCCTTTGTCGGAGGATGGCGAAGTGTCTGTCACCGTAAATCTCGACCGGGCGCCGCTGGATGCTTATGCATATGTGCTTGACGAGGATGCAGGAGAATACGGGTATATCTGCCAGACTGAAGATGTGGCTTTTGACACTTATTCTTTTGGACTGACAGGCGCCTGTAATGAGAAGGGTGACTGGACAGGTATAAGCGGCACTCCGTATGTGACAGTTTCGTGGAGTGTAGAGCCTGTAATTCCCGATGACTCGGATGTGGCGGACGGAGACGAAAAACCTGTGGAGGGAGATAAAGAGCTTGTGAGAGGAGACGAAGATCCGGCAGGAAAGGCAGAGATTGATACAAAGCCCCAGGTATCAGAGGGGAATGGATCAGACGGCGGGGTAACTACAGATGAGTACAGTCCGGATTCTGAGGATAACGGCGCTGTAAAGGAGGAAGCCCCTGGCAATAAAGAGGAAGAGCCAGGCAATGACAGTTCCGCGGATGAATCTGTTGCGGCAGAAGAATCAAAAGATGAATCTGGTGTACCAGAGGAAGAACAGCCGCAGGAATCCGATAAGCCGGATGAGCCGACAGAGGATAGCGATGCTGCCAAAGAAGAATCCCCCGACAATAAAGCAGAAGAGTCCGATAATGACAGTTTTGCAGATGAATCCGCCGGGGCTGAAGACTTGAAAGATGAATCTGGCGCGCCAGAGGAAGAACAGGCAAAGGAATTAAATAAGCCGGATGAGCCGGTAGAGGATATGGACGCTTCTGCAACGACTATGGACTAAAATATGTTACTGTAAAATTTAAGGAATATTTTGACGTACATTGAAAATTTCATGCTTCTATCAGCCCGCACATGCTGATAGAATTCTCCATGGATGTTCGCGGCATATTGACAAAAAGTAACTGATGATATATAATGTCAGCATCTTACGTTCTGAAATATCTTTGAAAAACCCACAGAAGAAAAGTGAATATAACCAATTGTTTCTCAATCCCGATGATTGTGGAAAGAAGTATTCTAAGGTATAATAAAAAGGAGATACCGTGCGATGGAGGAATTAAAGATACAGTGGCATCCGGAGTTTTGTTCGGCCATGGAGCTGATCCTGAAGAAAGACAGAGACCACCTGAAATTTATCCGGGAGTATAATCTGAATACCAAGCCATTGGAAATCGACCTGATGATGTGACTATTACATTGATCAGGGAGTCGAAACCGGAAAATTGCTGCGGGAGCTGGAAAGAAAAGATTTTATTGTTCACAGTCCCTGCAAAGGGATATACTACATAGAAGAGAAAGTATACTTTCCGACACAGATTGTGGTTTCCAGGGAACTGGAGGGTGAGCAGCATGTCTGGCTGCAGGCTCTGACGAAAAAAATGGACAAGGAAAGCGCAAAGAGGCTGCTCCTGCAGAAGATGGGCCTTGATTTCGAGTCCGCATACCAGGCGATTATTAAGACGGAGATTTACCAGAGTGTATCCAGAGAGCAGGTAAGCGAATACTGGAATTAGACCAGATTCATTGAAAAAATAGAATGAAAGAGCCAGGCAAAATCCTGATATAAGTATGAATGGACAGAATTCATCCGCTTATATCAGGATTTTTTGTATATATGAAACAGGAAAAAGAAAGGGAACGACATTTATGACATTTGAGCTTATGGCTTCCATGATGTGCGCCGACTACGGCAATCTGGAGCGGGAGGTGAAGGAACTGGAGGAGGGCGGCATCGACTCTTTTCATATTGATATTATGGACGGGCGTTATGTGCCGAATTTTGCCATGTCTCTGAACGACATGCGGTACATTGCGGGCGCTACCGCAAAGCCTCTGGACGTGCATCTGATGATTGAGCATCCCAACAACCGGATCGGATTGTTCCTGGGGTGCCTGCGGAAAGGGGATACGGTATACATCCATCCGGAGGCGGAGTATCATCCCTCCACGACGCTGCAGAGCATCATCGACGCGGGGATGGTTCCAGAGATCGCAATCAATCCGGGAACGTCGGTGGAGACGGTGATGGAGATGCTGCGGATCGTGAAGAAGGTGCTGGTTATGTCGGTGAATCCGGGAAATGCCGGGCAGATGTATCTTCCTTACGTAGGGAAAAAGATTACGAAGCTGCTGGCACTGAAAGAAGATATGGAGTTTGAACTCTACTGGGACGGTGCCTGCAGCGCGAAAAAGATTCTGGAATTTGCGCCCAAGGGCGTCAAAGGCTTTGTGCTGGGGACCACTCTTTTATTTGGAAGAGGAAAGCCTTACGGGGAGACGCTGCAGGCGATCCGGGAACTGAACTTTTAGAAATATAAGGAAGGAAGACGGTATGAACATCGCGTTGATTTTGTCCGGGGGCATGGGAGCCAGGCTGGGCACAGACGTTCCCAAGCAGTATCTTAAGGTGGCTGGGAGACCGATCATTACCTATTGTATAGAGACGCTGTCTCTCCATGAAGAGATTGACGGGCTGCAGATCGTGGCAGATGATTTCTGGCAGAAAAGGATTGCAGAATGGCTGACGGACGCGGACTGCAAAAAGAAGTTCAGAGGATTTTCCGCTCCCGGGGAGAACCGGCAGCTGTCGATCTTTCATGGGCTTCGGGACATTCGAAGCTATGCGGATGACCGCAGCTATGTGTTTATTCACGATGCGGCAAGGCCACTACTGTCAAGGCAGCAGATCCGCGACTGTCTTCGTGGCGCGGCGGGACACGATGGGCTGATGCCGGTGCTTCCTATGAAGGACACGGTATACAGAAGCCTTAATGGGGGACGGAGCGTGTCGGAGCTTCTCGACCGAAGTACAGTCTATGCCGGGCAGGCGCCGGAAGTATTCCTGCTTGGCAGATATTATGAGGCAAACCAAAAGCTTCTGCCGGACCGCATCCGCGGGATCAATGGTTCCACAGAGCCGGCGATTCTGGACGGGATGGAGATTGTCATGATTCCCGGGGATGAGGGAAACTTTAAGATTACCACAAAGGCAGATCTTAAGCGGTTTGAACGGATCATGGCGGAGGAGTCAGGAGGAAAAAGAGAATGAAAGCATGGGTACTGCATGGAATCGGAGATCTGCGGTTCGAGGAGATAAGGCGGCCGATCCCGGAGGAGGGGGAGGTGCTCGTTCAGGTGAAGGCGGCAGGAATCTGCGGTTCCGATATTCCCCGAATCTATCAGACCGGCGCTCACATCCATCCATTGATCCCGGGACATGAGTTTTCCGGTGTGGTGGCAGAGGTGGGCAAAGGCGTGAGTCCGGGCTGGAGGGGGAGGCGGGTCGGCGTCTTTCCGTTGATTCCCTGCGGGAAATGTCTTTCCTGTCAGGATCGGCATTACGAGATGTGCCGGGATTACAGTTATGTGGGTTCCAGGAGAGACGGGGCTTTCGCAGAGTATGTGTCGGTTCCGGTTCAGAATCTGACGGCTCTGCCGGAAGAGATTTCTTTTGAAGAGGCTGCGATGCTGGAACCTATGGCAGTGGCGGTCCATGCCATGAGGAGGGTACAGCCCAGGGCGGCAGATATGGTGGCGGTGTGCGGTCTCGGGACCATTGGGCTTCTGCTGGCGATGTTTCTTCTGGAAGCTGGAGCAGAAAATCTTCTGGTGATCGGCAAAAAAGAATTCCAGAAGCAGGCCGTCCGAAAGCTGGGACTTTCGGAGGCGGTTTACTGTGACAGCAGAGAGAAGGCCGCCGCGCAGTGGATCATGGAACGCACCGGAAGAAGGGGCGCGGACGTGTTTTTTGAATGCGTCGGGAGGAAGGAGACCTATGCGCTTTCGGTGGAGAACGCGGCTCCTCTGGGCAGGGTGATGCTGGTCGGAAATCCCTTTTCTGATATGAGTCTTCCGCGGGAGGTATACTGGAAGATCTTAAGAAATCAGCTGACCGTGGCCGGCACCTGGAATTCTTCCTTTCTGGGGGAGCCGGGGGATGACTGGGAATATGTAAAAAAACGTCTGGCGGAGGGAAGAATCGCTCCGGCGGAGCTGATCACCCACCGCCTGGCCCTTGATGAACTGGAGCGGGGGCTTCTGGTCATGCGGGACAAGACCGAAGATTACGGAAAGGTTATGGTTACTTTTTAAGCCGTGGGATTATATCCCGGATATTTTCTGCCGATAAAATAAATATACTATGCAGAAACCAGGGAGGTGACAGCATGATCAGTCCGGTATCTTTTGGCGGACAGGCGTATTTCTATGCGGCGGGACGGATCGGAGCCGGGAGGTTCGGTATGTCCGCGGGAGCGGTAAGCCCGGCCCGGCCTTCCGCAGCGGAAGGGTTTCCTTCCGGCAGCAACAGACGGGTGAGCGGCCGGGGAGATTATGACACTTATGAATGTCAGACCTGCAAGAGCCGCAAGTACAAGGACGGTTCCAACGATCCGGGCGTCTCTTTTAAGACGGCCACGCATCTGAGTCCGGAGCGGGCGGCCTATGCGATCCGCGCCCATGAATATGAGCATGTGGCACATGCGAAGGCCGAGGAGGCGAAGGGAGAGAAAGAAGTGATCTCCCAGTCCATTACCTACAAGACCGACGTCTGTCCGGAGTGCGGGCGGGTCTATATGTCCGGAGGGACCACCCGGACGACGTTTCGCTCCAAGCCGGAGACCTATGAGGCAGAGAAAGCAGACATTGGACGTTTTCTCGATGTAAAAGCATGAGAAGAGAAAAGAACGGCCCGCCGGGGAACCTCGGCGGGCCGTTCTTTTTCAGCGTTCCATCCGGCTGATGGATTCGATTCCCACGCTTCCGCCCCGGACCACTTCGATATTCTTAAATTCACTCTTCATAAGCTGTACGACCGCGTCGTTTTTTGTGGCAGTCTGCACGAATTCCAAAAGAAGGCTGTTCTTGCCGTAGTCGATGACTCTCGCTTTGAAAGTCTCAGCAATCTGAAACAGTTCCACCTTATCCTCGGAGGTGCAGTGAAGCACTTTGACATAAAGAATTTCCTTCATGCGCACAAAGACATCCGTAAAGTCGATGACTTTGATGACCTCTACCATGCGGTTTAACTGCTTTTTGATCTGCTCAAAGGTCTCGTCGTCGCTGACGGTGGCGATGGTCATGCGGGATACGGTGGGATCTTCGGTGGTGCCCACCGTCAGGCTGTCCAGGTTGTAAGATTTTGCAGAGAAAAGACCGGAGATCTTGGAGAGTACGCCCACCTGATTTTCCACGTACAGAGAGATCCATCTTTTTTTGATTGTATTGTCCATAGTGTTCCTCCTACTATAATAACAGAATATTCCTTATTTAACAGTCCATAATCATATCTTCCAGGGTTCCGCCCGGTTTGATCATGGGGTAGACCATCTCGTCCGGGTCGATGATAAATTCGATCAGTGTGGGAGCCTTGGTGTTCTTCTTTGCTTCTTCAAAAGCGGCGGCGATCTCTTCCTTTTTGGTCACGCGGATGCCTTTGGCTCCGTAGCTTTCAGCCAGACGGACGAAGTCCGGAGTGTATTCCGGATATTCTTTCCGGTCGGTACGGCGGGAGAGGGCGCCGGCTTTTAAGTTGGTCATGCCGTAGCGTTTGCCGTAGAAGAGGCTCTGCCACTGGCGTACCATGCCCAGATATTCATTGTTGAAGATACAGACGATGATCGGGAGCTCCTCCAGCACGGCGGTGGCCATCTCCTGGATATTCATCTGGATGCCGCCGTCGCCGGAGATGGAGATCACCGGCATATCCGGATTGCCGATCTTGGCGCCGATGGCTCCGGGCAGTCCGTATCCCATAGTGCCTAAGCCCCCGGAGGTGACAAGCTGCTTGTGTTCCGTGATATCCGCGTACTGGGATACCAGCATCTGATGCTGTCCCACGTCCGTGACGATCAATGCCTTATCAAACTGGCGGTTGATCTCCCCGATGATATCCAGGGGGCTCATACGGCTGTTGGGGCGCATGGTCAGCGGGTGCTCGTTTTTCCACGCTTCGATCTGAGCCAGCCACTTGCCGCAGTGATTCTCCTGTACGTATTCGTTCATCCGGGTGAGAGCCTCTTTTGCGTCGGCCACGATGGGGACATGCACCTGGATATTTTTCGATATGGACGCCGTGTCGATGTCGATATGGACGATCTGGGCGTGGGGTGCGAACTCATGGACTCTGCCGGTGATCCGGTCGTTGAACCGGGTGCCGATGGAGAACAGAAGGTCGCAGTTGCTGACCGCGTTGTTGGCGGCGTAGGCGCCGTGCATGCCGATATTTCCGATAAAGAGCGGATGCAGGGTGGAGATGGCGCCTCTTCCCATGACGGTGGTGACCACCGGGATACCGGTCTTTTCCACGACCTGGGTGAATTCCGCGTTCGCGCGTGCGATATTGACGCCGCCTCCGGCCAGGAAGAGAGGCTTCTTTGCTTTATGGAGAAGCTTGATCGCCTTTTTGAGCTGCCCCATATGAATGCTGGTGTAGGGCTTGTACCCCCGAAGATTGACGGTCTTCGGATATTCCGGGGACCCCATCTTCGCCATCACGTCTTTGGGAAGGTCCACAAGGACTGGTCCGGGTCTTCCGGTCCGGGCAATGTAAAAGGCGTCTTTGATAATCCGTCCAAGATCGGCCCGGTTACGGACTGTCACGCTGTATTTTGTGATGTTGCGGGTGATGCCTACGATATCCACTTCCTGAAAGGCGTCGTTGCCGATCAGGTGCTTCGCCACCTGTCCGGTGAAGCATACCAGAGGAACGCTGTCGTAATTGGCAGTGGCCAGTCCGGTGACCAGGTTGGTGGCGCCAGGACCGCTGGTAACCAGACAGACACCGACCCTGCCGGTGGTTCTGGCGTAGGCGTCCGCCTCGTGAGCCAGAGCCTGTTCGTGCCGCGGAAGCACCACGGCGATCTCATTCTGCCGATAGAGTTCGTCGCTGATGTCGATGGTGCAGGCGCCCGGATAGCCGAAGACCACTTCCACTCCTTCTTCCTTTAACGCATTGACCAGCAGTCTGTTTCCTGTAATCTGTTTCATTTACCTATACCTCCTGATTTAAAGTTCCGATGCAGTACATGTGCATAATGAAAAACGCCCCAAGCCGTAAAGCTTAGGGCGAAGAAATCCGCGGTACCACCTAATTTCAGAAAGAATCCTTTCTGCACTCATCCGATACAGGTTTCCCTATATCGTCTCCCTGTAACGCGGGAACGCGTCGAAGCCTACTGGGCAAAAGAGTCGCCGTTGGGTCCGCTGCTCGAAGGCTACTTCCACAATCCTGTCACGAAGATTTTCACCGGCCATCTTCTCTCTGAGCATCCAGGTACTGTGTACTCCTCCTTGTCACTGCATTTACTGACTTTATTATAGAGGCAGGAAGCGGGGTCTGTCAATCAGTTTTTGGTGGAAATCTTTTTGTTTTTTTGGTATAGTAAGAATATGATGTTGCGAATATTTGCATGGAAAGCGGAAGATCAGGATTTTACCAGAGAAACATGGCGCCGCTATCTGTCAGAAGACCGCCTTCAAAAGGCCTCCGGGATGAAAGCGGGAAAGGCACGGCAGCTTTTTCTCGGGGCGGAAATCCTTCTGAATCAAAGTCTGGAGCGGATCGGGGCGCAGACGGCGGTTCCAGCAGCTTATACGAGGAATCCCCACGGAAAGCCGTATCTGTGCGGGAAAGAGGGGCTGTATGTGAACTGGTCCCACTCCGGCGACTGCGTGCTCTTGGGCCTGTCGGACCGGGAGATCGGCGTTGATCTGCAGCGGATGGAGAAGGAGCCGGGGGCAGGGCTGATCCGAAAGGCGCTGCAGCCGGAGGAGCTCGTCCTTTATGAGCGGACAGAAGAGACACAGAGAAAATCGCTTTTTTATGCATACTGGACTGTAAAAGAGAGTTTTTTAAAAGCAAAAGGAACCGGCTTTGCCGCCTCACTGGATACATTTTATGTAAATCTGGAAGGGCCCTGCCCCGAAGTGGTGCCAAGGGACAAAAAAGAACCGTATACCTGCCGGATTTTGGAGGGTATCGAGGACTACGCGGCGGCGGTCTGTATTCAGGGAGCGGCAGAGGGTTTAAAGGAACATCCTTTGATCGAATGGACCGGTCTGTGACAGGAGGAAAAAATGATGACAGAAGCATTGCATACATTAAAGAAATGGGTGGAGGAGAGCGACAACCTTGTCTTTTTCGGCGGCGCGGGGGTGTCCACCGAGAGCGGGATTCCGGATTTCCGGAGTGTGGACGGGCTGTATCATCAGCAGTATGATTATCCGCCGGAGACCATCTTAAGCCATACCTTCTACCGGAAGATGACGGAGGAATTCTACCGCTTTTACCGGGCCAAGATGCTGGCCCTTGACGCGAAGCCCAACGCGGCGCACAAAAAGCTGGCCCAGTGGGAGCAGGAGGGAAAGCTTCGGGCGGTGGTGACCCAGAATATCGACGGTCTTCACCAGGCGGCGGGAAGCCGGAACGTCTATGAACTGCACGGTTCCGTTCACCGGAATTACTGTGAGAAATGCGGGGCCTTTTACGACGCGGAGTTTATCTTAAAGTCCGAGGGCGTACCAGTCTGTGAGAAATGCGGAGGCCGCATCAAGCCGGATGTGGTGCTTTACGAGGAGGGGCTTGACACCGCCACCATGCAGGGAGCCATCAAGGCGATCCATGAAGCAGAGGTGCTGATTGTCGGCGGCACCTCCCTTACGGTCTATCCGGCGGCCGGGCTGATCGACTACTATAACGGCCATAAGCTGGTGCTGATCAATAAGTCCGTCACTCCAATGGACGCCCAGGCAGATCTGCTCCTTACGGGAAGCATCGGGGAGATCTTCAGTCAACTATAAAAAGGAGTTTTGGAACGTATGGATTATCAGGTAGGCGATATTGTAAAGCTGAAAAAGCCCCATCCCTGCGGCAGTCAGGAGTGGGAGATCTTAAGGGTGGGGGCGGACTTCCGCCTCAAATGCGAAGGCTGCGGCCATCAGGTGATGGTGTCCCGGAAACTGGTGGAAAAAAATACCCGGGGACTGCGAAAAAAAGCTTGAATATCAGGGAGAATTGTGATATAGTTTTATTCTGTGATATATTATGTCCCTGCATCAGCGGGAATTCCTTGTGCACGGTTTTGCGCCGTGCGCCAGAGACCAAAAGGAGGTAAAGCATGAACAAATACGAATTAGCACTTGTTGTGAATGCAAAAATCGAAGATGATGAAAGAGCAGCGGCCGTAGAAAAGGCGAAAGAGATCATTACTCGTTTCGGCGGCGTTGTGACGGAAGTGGAAGACGCGGGCAAGAAGAGACTTGCTTACGAGATCCGGAAGATGAGAGAAGGATTCTACTATTTCATCCAGTTCGATGCACCGGCAAGCTGCCCGGCAGAGGTAGAGAAGCGCGTGCGTATTCTGGACAATGTCATCCGCTATCTGTGCGTTCGCAAAGATGCATAATGACAGCAGATTAAGAGGTGATTGTTAATGAATAAAGTAATTTTGATGGGACGTCTGACCAGAGACCCGGACATCCGCTATTCCAATGGAGAGACTGCTACGGCAGTGGCGAGATTTACCCTTGCGGTAGACCGCAGATTCGGCAGAAAAGACGGAGATCAGACCGCGGACTTTATCGGGTGCGTGGCGTTCGGAAGAACGGCGGAGTTTGCGGAGAAGTATCTGCGCCAGGGGATCAAGGTGGCGGCGTCCGGCCGGATTCAGACCGGAAGCTATACCAACCGGGATGGGCAGAAGGTTTACACCACCGACGTGGTGCTCGACGACATCGAGTTTGCGGAGAGCAAGGCGGCTTCCGACGCGAACCGCGGCGGGATGAATATGGGTGGCGGTTATCAGCCCGCACCGGCTCCGGCCCCAAGCCCCATGGGAGCGGCAGGGGACGGTTTTATGAATATTCCGGACGGAATTGACGAAGAATTGCCTTTCAGTTAACAATCGGATTTCATACAAGAATGTGAGAAGGAGGAATCATCATGGCTTACACCAAAAATGAAAAGGGCGACGCTCCGAAGATGAGGAGAGGCGGACGCAGAAGAAAAAAAGTATGTGTATTCTGCGGCAAAGAGAACAATGAGATTGATTACAAAGATGTAAATAAATTAAAGAGATACGTTTCCGAAAGAGGCAAGATCCTTCCCAGAAGAATCACCGGAAACTGTGCGAAGCATCAAAGAGCGCTCACGGTAGCGATCAAGAGAGCGAGACACGTAGCCCTTATGCCGTATACAGCAGAATAGGAACAACTTTTTGGGCATCGCTTCGGCGGTGCTCTTTTTCCCTGATCGCCCGGCAACCCAGATGAGGATAATCATAATGAAAAAGAATGTAAAACTCAACGGGCAGCTCCGTCTGTATGTGCGCTGGCCCTTGTACCTGACACTGCTGCTGATCGGCATGAACATATGGATTTATGTGATCTCCCATGACGCGGGAATCGTGATGGCTGGATTTGTATTCCTCTATGCGGCAGTTGCGGCCATCCTGTATGTCAGCAATCAGCCGGTGCTCTATACGGAGCTGGTGTCCTTTGCCACCCGATACGGGCAGATTCAGAAGAATCTTCTTCGGGAACTGGCGCTTCCCTACGCGATTCTCGACGAGGACGGCAAGATCATATGGATGAATCAGGAATTTATGGAAATCACGGGGAAGGGACCGGAATATGGCCGAAGTATCGGCACCATCTTTCCGGAACTGAACAAAAAGGTGATTCCGGTGGAGGAGAATCCCCACACTTCCGTGGAACTGGTCTATGGCGAATCGGACTATCGGGCGGACTTAAAGCTGCTTCATATGGAAGAGGACATGACCAGAAGCCATCTGGTCAGCACCGTGGAATTCGAAGGAAGTCTGGTGGCGCTGTATCTGTTTGACATCACGGAGATCAATCATTATATACGGGAGAACCAGGAACAGCGGATGGCAGCCGGTCTAGTGTATATCGATAACTATGATGAGGCGCTGGAAACCGTGGAAGAAGTGCGCACATCCCTTTTGGTGGCTTTGATCGAGCGGAAGATCAACAAGTATTTTAACGCCTATGACGGGATCGTGCGGAAGCTGGAGAAGGACCGATTCTTCGTGGTGATGCAGGAGAAGGCGCTGACCCAGATCAAAGAGAACAAATTCGACCTGTTACAGGACATCAAGACCGTGAATATCGGAAATGAGATGCCGATCACTTTAAGCATCAGCATCGGTTCCGGCGGCGCTTCCTATATGGACTGTATGGAATTCGCCCGCAGCGCCATGGATCTGGCGCTGGCCAGAGGCGGGGACCAGGCGGTGGTGAAGACAAAGGAGCAGATTACCTACTACGGCGGCAAGACCCAGCAGGTGGAGAAGAATACCAGAGTCAAAGCAAGAGTCAAGGCCCAGGCGCTGCGGGAGATCGTGGAGGCCAAGGATAAAGTGGTGGTGATGGGCCACCGCCTTACAGACGCCGATTCCTTTGGTGCGGCAGTGGGAATCTACCGGGCGTCAAAGGCACTGAATAAAAAGGCGCACATCGTCGTCAACGACGTGACGACTTCCGTGCGGCCCATGCTGGAGGTCTTTTACGAGGCCAACGGCGGGGAGACCGGGATCGTCATCGGCAGCGGCCAGGCCCGGGAGATGGTGGACCGTAATACGGTGGTGATTGTGGTGGACACCAATCGTCCAAGCTATACGGAGTGCGAGGACATCCTGTCCATGACCCCCACGGTGGTGGTGTTTGACCACCACAGGAGGGGCAATGAAGCCATCGATCACGCGGTGCTCTCCTATATCGAGCCCAACGCGTCTTCCGCCTGTGAGATGGTGGCGGAGATTCTGCAGTATTTTGCGGACAATGTGCGGTTAAAGGGCGGAGAAGCGGACTGTATGTATGCGGGAATCGTCATTGACACGGATAACTTTATGACCAAAACCGGCGTGCGCACCTTCGAGGCGGCGGCTTTTCTGCGGCGATGCGGGGCCGATGTGACCCGGGTGCGCAAGATGTTCCGCAACGACATGGCGGAATACAAGGCCCGGGCGGAGTCTGTCCGTCACGCGGAGGTGTACCGGGGCTTCGCGCTCTCGGTCTGTCCGGGCAAAGGCCTGGAGAGTCCTACGATCGTGGGTGCTCAGGCGGCCAACGAGCTTCTGAATATTATCGGAGTAGGAGCTTCCATTGTACTGACAGAATATAATGGAAAGATTTACGTAAGCGCCCGCTCCATCGACGAAGTCAACGTCCAGGTCATTATGGAGAAGCTGGGCGGCGGCGGCCACCTGAACGTGGCGGGAGCGCAGCTTACCTGCTCCCTTGAAGAGGCGATGAAGACCGTGCGGGATACACTGGACAAGATGTTTGAGGAAGGAGAACTGGAATGAAAGTAATCTTACTGGAAGATGTAAAGTCTCTGGGGAAAAAGGGAGAACTGGTAGAAGTAAATGACGGGTACGCGAGAAACTATATCCTTGCAAAGAAGCTGGGACTGGAAGCGACTCCGAAAAACATGAACGACTTAAAGCTGAAGCGCGCCCATGAAGACAAGCTGGCCGCCGAGCGGCTTGAGGAGGCGAAGGCCTTCGCGGAAGAGTTGAAAAAGGTTCAGGTGACACTTAAGATCAAGGCGGGAGAGGGCGGAAAGCTCTTTGGTTCCATCTCTTCCAAGGAGATCGCTCAGGCGGCCAAAGAGCAGCTCAGCCTGGAGATCGATAAGAAAAAGCTGGTGCTGCCCACGCCGATCAAGGCGGTGGGGACGACGATGGTTCCCATCAAGCTGCACCCGAAGGTGACAGGGGAACTGAAAGTGATCGTACAGGAAGCGTAAAAAATGGAAGAAGCCCTTATCAAACGCGTCATGCCCCATGACGAGGAGGCGGAGAGTTCGGTGATCGGCGCCATGCTGATCGACAATGAAGCGATTATGAAAGCCTCGGAGATCATCACAGGGGAAGATTTTTATCAGAAGCAGATGGGCATGGTCTATGACACGATGGTGGAACTGTACAATGCGGGAAAACCGGTGGAACCGGTCATTCTGCATACCAGCCTCATCGAGAAGGGAATGCCGGAGGAGGCCTGCGGGACCGAGCAGATCCTGCGGTGGATGGACCGGGCGCTGACTTCTGCGAATATCAAGTATTACGCACAGATTGTGGCTGAGAAGGCTGTGAGCAGGCGTCTGATCCGCCTGAATGAAGAGATCGCGAACCATTGTTATGCCGGCTCCGGGAAGGTGGATGAACTGCTTGCGGAGGCAGAGAAGCGGGTTTTTGAACTGGCTCAGCGGGGCGGGGGCAGGGAGTTTGTGCCGATTCGTCAGGTCGTCATCAATGTGATGAAGAAGATCGACGCTGCTTCCCGGGCGAGGGGCAGAGTGACCGGGCTGGAAACAGGCTTTATGGACCTGGATTACAAGACTTCCGGTCTGCAGCCTTCGGATCTGGTGCTGATCGCCGCAAGGCCTTCTATGGGTAAGACAGCCTTCGTGCTCAATCTGGCCCAGCATATGGCTTTTAAAAAGGACCATGCGGTGGCGGTCTTCAGCCTGGAGATGTCCAAGGAACAGCTGGTGAACCGTATGCTGTCGCTGGAGTCCCATGTGGACGCTCAGAAGATCCGTACCGGTCGTCTGTCGGACGAGGAGTGGATGAATCTGGTGGAAGGCTCCGCCAACATCGCCGCTTCCAGGCTGTTCATCGACGATACGCCGGGGATTACGCTGCCGGTTCTGCGCTCCAAGTGCCGGAAGCTGAAGATGGATGCGGATATCAAGATTGTGATTATTGATTACCTGCAGTTGATGAGCGGGGACAATCAAAGCAATGCCTCCAGCAGGCAGCAGGAAATCTCTGAGATTTCCAGAGGTTTAAAGGCGCTGGCCCGGGAGCTTGACGTGCCCGTGGTCGCCCTGTCTCAGCTAAGCCGTGCGGTGGAGCAGCGTCCGGACCATCGCCCCATGCTCTCAGACCTTCGGGAGTCCGGGGCCATCGAGCAGGATGCGGACGTGGTCATGTTCCTGTACCGGGAGGGGTATTACAACCGGGATCTGTCGGAGGCGGAGCAGAGAGTGGCGGAAGTCATCATCGCAAAGCAGAGAAACGGCCCCATCGGAACGGTGAATCTTCTGTGGATTCCGGAGCTCACCAAATTTACTGATATGGACCGCGAGCCGGTTTAAAAAGAGGCTTGCATATTGCGGATATTTATATTAAAATAGATGCAGAAACCTTCAAAGGGGTATCGAAAATTTGTAAAGGAGGATTAAAGTACCATGGCATACGTTATTTCTGGCGACTGCGTAGGATGCGGTTCCTGTGCAGAAGTCTGTCCGGCAGACGCAATCTCTGAGGCAGATGGCAAGTATGTGATCGACGCTGATGCGTGTCTGGAGTGCGGCACCTGCGAAGCAGAATGTCCGAATGAGGCAATTTCTGCGGAATAATTCATACTACATAATGCATGAAAAAAGACATAGTCCTAAAGGACTATGTCTTTTTTTGGCTGTGCGCCGAAAAACCATGGTTTTTTGCGTTCTTCTTTTATCTTATTCTTTGGCTCTTTGACTTTTGCCTCTTTGATCTTGGGTTCCTTTACCTTCTTCTCCCGTTTTTTTCCAAGAGCCAGAAGCCTGCGCTGCTTTTGGGAGGAGCGGATCAACTCGTCCAGCTTCTTGTAATGGGTCTCTTCCCGTTCTTCTTGAAGGCGGAACAGGTAATCCATCTCTTTGACTACCTGGGTGGAAACCTGGTGGCTTAACTCCTTGCCCATCTCCTGCTGATTCTCCCGGATGGCCTGGGAGACGACTTTGCCCAGAATCATCTGGAACTGTTCCATCTTGTCGCCGACGGGCGGTTCTGGTTCGCGGACAATCGCCGGTGGTACATTGCCCTGTTCCATCTCCGGTATCAGTACTTTGATCGCTTTCAGCTGAAAGCCCTGTTCCTTCAGATCCTTAATGTGATGAAACATACGGATGTTATCTTCAGTATAGCAGCGATGACCCATCTCGTTGCGTTCGATCGGAAGTTCCAGCTCATCCTCCCAGTATCTGAGAACATGAGATTCCACATCCACAATCTTGGCAGCGTCAGAGATCATATAGCGCTTTGATTCCATATACATCCCTCCACCTATGAAATTGTCGGCTTGTCCTTCTGGAATAAAGGACTTTACGAGTTTATTATAACATACTCCCTTGATTTTGCAAGTAAATGGTTTTATAATATATGCATATGTGGCTGTGTAGAAAGGCACATGATGGAAAATATGATAGGAGGGTACCTGAAGATGGCTAAGATTTCAAAAGATATGATCATCTCTGACCTGGTGAAGATGGATGAGAGCATCATCCCGATCCTGATGCGGGAGGGGATGCACTGCGTGGGATGTCCGTCCGCACAGGCGGAGAGCCTGGAAGAGGCGGCGCTGGTTCACGGGATGGATCCTGATGTACTGGTGGCAAGACTGAATAACTTCCTCGGCGCGTAAGAGGATAAGCTGATCGTCATAAGGACGCCGCTCTTAAGGCAGATGATACTGCCTTAAGAGCGGCGTTTTTTACCTCAGTTTAATATTCTGGATTACTTCCCATTCGCTTCAAGTGCTTCATTCGGCGGACCAGATCTTCCAGTTCATCGGTGTAGGGGCTTTTGATCTCTTCGTCAAGCTGCTCCAATTGTTCCAGAATCCCGTCATAGTCGGAAGTGCCGCTGTAGGGGGAGTCCCGAAGGAGCATACCGGTCTGGGCCACCAGAGAGGCGAGGAAAGTGGACGGACTTGGGCTTTCCGATACCTGGCCGGTTACCGGGACGTCGAACTGCGTGCTTTCGCTGCCGGAGGGTTCCTTGTAACGGATGGACACGGTACAAAAGTCTTCTGAATCGGAGACGTCGGGCTCCTCCTGGTAGCGAAGGTCCGCCTCATCCATCTCCATGGGGGAGTCAAGAGGGACCAGCTCGTACAGGGCAGTGACCTGGTGTCCGGCCCCCAGCTCTCCGCCGTCTTTGGTATCGTCAGCGAAATCTTCTGCCGCCATCAGGCGGTTCTCATAGCCGATCAGACGATAGCCCTTTAACGTGCGGGGATTAAATTCTACTTGAAGCTTCACGTCTTTCGCTACAGTATGCAGTGTAGCGCCCATTTCTTCCACCAGAGCCTTGCGGGCCTGGACGATACTGTCGATATAGGTATAGTTGCCGTTCCCGTTGTCTGCCAGGGTTTCCAGCTTGTTGTCTTTTAAGTTGCCGGAGCCAAAGCCCATGACGGACAGGAAGATTCCGGTGTCTCGCTTTTCTTCCACCAGGCGCTTTAAATCTCCTTCCGAAGTAATGCCGAGGTTCAGATCCCCGTCGGTAGCAAGGATGATTCGGTTGTTGCCCTCAGGGGTCCGGTACTTCTCCGCCAGCTCATAAGCGGTCTCGATACCGGCGGAGCCGTTGGTGGAGCCTCCGGCAAAGAGGGCCTCAACGGCGTACATGATCATGTCCCGCTCATTGGCTCCGGCTCCTTCCAGTACAATCTGGTCGCTGGAAGCATAGGTGACGATGGAAACCGTATCTCCCTCTTTCAACTGTTCACAGAAAAGCAGGAAGGCGCGCTTGACCAGATCCAGACGGTCCGGTCCGTCCATGGAACCGGAGACGTCGATTAAGAAGACCAGGTTCTGAGGAGGCAGTTCTTCCGCGGGGATGGGTTCGGCGGCGACACCGATCCGCATCAGAAGCGTGTCTTCATTCCAGGGACAGGGAACCACTTCCGTGGAGCAGGAGAAGGGCCGGTCTTCCTCCGGAAGCGGGTAGTCATAGTGAAAATAGTTGACCAGTTCTTCGATCCGGATGGCGTCCGCCGGGGGCAGCTCTCCGCTGTTGACGTAACGGCGCATATTGGCGTAGGAAGCCGTGTCCACATCGGCGGCGAAGGTGGAGAGGGGATGGTTTTTCACCGAGAGAAAGCGGTTGTCGGTGACGGCGGAATATTCCTCCGTATTGTGCTCTTCCAGGAGCATTCCTTCCTCTTCCATGACCGCCCCGGCTTCCGGCGTATACAGGTCGGCGCCGTCGTCGCTGGCGGGCGCTTCACAGGAGCCGCTGTCCTCTGCGTCCGCGGGAACGCCTGTATCCGTCATGGCGCCGCATCCGGACAGGGAACCGGCGGTCAAAGCAGCGGCGGACAGCAGTGCCAGAAAAAATCTTGCCTTTTTCATCATTGTACAATACCTCCCTTGATTCATTTCTTCTTAATATAAACATAACGAGGATTCACCCTTTGTTACTACAAAAAAATCCCTGTTTTCTGAAAAAATGCCAGAAAACAGGGAAAGCTCCGTTCGGAACGGACGCTGCGCTAGATCTGAGAAAGCTGCTGAAGGGCGCTGCCATCCATCAGGAGAGTAAAGTGCTCCTGCATGTATGCTTCGTTGGAAGCGGAATATTTATTGCTGGAACCGTATTCGGAAAGGATGTTGCACACCTTATTGAACTGTTCCGGCGTATGATCCGACTTGGTGATCACCAGATGGTACCAGGCGGTCTCCGGGTTCTTGTAAAGACGGTTCTCTCCGTGATAGATTCCTTTGAGCACCTGAGAGGCCTCCACGATGGAATCCAGCCGACGGAAGAGATAGAGCTGACGCATATCCAGTTCGTTGGCCAGGGTAGCCGCCTGCTGCTCCCGGGTCTCCTTGGGCGCATTTTTCAGACGGTGCTCCAGAAGCTTCTGGAAAAGATCCAGAATCTCGTCGGCGCCGTCAGGCAGAAATTCTTTTGCAGGGTAGTCGTCGGGACCATCCCCGCTGCCCTGGGAAAACCGGGAAAACCGGGTGTCTAACTCTTCCGGGTCCGCGACTTTGGTTATATCCAGTATAATACACTCGTTGGGCATAGGAATCGCTTCAATCATTAGTGGAATATTATCCGCTTCAAAGCCGAACTGGTGAGAGGCCTGTTCCATCATATCCCGGAAAAGAGAACGTGCCTTCTCTGAGCCGTAGGCGATCTCACTCAGCTTGATGTGGCGTACTTCCAGATCGTCGCGTGTCAGAATACAACGTATTTTGTTTTCATTGATTTTTTCTATTTTCATGCGATCACAACCTGTTTAAAATATTATAGTTTAGTATAGTATAAACAATAATCGGGAATATGTAAAGCCTGACAGCTTGTGAATTGAAGGAAAAATTTCTGAAATTTTTGTGAAAATCCTTGAAAAAAGGGTTGTGCAGTGTATAATGGTATTGTAAGTCTATGTTTCTGATTCTTTTCACAGAATCTGTGAATGAATTCCAAATTGTTTTTGAATGGCATAAGGGGGGATGCAAAGCCGGACGGCGTGTGCATTTTATAATATATCACACCAAATCCTTCTTTTGGAAATGTACATGCGCCGTGTATGAAAGCCCAGGCTGTCGGAGAACATAACCAATAGGAAGAAAAGTCTCTATGCCCGGAGAATTTTAGTGGTGAGAACGACAGCTTTGTGGTATACTAACAGACAGGAAACACTTACATCAGGTGCCTGCGGCGTAGAGGGGCGGTTTTTGGCCCCTGCTCCGCCCTGTAGCGCCTTCTGAAAAAGAAGCGCTGCAGGGGATCTGGTTTTTACGAGGGATAAAGTTGTCAGGAGGACGTTCATGATAAGGGAAGATATGGGAGAAAGAGAAGAGATGGAAGAGCGGCGGGAAAAAAGGCCGCGCCGCGCAAATGGAAAAAGAAGGCGTCCGAGAAAGCGCAGACGCAGGCTTTCGCCTCAGGTAATTCCGGTATTGATCGCGGTGTTCCTGGTTTTTGTGGTGGGCGGCGTGATGGTGGGCCGGATGCTGTATGAGAAGTATTCTCCTTCCAAGGAACTGGCGGATACAAACGAATATTTTCATCTGGAGAACGACCAGGAGATTGCGGTCCTGTTAAACGATCTGCTGTTGGAGGATAAAGGAAAGCTGATTGACGGAAGAGTCTACCTGGATGTGGAGACCGTCTATCAATATCTGAATTCCAGATTTTACTGGGATGCGGCGGAAAATACCTATCTGTATGCCCTGCCTACGGAGCTTGTGAGCGTGGAAGTGGGAAGCAGCGAGTATGCGGTGGCGAAGGCGAAGCAGAATGAAGACTATGTGATGCTGCGGGCGGACGGGGATCACGCCTATGTGGCGCTGGATTTTATCAATAAATATACAAACTTCACCTATGACTACTGGGAAGACCCTAACCGGGTATATATCGTAGATGAATTCGGCAGCCGGGATGTGGTGACGGCGCAGAAAAAGACACAGGTCCGCTATCAGGCGGGGATCAAAAGCCCAATTCTGACCACGGTGGAAAAGGGCGCCGCCATGTATGTGCTGGAAGAGGTGGAAGAGATTGACGAGTGGACCAGAGTGCTCACCAAAGACGGGTATATCGGTTATGTGAGAGACAAGCAGATCTCATCGGTGTCCCAGGAGACGATCCCGGAGCCGGAGTTTGCGGAGCCGGTCTATACGAATATCGTCAAAGATTACACCATCAATCTGACATGGCACCAGGTATCGAATGGGGACGCGAACGAGAATATCTACCGGATGCTCTCCAACACCAAGGGGCTGACGACCATATCGCCCACCTGGTTCCGGTTAAAAGACGACGAGGGAGGGATTGAATCTCTGGCGGATCAGAATTATGTCAACCATTGTCATCAAAATGGACTGGAAGTATGGGGGCTGGTGGAAGACATTACCTATAAGGATACGATCACGGACCAGGAGATCTTTTCCAAGACCACCAGCCGCCAGAAACTGGTGAACAATCTGATTGCTCAGGCGATCCAGTATGATCTGGACGGGCTGAATCTGGATATGGAGTTCATCAATGAGAGCAGTGCAAGAGGGTATCTGGAGTTCATTCGGGAGTTGTCGATCATGTGCCGGCTGAACGGCATCGTGCTGTCGGTGGACAATTATGTGCCGGCGGAATATAACCGGTTCTACGACCGCAGGGAGCAGGGGGCGATTGCAGATTATGTGATCATTATGGGATATGACGAGCACCCGGCCAACTCCGAGGTAGCGGGGTCCGTGGCTTCCTTTGGATTCGTGGAAAGCGGAATTCAGAAAACCCTGGAGGAGGTTCCAAAGGAAAAGGTGATCAACGCCGTGCCTTTCTACACCCGGTTCTGGCGGACCGACGAGAACCAGGAGGTGACCAGCGAAGCGCTGGGCATGGACGGCGCCTCTCAGAAAGCGGTCAACAACGAGGTGGAGCCGACCTGGGACGAGACTTCCAGGCAGTACTACCTGGAGCTGGAATATGAAGGCAGTATCTATCAGATGTGGATGGAGGAGGAGCGCTCCATTGAGGAAAAGGTAAAGCTGATAAAGCAGTATGAGCTGGCCGGAGTTGCCTCCTGGAAGCTGGGCTTTGAGCGTCCTGCCGTCTGGGATGTGATTCTGAAATATGTGAATTGATCGAATAGGAAGGCCGACGCCGCATATACTTTAGGGAAAGTATGTGCGGCGGTTTTTTTATAATGGAAAAAAAGAAGATCGAATTGTTAATGTCGGTGGTTCTGATCCTGTGCGCCTGTATTCTGGCAGGGAAGGGCTGGGAACAGGCGTCCAGCAGCCAGGTAGAGGCCGGGCCAAAAAAGTGGACGGTGGTGCTGGATGCAGGACATGGAGGCGGCGACCCGGGCAAGATCGGCGTGGACGACTCTCTGGAGAAGGATCTGAATCTGATTATTGCGAAAAAGGTGCAGAAGCTTTTGGAGCAGCAGGATGTGGAGGTGGTGATGACCCGGGAGACGGACGCAGGGCTTTACGAGGAGCAGACTTCCAATAAGAAGGTCCAGGACATGAAGAACCGCTGTGCGCTGATCAACGAGACGCAGCCGGACTGCGTGGTCAGTATCCACCAGAACAGTTATCATGAAGAATACGTGACCGGAGCCCAGGTCTTTTACTACGGCACCTCTGAGGAAGGAGAACGGCTGGCCAGGACCCTGCAGGAAAAGCTGATTGCCTATGTGGACCCGGAGAACCACCGGGAGGCAAAGGCGAATGAGAGTTACTATCTTCTGAAAAAGACGGAAGTCCCGATTGTGATTGTGGAGTATTGTGTTTCAGACAGACAAACCGGTTTATAGTTACAATCTTTTGTATATCATTCATTTTTCGATAGGAATGCTGATTTTCAGGCATTCCTATTGTACATTTCTTCAAATATATCCTTTGATTTCCAAGTGATTTCAATGGAATCCGGAGAATTTACAACGACTTTACTTACAAATAAATCAACAGCATTCTGAGTTAGGGTTTTAAGTCTGGTTATTTCCAGAAGTGATTCTGACTCAGTTTTTTTCTGTGCGGATTCTATGGCGTATAATTTTTCTTCTATTTCACTCCTTTCCGAGTCAAGCTCATTGTTTGCAGATGATATAGCATCTTTTTGTTTGACAAATTGTTCCCGGCTTATCTTCCCTGTTCTGTATTCCTCGTAGAGACGGGGAACTTTACCCTTATTCTGTTCCTGCAGTCGTGAAATTGCCCGCAGCCTGCTCTGAAACTTTTCTTTGTCTGACTTTGGGAGAGGCATCTGTTTGTCCAAAATAAGCTGAACCTGAACCTGTAGCGGACGTAGCACTTGTTCCTTTAGAAATTCATCTTTTATGGAATGCAGATTGCATGTACCTCCGCCTGAAGGTCTTGCATGAGGGCAGTAATAAATCGCATCAATACGGGAATGGCGCGTATGCACTTCATGCTTCAGCCGGCATCCACAATGGCCGCAGAAAATCTTCTGGTAAAATAGGTTTTCATTCTTTTTCCGGTTATCAGTACGAACAGTCTTGCGATTACGGATAATTGCAGCCGCCTGAAGGAATGTATCCCTGTCAATAATTGCTTCATGGGTATCCCTGACAACTACATGGTCTTCCGTTTTCTGCCGCTTGAACTTTCGGCTGCCTATTCCTTTTACCTGAACGCGGTTGTTGACAGTCGCTCCCGTCATGGTTTCATCCTGAAGGATTTTTGAGACCTGTACAGGCTTCCAAATTTGGGACATTAGTTGATCTTCAGTGAAACCGCCGCATTGAAAGCCATAAAGTTTGTGTAACCTCTGTGCAGGGGTAGGGATAAGCAGTTCATTTAGCCATTGTGCAATTCTAACTGGTTTCCATCCGGAAAGCGTCAGACGAAATATATTCTTTACAACTTGTGCAGATTTGGGATCAACCTCCAGCTTGTGCCGGTCACAGTATCGGGCATCGCCGCCACGAGAAATAATATATCCATATGGCGGTTTTGCTGCCACAAAGTCTCCACGTTTCTGCTGTATCTTCTTAATGCTCTTTACTTTGGCAGACAAATCCTTGCTGTAATAGTCATAAATAACATTTTTGAACGCCATTTCAAGTCCGGGTGTATTACCGATATACTCTGAGCTGTCAAAGGAATCATTGATGGATATGAACCGTATTCCGATTAAAGGAAAAACCTGCTCAATATAACAGCCAGTTTCGATATAGTTTCGTCCAAACCGTGACATGTCTTTTACGATAATAGCGCCTATCCTGCCCTCGGACACCAGTTGAAAGATTTCCTGAATTGCTGGCCGTTCAAAATTCGTACCAGAATAACCGTCATCCAGAAACTCTCTTATGTTCATCTGCTTCAGCTCCGGCTTTGATTCAATATAGCTGTGTATCAGCCGCCGCTGTGCGCTGATGCTGGTGCTTTCATCCTTCAGGACATTTTGTTTCAAGTCAAAATCTTCATCGGATACCCTCAGATAGCAGGCAAGGATATTGTCCTCCATAAAATTTTCAGAAGAATAATTGCTTTTCATTGCATCACCTCGCTTTCCCGGAACTTGAGTATAGGTTCTATTTCATCCCGATATTTGAAGACAATTTCAAGTGTTTTGGAATCGTAGACATAAATTTTGTCAACTAACCTATGTAAAAGATCCTTTGACAAGAAATCGCCTTCATAAAATTCCAATAGAAGCCAGATGTATGGGTTATGTGGGAAAAAGCGCACTTTCAAGCGTTCAAGGGTGGATTTCAGTTTTGCCAGACGGTTTTCTGATGAAAGCTTTTTCAGTCTGTATTCTTCCTTTTGTGCAAGATATTTTTCACGGGTAAGCAGTCCTTCCGAATAATGCAGGTATAAATCTGACTGCATAGAAGTAAGTTCTTTATGCCTTGCGGCAAGTTCATTGATTTGCTTTTCCAAAGCCTCCTTTCTGTTAAGAAATGTCTGATGTTCCTGTATCGTGGTAAGGTAATCATTCAGTTCCAATGCTAATTCCATCTGCTTTTTCAGGATGCAGACAAGGGTTTCCCGTATCTGCTCCTCTTTAATGGTAACGATTGAACATTTTGAGTAGTCCGCATCCCTTTGTGAAATAGTGGTATAACGATATTTCATGCCATGCTTTTCATAATAGTTTCGTGTGCGGTACATCTTGAGTCCTGTGTTCCCGCTGTAAACCAATCCGGCAAAAATATCATCCGGCGAATCAATATCCGAATGACAGTAACGGCTTGACCTGTTTTTTTCCAGCTCATGCATACAAATGCGCTGAACTTCAAAGAATAATTCACGGCTTATGATGGCTTCATGGGTATTTTCCGTTATTATCCAGTCCTCATAGGGGATATTCTTGATTTTGGTTAGATTTTTAGAGAGGTTTTTCCTCTTTTTCCCCATTGCCAAATCCCCGGTATAAGTGCGGTTGCTCAGGATAACTTTAACGGTAATGCCTTGCCAAATGCTGTTTTCGTAACGTGGAGCTTTTACAGCGCCTGCCAGAAACTGATACCGCATCGGTGCCGCAATATTGCTTTCATTTAAGAGCCGGGCAATTTGGAAGTTGCCCATGCCTTCAAGCTTCCACTGAAAAATCTGCCTTACTGTAGGTGCCGTTTCCTGGTTGACGATCAGATGGTGTGGGTCCGCCGGATCTTTGCAGTAGCCATAAGGAGGCACGTTCCCATAATATAATCCGTTTTTTCGCTGGATTTCTTTTGCAGTAAATATCTTGCGGGAAATGTCCTTTGCATAGGCTTCGTTCACGATTCCCTTAATCATGGTGTCTAACGGTTGAAGGGCACTGTTTTCCAACTGTCCTGAGTCATAGTTGTCATTGACTGCTATAAAGCGGACCTTCAAGGCAGGAAACACCATTTCAAGGTAATTTCCGGTTTCTATGTAGTTCCTTCCAAATCTTGACAAATCTTTTACCACAATACATGAGATGCGTTTTTTTCTTATATCCTCCATCAGGCGGTTCCATTCAGGCCGGTCAAAGTTTGTACCAGTTTCTCCGTTGTCGGAGTAAATATCTACAATTTTTAAATCATTTTGTTTTTTTACATAGCTTAACAGCAAGTCCCTCTGGTTATTCAGTTTTTCCCCTTTTGCAGCTTCCTCCCCGGATATGCGCAAATATAATCCGGTAAGGTAAATCTCAGGAGGAGTAGCTTGAGGGGTCATAACGGCTGTATCAGTAATTCTGCCCGTTCTTTTATGTGGCATCTCTCTACACCTCCCTTGCTATGAGCTTATCGGAAACAGCGTCTGGCAGGAAATGCAGCAGCTTTTCAAACTCATCCGGGAACCGGAAAACAATATGTATCCGGTTTTTGGGATAAATGTATATCCTTTTTACCATAGACACCAGCATTTTGCGATTTAGGATCGGAGATTCCATATATTTTCGGAACTCATCTATATGGGAGGTGTCTGCTTTGAATGCGGCAGTCAGTCCATCCTGTTGTGCGGTCATGTTATCCAACGCCTCTGCCAGTTCGTTTACCTGCTCCTGATAGGACTCCTTTAAGTCTAAGTATTCATCTCTATTTAGCAAGCCTTCATGGTAATCCTCATAAAGGGAGGCAAGAAGCGCCTGGTATTTTTGCAAAGCAGTTTCCGCATGTTGGATTTCCTGTGTCAATGTCTTTACTTCGGCTTGCTGGTTGGGGATGTTTTCCAAATGGGAAAGCATTTGTTCCATATCAGTCAGGTCATTTATGTATTGACATAACGTATTTAACACAGCCTGTTCCAGATAGGACTCATTGATGCAGAATCCCTTGCAGCAGGTGGTGTGGTTGGAAAGATAGCAGCCATAATAGAAATAGCTTTTGTTTTTCTTTACTGTCTGCTTGCGGTTGCAACTTTGGTGGCAGTTGCCGCAGTATACAATGCCTGAAAAGGGATAAATCGTTTCCTGTCCGGCAGACTGGTGCGTATCTGTATCCAGTATGTTCTGAACCAGATCAAAATCCATTCGGCTGATAATGGCTTCGTGGGTGCCTTCCTTGCGGAACCAGTCTTTCTGCGGTCTTGCAACAGGTTTCCGGATCTTGTAATTGGGCCGGTAGGTCTTTCCCTGAACCAGCGTACCAGTATATATTTCATTTTCAAGGATACGCCGTACTGTAGTGCCATACCACTTTGGTGTGCTGTAAATCTGGAAAGCAGTTTTCGCATGGCTGCCGCTTTCCTGCTTGTACCGGATGGGTGTAGGCACTTTCATCTGGTTTAATAAAGCTGCAATCTGCTGGTTGCTCTGCCCTTCGATTCTTTTTGCAAAAATGAGTCTGACAATATTGGCTGCAGGCTCATCTATGGCAAGCTTATTTTTGTCCGTCTCCAAACGCTTGTACCCA
>CAJUDY010000039.1 GCA_910584945.1 uncultured Lachnospiraceae bacterium | reverse complement strand
GGGAACAGTATTATGAAAACCGTGACATGAATGGTGCGGATGGTTTTATGCGGGGTGGCATGAATGCTACCGTTATCGCTTTGGGAATGGCTGTCAATCCGGCAGGAGCTTTTTTGGGGATTGGGTGTCAGATTGCTACTGATTTGGGGCAGGAAAGCTTTTCTTCGCCGGAATCTTATACTGGATCAGTCATGGGAGCCATAATCGGCATAACCGGTGGTCCGGCTAAAGGTGCAGGAATGGCTACAGCAATTGGGAAAACATTGGAAAAATTGACAGTAGGATTAGATGAAAATTGGTGGGGAATTTTGTTTGATGTTGTTGTAACAGCAGGTTTGGGAAAGTTTGCAAATGTTGAAATTCAAAAAATGTTGCCATACGATTTGGCACATGGTTTCCGGAAAGCAGTATCACAGGAAACACTGGATTGGCTGGAAGCTATAGTAGCAGGAGGTATGAATGCGATTTATGGAGATATTATGAGTTCTGGGAAGATTGACTAATAAAAACTTATATTCAGGAGGGGATCAATGAAAGCACTTATATTAGGTGTTATGGAGATTTTTATATGTTCTATAATATTATATGGATGGTATTTCAAGTGCTTGATAAAAAAAGAGCCGCTTTTAGAAACGTTTGATGGAGCGGAGGATATCGTATTGAAACTGTTGGCTGGAGGTATATTGATATATCTATGTGTTGCCGCAGTAATTCCTGCAATACAGGACATTCCTAATATAATTCAAAAAAATATATATACGATAGAGGGTATAGCGCAAAAGGATTGTAAACCTCCTAAACTTAACAGGATGTCAGTACCTGTTGTAGATGAAGAAACGCAGGAAGTGGTATATGTAACTTTTTTTTATGGAGATCCCATAGATGAAGGAGACAGATTAACTGTTCAATATTTGCCAAATTTAAAGTTTGGAGTTCTGATAGAAAAAAATGGAGAAAGAATAAGGAGTAGGATTGAATAGTATATTTGAAATTCTGAAAATCAATTCTGTATTTAAATCAAATGGGATGATCTGGTTGTGCGAATTAAAGAAAAAGAAAGTCATGAAGTACCTTATGATCAATTTGGAAATTTACAAATATGAAGTATTCATACCTGATGAGCAGAATGTTTGTGTTCTTAATGCTTATATAAAAGATGCAGAGAAGTATCTGGAGAACTGGATCAAATAGATTTAAAGCAGCTGTGAGTCTTTGAAAAATGAAAGAAAACAAAGGAATTAAGAAACCATGCGGAAACAGAACAGTACATTTAAGACAGGCTTTCTATCCGAAGCCGGTTCCGAACTGGAGAACAACGACTACTTTGCTTTTGTGGAACTGGACAAATATGCGTGCTATGTGATTGCGGACGGCCTGAACGACTTGCCGGACGCGGACAGTGCAAGGCTGGCGACCCAGACGATCCTCCTGGCATTTCAGGAGCATCCTTCCATGAAAAAACGGGCCGTTCGGTCTTACCTGAAGGCGGCGAATCAGGCGCTGGCGGAGGCGGACACTAGAAGCCGGCTGAAGGCGTCGGTGACAGTGGTAGTGACGGATTATGTCAGAGCTCGTTATGGCTACGCCGGTAATACGAGACTTCGGCTCTACCGGAACGGGGTGGTGGTAGAACAGACCTTCGACACTTCCCTGGGGAGTGATATGCAGAAGAAGCTGGACCTGACCGAAGACGCCCTTGCCAGACATGAAGAGCGGAATAATCTGTACGCTTATCTGGGACAGGGGAGGGGCTTCTGTCCGCAGGTATCGGACAAGATCCGCCTGAACGACGGAGACATCCTGACCCTGTATACCAGAGGCGTGTGGGAAAATCTGGACGGCGGCGAACTGGACGACGTATTCTCCGAGGCAAAGGACGATCCGCAGGAAAGTCTGGATCTGGTGGAGGACCTGCTTCTGTCCAGACAGCCGGCAAAACTGGAGAACTATACCTTTGCTGCCGTCTTTGTGGACAAAGTATATCTGGACCCGAACCGGAAGCGCAGGATCAAAAAGATCATTCTGATCTGCGCGGCAGTTCTGATCGTGCTGATCATACTTGCCGCAGTGCTGTGGTTTCTGACAAAGCGGCACAGGGAGCAGATGGAAGAGCTGGAGCGCCGGTACACGGGGATGATCGAATATATCCAGGATGCTAACTTCATCCGGGCGGAAGAAGAGTGCGGCGAAGCACTTGCACTGGCGGAAAAGCTGAGACGAAAAGAAGAGATCGGCGATCTTGCCGATTATCAGAAGCTGATCGAAGCGGTCAATGCGGCGGAGGAACTGTTCGGAGATCAGAACTATCAGGAAGCACAGTCCGCTTATGTGACCGCCAGGGAACGTTCCCGCTGTGCAGACCGGATCGCAGATGAATACATAGAGAAAAGACTGGGAATCATCACCGATTATCTGTCGGTCTTTGACTATATCCAGCTGGGGGATACGCTGACGGCGCAGGGAGATTATGACCGGGCGGAGGAAAAATACCTGCAGGCCAAAAGGCTTGCCACGGGAACGTATTTTGAAGAGGGCAGAAAAGAGGCCATGGATGCACTGGAAAATCTGTATGCCAGCCGAAACGAAGCCGAGGAAGAAAGCCGGCAGGAAGCTCAGGAACAGGCGGAGAACGAGGCCGGCGCGGTTCAGCTGGCTGCAGACGGAGACCGGGCCTTTGCGGAAGGCGATTACAGCAGCGCCGACGCTTACTACGCCATGGCACTGGAAAAATATCAGGAAATGGGAGACGATGTCCATGCGGAATTGATCCGGACGAAGATCAGCTCCAGCGATCAGAAGGGGCAGGAAGCAGAGGCGAAAAAGCAGCAGGCGGAAGCTTATATGGAGGCGGCAAAGGCGCGGGAAGCGGAAGGAAACCGTCTGGAGGCAAAGAAACAGTATCTGTTTGCCAAAAATATTTACCGGGAATTAAAAATGGATGAAGAGGTGGACAGGATCGACGGACTGCTGGAGCTCCTGGAGACAGGAATGGAGCAGGAAGAAGCCGCTGCAGCACCGGCAGAATAAAAGCGTAAAACAGCAGATAAAGGGGGAGAGGTTATGTCAGGCTGGGCAGAGGACAACCGGTCGGCCGTACAGGAGTATCCGTTCGACTTTGAGCGGTATATCGAGGAACAGCTGCGGAAGATCGATGATCTGGAGGAACGGAAAGATGCAAAAGAGGCGCTGCTTCACGGACTTGGCAGGATTCTGGCATGTACGGAAGAAAAATACAGGAAGCTGGAGCGGCGCATCTATGAGGAGACTGAGATTGCAGCCAACCGGTACGAGACCGCAATGACCATCGTTCAGAAAAAACATTACGATCCCACCAATGAGACGCTTTTTCCTGTGGACCCGCTGGACCTTCAAAAGGAGGCGCTGGCGGAAAAACTGACTACGGATCGGGAACTGTTTCTCGGAACAATCTTTCTGGAAGCGGATGACGGCATGCAGGAACGATTTTTAAAAGAGGGAAGCTTTTCCGCTGATCTTACGCAGAGAGAAGTCAGAGTGCAGGTCCGTCCGGCAGAGCGGTATCAGGAGATGATAGAACGGCTCTATCATATCTTTCTGGATAACCATGTTCCGTGGCAGACGGTCCATACGGGATATCTGGACAAATTTTATGATGTCTATCTGGATCCTGTGGGGATCAGGGAAGAAAACGGCGCACAGGATCAACGGCATGAGAAAACCGGCAGGCCGACTCTGGAAGAAATGCAGATCCAGTACGGCGCATATGAACGCTTTGTGAAAACGGACGTCCTTCCGCTCTGGAATGTGGAATGGCTTTCTTTTGACAGTGCGGATTTTATGATTCCCGGCATGGACGGAATCTGCTATGAGCACGAATTTTCACTGGAAGATCAGGTAGAACAGGACGGATATCTGATCGCTTCCAACGAGGAGATCCTGGAGATCCGGCATGAAAAGAAGAAGATCGTGATCCGTTCCCCAAAAGAGACCTTTGAGGGCTGGAAGGCGCTGCATATCGTACGATTGCCGGCAGTGCGCTCTCTGGATTATGACGCGCCGTTTCTGACCAACAGGAGACGGGATTCTTTCCTCAGACGGTATGCGGCAGGCTGCGGCGTGCCGCTGCTGACGAAGGCGGACCTGTTCCGGCGGATCACGGAACTGGATGTCCGGGACTACATTGAGGCGGAAGACTATGAGATCCGTGAGCATACGGAAGATTTTCCGGCAGTCCGGGGGATGAACCGGTTCGTCAGAGACGAACTCTTCCCCATGGAGAGCCGCCGGATCCTTCTGATCCGGTTCCGGGAAGTGAAACCGGGTCATTATCTGAACGGATGCATGGTACGGTTTGTGATCTCACAGATCCAGATGGAGATCAGCGAATACCGGTGTGTGGGGGTGATCGGGTGAATTATGCATGGGAAGCGGCGCTGGAGGCGGACCGCTGCGGAATCCAGAGAGAAGATCTTCGGTATGTTCCGGTGCGGGACGGCAGTCCCTATACGGAGGTGGTGCAGGAGGAGATCAACAACAGGGAAATCAAAAAGAAAGAGATAGAGATCAATCCGCTGTACCGGTATGCGAAGGAATTTTCCGGGATTCTGGATATCAATCTGAAAGGATATGAAAAGACAAGGCTGCTCTTTTTTGATATCTGCATGCAGTATCTGGTGCAGCTTGACTTAAGGCAGGGAATGTCCAGACAGGAGTACGCGCTTCGGTTCCTGTTTTCTGACCTGCTGGACGGCGTGTGCGGGAGTCAGGCCGCCGAAGTGGTGCAGGGCTTTGAGAAAAGAAAGCTTTCTCAGCTTCTGCGCCTGATTCTGAAGCTGTACCGGTGCGGCAGCTCCATCCACCTGTTCCGGGAAGTCATGCGGCGCCTGTATCCGGACTCTCTGGTTTACGCCAGCAACGAAGCCGTATGCCAGGTACTGATCTATGTGGGCGTGAAAGAAGAAAAAGAAGAGCAGAACCGCCTGAAATTCCTGCAGGACATGTTTCTGCCGCTGAACTATGAAGTATTCCTGTTCTGGGAGCATCACTTTGGTATTATCGATGTAAAAGAGACGATGGAGCTGGATGAGATGGTGCTGTTCTGAAGAAAGCTGACAGGTGAGGAGGATTGACCATGACAACAAAATCAATGGATGAACTAATACTGGCAGAACAGAAGAAACTGGCAGAATATGATGAGAAGTCAAAAGAACTTATGGAACAGATGCACAGCCAGGTGGATACAGACAAAGGAACAGATGCTGAAAGTGAAGAAGAGGCAACGGAAAAGATCACCGAGTATCTTGCCAATCACAGTGAAACGGGCAGTCTTGAGTATCTGGTCAGAGGTGCAACGCTGGTATGCCGGAACGGAAGTCATAAAAGGCGGATCAACCTGAAAAAATGTCATGGCGTTTATATTGGCAGTCATCCACTGATACACGAACTGGACTGTGTGCCGGGTGATAATTACAATATTGCCATGTTTGGTGTATGTCAACCAACCGGCGGACCGGGAGTATCCAGGGAGACAGTTTCTTATGTGAAAACAGAAGAGAACAGCCGGGACGGATCAACCGGAACTGTGACAGGAGAAAAATGTACGCCGGTTATCATTGGCGTATGGCAGGATACGTATCCGAGTACCCGTATTGTTGATAATGGATTGAAAAATCCGGAAGACAGGGCCAGAGCGTGGTCCAGGATGGAGGCGCCCTGCGGCGAGGCAACGGTCACATGCAATTCATTTCTGGTTTGTAAATATGGCGGCCTGATTGAGCCGATAGATTCCGGACAGAATGTGGAGAATGAAGATGAGCATGTGTGTGATGGAGAGACAGGTCAGGCAGGAGCTTCTGCCCCGCATGAACATCAGCGTAAAGCAAATGTCGGCTTATCTGGTTTTCCTGAATTCTATGTGAATGGAAATATGATGCTGGGTGGAAATCAGGGATGGTTCAAAAATGAGGCATGGTATGCAGGGGCAACACAGGACGATATTATCAGTAAATGCGGATGCGGTCTGATTGCAGTTGGCAATCTGCTGCTGAGTTTGTCCATGCAGGATAAAAAATACGAGACAGCTTTTACAGACATTGTGGAGCCGGATACAGTTAATGGAGGATATAATTACGAAAGCTATAAAAATTATATTTATGCATTAAACAATGTGTTTTCTCCAGTAGTGCGGAATTTTGGGCTGAATGGATTTTTAATGGCAAAAAATATTAATAACTATTCGGATCAGTTTGATCTTGGCCTGTCCGCAAAATGGGGTGGAGTGAAAAGTGATGAGATGATAACAAAAATGGCAGAGATGCTGGATAATGATTTGCCGGTGATTCTGTGTATTGGTCCTAAGCTTGGATTTGGAGAAAGGGAAGGAGTTGATTTTTATGCATATAATAAAGCGAAAGGAAAATATGAAAATAGTGGTACGGTAAATAATCACTACATTACTATTTTGGGAATAGAAGATTCATGGGATAACCCGCCCCGAACTATGTTGAGATTGTCATCATGGGGGAAAGAGTATCTTATATATTATGACGATTATATTTCTTATGCGAATGAACAACCGGATGACTACTCTTTTTGCAACATGCTTTATATAACAAAGGAGTGAGAAATGAAAAAAAGGAAAAGAGCAGTGGTGGTTTTCACGGTGATCTTTGTAGTTGTATTTATGTATTGCTGTTCGCCATATCGTAATGGTTGGGAATGTAAAAAATTCCTGTGGGGTATGAAACTGGAAGGGCCTGATTGTTTGAGATTGAAAAGTGTAGGGCTTCATCATGAGAGCCGGAAATTTTTTCTCTGGTATGACGTACCTGGAGGAATTGAAAATCATGTAGAGGAAATATTATCTACAAAAGCATTGATAGAGAAACTGTTAACCGAGACGGGTGAGATTCCGGAGGAGTATGATGTTTGGATACAGTTCACATATTTAGGAGATGTGATATCATTCTCCAATACGACGTATGACTATATGGTAGAAGAAACCGGAGGTCCCGGTTTTGGGGGACATCATTTGTTTAAAGTATGTGTTTTTGTGAACTGTAATATGTCAGAACTTTCTGCTCTGGAAAATGTAAAGTATCTGACTTTACAATATGGAACAATAATGGATGACATTTCTGGACTGGAAAATATGAGAGAATTGATATATATGCATATGATGGGGGAACCATATGAAGTCACTCCGGACAAAACTTTTACAGAAGATGAGATACAGGAGATTAAAAAGATGTATCCCAATTGTTATATAGACTGTTATCCAGTAGATACTTACTAAACAAAGAAGGGAAAACATATGGAGTTTTTAGATGAGAAGATACTCGAATTTCGGAGAAGAGCCAGAAATGAGGAGCATATGAACCTGGAATCCGGAATGTATATTGATGGAGAGTTGATGGAATTTGAGCGGGTGAAACTGTTTGACGGAAAGATGGATATTATGCTGCCATCCAGTTTTATAGATCTGCCATCCAATCTGGCGAGGATCAAATATCCGTCAGAACAGCGTCCGCATATTATTAAAACAAGTCTGGATACTTCTGTTAATATGACTTTCAGTCTGTATGGCATGAAGATACGCTGTGATCAGACGAAAAAAGCAGCGGAAGAATTCCGGATGGTTATTAAGAAAGTAAATCCGGCATATGTGTTTTGCGATCTTGAGGAAGAAGAGCTGGGAAATTCTTCTGTGAGCTGGTTTGATTTCAAGGGATTTTGTGTGGATGATCCGATCTATTACATGATGTATGTGACTCCGGTCGGAGGATATCTTATGCATGGAATCTTCAACTGCCCTTACAAAAAGCTGGCGGAATGGAGAGATGCGGCCAGACGTATGATGCGTTCCATACATGACTGTACAGGGGGGGAAACACGAATATGAGAGAAACGTTTATAAAAGTAAGGCCGTTTGAATTTATAGATATATTATCTTATGAGGGTTTTCAGGGAATCAATGAGCATGGAACCGTAAAAATATCGGGTCATATCCATGCAGGCGATGAAGAAGCGTATATACAGATGCTGAAACAGGATGTATGGGCAGACGTATTTATGACAGATGAATCCGGCAATGAGACAGTGCTGTTCAACGGCATTGTGGCAGAAGCTTTGATTCAGGTCAGGAATCATGTGAAAATACTTTCGCTGGAACTGAAGACCGGTACCTGGCTGATGGATCAGGACCTGCATATCAGGACCTATCAGGATTCGGGTCTTATGTATAAAGAAATACTGCAGACCTGTCTGCAGAGATATCCCGGCGGTGCAATGATATCTACGGCAGGAAAAGGAGAGCAGACGGGGAGATTCATCTGTCAGTATCAGGAAACAGACTGGGAATTCTTCAGGCGAATGGCAAACCGCATACATACAGTGCTCGTGGCAAATCATACGGTGCAGGGGACAAAGCTTTTTCTGGGATTTCCACAACGTTCCGGACAGACAGAACTTCTGTCCAATGATTACGAGGTTATCAGAACGAATGGAACCATGTGCTGGAAAACAGAGGTCAGAGATGTATACAAGCCTGGAGATACCGTGATGTTTCTTGGAAATAAACTCAGAATCGTACAGATCCATACTCGGATGGAAGGAAGTGAACTGTATCATACCTGTTATCTGATGGCAGAAAAGGATATCGTTGCCGGAGCAGAATACAATCCGCATGTGATCGGCGTATCTTTGAATGCGACAGTGCTTTCGGTAAGCCGGGATACCGTCTGCATCTCTGTTACCGACGATGAAAATAAGGGAAAGTCGGGAGTCTGTAAGTTTCCGTACGCTACGGTGTATTCTTCTTCCGATGGGACAGGATGGTACTGCATGCCGGAGCCGGGGGATTCTGTGCGGCTTTACTTTCCGGATCAGGCAGAAGAGCATGCATATGTCATCAGCTCCTCACATCTGGAATCATCTGACGGGGAAGAACGCTGCAATCCGGACTATAAATCAATTATGAATGCGCAGGGGAAAGAAGTGCTGTTTAGGCCGGATGCACTGATCATGACAAACAATGCGGGAATGTCTATTGAACTCTCGGATCGGGAGGGAATAAGAATTTCCAGCAACCTTCCGGTCATCATTCGATCCGAGCAGGCAATTGATCTGTCAAGTGTCTCTTCCAGAGTGGAGATTCATGCTCCGGATTCCATTGTTCTGGAACAGAACGGTACGCAGATGTCCCTGGCAGGCAATGTAATGATGAAAGGAGCAAGAGTGCGTCTGAATTAGAGAGGATAACAGAGGATGACACGTAAAGAGACAATACAGGAACTGTCCGGAAAATTTCTTCAGGAATGTTACGAAGATAACTTACGGAAGCTTACTGTATATTGTGATGAAAACAGAGAACGGATTCGAAAAGAACTGCAGAATGTAATGGCAGAATGTACAGCGGAATGCAGTAAGTCGAATAAAAAGATAAATTTTGTAATTCTGTCGCCATTGGAAAGCAGTATCATTACAAAAAGTTATGAACTGATGGTTGCTGTTTATGATGAAAACATGTATCTGGATCGGAACCCGGTCAGGCGATACTGGAAGCCGGATTTTCTCTTTCAATACATAGAGGAGGACTTTGGCGCGCTTATGTCATACCTTCATAAGAAGGTGATAAGGCTGAAGGACTTTGAGACGGCAGAAGTAAGAAGAATGTATGTGCTTAACTATATTTTTCTGGCAGTTGCCTTGTTTCAGAAGATGATTCCGGATCTGGTGCGGCAGATAAGAGAGCATTGTCCCGATCTGGCCGGTGATCTGCAGGTTGCCATGGGCATGCTTATGGAAAAGCCGGTTTTACTTTATGGAAAAGAGAGTGACAGAGAATGAAATATTTCTTATTGCATACGGATACGGTATATACGACAAGCCCTGAGATTATCAACTGGTATGGACGTATTGATGTGCGCAACATTCACTATGAAAAAGCGCATCTGCTGCCGAAGCGGGAACTGTTGTTCATGAGAGGATATGCGGATACCGTGTTTACGGATATTGTGGACAGCCCTTTTCTTATGGTATCCGAATTGATAAAAAAGGTAATCTGCATGTATCAGCCGGAGACCATTTTTAAAGAAATTATTTTGCTGGATGCAGTATATGAGAAAAGCCGGAGATATTTCCTGCCCGTTTTCAGGAAACAGCACTGTCTGTCAGAAAAAAGCATACTGAATCTGGACAGGAGCGTGATCAAACAGGGAATTCTGTCCAGATCGAAACTGAATGATCAGGCAGTTTTTCGGATTGGAGACGTTAAAAATAATTATACAGTTGGAAGACTGGATTTTGTAGAGAGCATTTTAAAGCGGGGCGCAGTTGGCGTGGGACTGACAGAACTGGGGATGGAAGACTGAAGAAAAGAGGAAGCGGCAGTTTATGGAAGCAATTGCAATGGACAGGCTGATTCTGGACAGTATGTTCAACGTTACCGGAATTCTGGATCTGGAGATAGAACATAAGGTCAATGAACACGGCCGAATGACTGTAAGAGGATATCTTGGCAACAGTCCGGAACCGGCCGAACGGTTACCGTCAGAAGGTTCAGAGATAAAACTGATGTATACGGATGAGGAAGGATTGACAGAACAGATACCGCTGTTTGCCGGACTGATTCAGAAGGTACATATATTCCAGGAAGGCGGCGTAAGACAGGTTATTCTTTCTGCTGTATCTGGAAGTTATCTTCTGGATCAGGAGAAAAGAAGCTGCTCTTTTCAGGATATATCCATGAGTTATAAAGATGTTGTGAAGCAGGTTCTCCAAAAAGCAGGCGGGTCTGCCATTTGTTCCATTGGAAAAGAGACACAGATTGGAAAGCCTCTTATCCAATATGAAGAGACAGACTGGGAATTTATAAAGAGGCTTTCCAGCCATTTTCACAGCTATATTCTGCCGGATCTGTCAGGCAGCTGTCCTCATTTGTGGTTTGGCATGCGGCAGGGAAGCAGAACAGTACACCTTTCAAACGCTGAAAAAAATACAGGGATGGATAAAAGGTATTACAGGACCGGAAAAGAAACAGGGCTTTCCAAATCTGCATTCCTTTACTATGAGGTGAAAGATATTCAGAATTATCAGGTGGGAGATCAGGTGGAAGGATTTGGGACAGGCTGCCGGATTTGTGAAAAAAGAGCAGAACTCTCGGGAGGAATCCTCCAGTTTGTTTATCGGATCGGCCGACCGGAAGGCATGTGCACACCGGTTTCTTATAATGAACAGTTTGCCGGGTTCTCTCTGGGAGGCAGTGTTGTGAAAACCGACAGAGAAACGGTTTGTATCCATCTGGATATTGATGAAGAAGGCAGCAGGGATGTATATCCATATCACTGGACGCCTCTGACCGGAAACATAATGTACTGTATGCCGGAACCCGGGACGAGAGTAAACCTGTATTTTGGAAACCATGATGAACGGAGCGGACAGGCTGTCTGCAGTCCGGGAAGCAATGGAAGTACATGCGCAGATATGGCAGATCCGGGCAGAAGGACTCTGACAACTGCACATGGGAAAAGGCTGAATCTGTTTCTGGATGAGTTGTCGATCCTGGGAAGCGGTGATGGTGTAAAACCGTCGGGTATTCTGATGAGCGACGGAAATGGTATGGTGATCCAGAGCCACAATGGAATTGAAATCGTCAGCGGACAGTCGGTTTGTCTGGAAGCGCCCAATGTGGCATTTCATACGCCGCAGGAGGTAAATGTATATCGAACTTCCGTTCATGTAAATGCAAAACAGAATCTGCTTCAGCCAAAAGGAACAGGGAAGAAGAATCCTCCTACCGGAGGCGATTCCTCGTTTATAATGAATTATGAGTTTCATGCGCTTGGAGACGAGGGAATTCTGTGCGGAACCGATTTTGTGGAGTATGAACCGTTTCCAGATGCACCGGAGCAGGTTCCGGTTGAGGAAGAAAGCGGATTTGCCGGTCTTTGGGGAAATATACTTGCAGGACTGGCTGTAGTGGCTGCCGTATCTCTGGCGGCTGCTTATCTGGCTTCTCTGGTTTTCACTGCGGGAGCATCTGCTGCGATTGCACCAATGGTAGTGGGGGGACTGGCTGCGGCAGTCGGCGCTGCTGCCGTTCTTGGAACAGCGGCAAAGGATGCAGAAAACGGAACCAACAGCGGAGCAGCCAGCTATATCATGAATGGATTGACCGGGGCCTTGACCGGGGCGCTTGCTGGATTTGAACTATGCCTGGCGCCATATGCAGCAGAAACAGTAATAGCCGCTTCTGCATCATTTGGAATGAGTATCTTTGGCCAGTTTGTAAGCGCAGGCGCACTGGTAGACCTGACGGCAAGCGGCTTTTTTGCCATAACCGGAGCAAATACTCTGTTTAAGCTGACGAATGCCATAGAACAGGTGAGCGGAGTTAACTGGATGAAGTCCATGGGAATGTCCGATGAAAGCTACAGCAGTTATGAAGAATTTTCAGACCTGATGTCTCTCCAAATTGGATTTTGGGGAATGATGAATCCACGGCTTTGGGAAAAACCAAAAGATCCGCCCGGAAAGATTACGCAAAGCGCAGGATATCAGAATCCAGAAACAGAGTTAACTACTTTGAAAAACGATAAGTTTGTTAATCATAACCCAGAAGCAACAGATATCGAAAACAAGGTAGGGGAGTTAATGTGGGAAAATGGTATTTATCTTGAAGGAAAAATACCAGAAGGCCAAAGAGGACCTGGAACTGCAGACTATACTAATTTGACTACAGGTGGAACGGCTGAGTTGAAGACTTTGGTTGGAAGTAGTTCTAATAATATAGTAAGTGAAATAACAAAGGCCCAATCAGATTTTGTTATTGTTGTCCTAAAAGAGGGGCAGTTGACAGAAACAGAATTGATGAGATTACCAGGAAGAATTTTTAGTCCCAATGCGCCTGGAAGTCCTAAAAATCTTGTGCAGATTATATATCAAATCGGAGAAGAACTTAAAATGGGTGAATTGTTGGAAAGAATTATCGATTAGCGGAAGGAGAACAATATGATACTGAATGTTGATGCATACAATTCTCTGTTTCCAACGGTTGAAGCAGAAAACATGCAAATTAATACCTGGTATTTATCCAGAGACATAATTGGATATTTTAAGTGCAGCAATTTGTCGGTTGACCTGATTCTCGAGGTAATAGATTTTATTAACAACCAGAATAAAATAACGGAATTGTCAATGGTGACCGGCAGCGGCAAAAATTATAAATATCGGCTTCTTTATAACAGCAGAGATAGAGAAAGTGTACTGAATAAAAATGTACTCAAAGAAAATGCCCATATATTGAAGACAGTAGATTTGACAATGAAATATTTATTAAAGGTATATAATATAAAAGGCATGTTGATTGACGAATACCTTTATAATTCTACAGTACTTCATTTTTCACTGATTGATAATACGATAGAAATAATGCTGGACTATGGATCTGTTTTTAATCCGGATAACAGATTATATCTATCATTGATTTATTTGTATCATACAGGACTGGTTAAAAAAGGAAGCGAAAATGCCATTGACGAACTGCTTTTAATGCTGGAGAAAAATATGGATATGGACATCATTATACAAAAAATAAAGTCAAAGGGAGGAATTGCAGTATCTGATGGTATGTATCAATATATTGAGAACTGTGTCATAGTGCTTCATGACGATCATTTACGATTCTTTTCGGAAAATCCTGTGCTTTCTGAAATTAATAAAACAGAATTTAATGGTGTTATAAGTGGTCTGGAAAAAATTATAGGTGAAAGGTTTAGAAAAATTGAGACAGAGGGAGGACAAATAAAATGTCGAAAATAATGTCGCTGATGTTGGAAAGAAAAACTTCAAAAGATGAAATGTTTTCACTGCTGCAATTAATGGGCGGGAATATACAGACAAATGCAGCAGATCAGGTAGTTCTTGAGGATAGTGAGGGGGCTGTATGGTGTTATTATCGCGGAGAAAATTTTAATCTGGACGAAAAAGAACAGCTGGAATTAAAAAAATACAGTGCTGGATGTAATACAGAACTTGCACTGGAACTCAGCAGCGATGAGAACAGCGGCAGGCTTGCTGAAAAAATATGTAAAAAAATCATGGAAGAATTCGGGGTGTGCATTATTTACAGTGATGATGGCAGTTTCCATGAGATGGATCAATTACATGAAGCTGTTTATTCATGAATAAGAACTTTGCAGGACAGGATATGAATATTTGGAAATTAGGTTTTGAAGTGGATTTGTATGATAATTTAATTGCCAGGCCAGAAATGGGGGTTGATGAATTTCAATCGTTTGATGGAAGAAGTAAAAAGAATCAATGGACATCCAAAGTCCTTACCAGAATGGAACCGGAAAAAAATCTGCTTTTGAGTAATGCGCCAGGTTTTTTTCCGCATATTCCGGTTTTTGATAAAAAAGCGGTAGATATTTTAAACAAATATTTAAAACATACAGCTGAAATTTTACCTGTTTACAGCAAAGATGGTGAGTTTTATATCATCAATATAATTAATGTATTGGATTGCATTGACTATAAAAAATCAAAATATCGTATGTTTCCAAATAGTGACAGGATAATGATTTTTCAATCATATGCATTTATAGAAGAAAGGCTGCGAGGGACTGATATTTTTAAAATTAAGGATGAACCAAGGAGAAGTGCATTTGTAACAGATAATTTTAAAAACTGTGTTTTGGAAAATGAGTTGTCAGGATTTAAATTTCAACTTGTCTGGAGCGGAGATTGATATGTCAATATGTTTGATGGTAAGTAATCCTATTAATGAAAAGTGTATTTATGTGCCTGTTTCAACCGAAAGAGTATTTGAAAATTACTGGTTGCCGGCAATTGAAAAACTGGATTTAAAATGGGTGAGATGTTTTCAGTGTGGAATTGAGATAGGAAAAGACGAATTGGAACCTGTAAAAATGGAATTGACAGAACTGAAAAACTGGCTTGTTGAACATATGAATAATGAGCAGGGAGTATATATAAGAGATCGAATAGATAATTTATGTATGGAGATGAATCAAATATTCAGCAAAGAAAGAGAGGATATAAAGTTATATATTGGCTGAATGTATTGAATTTGAAAAAATTATAGGTGAAAGGTTTAGAAAAATTGAGACAGAGGGAGGGCAAATAAAATGTCGAAAATAATGTCGCTGATGTTGGAAAGAAAAACATGAAGCCGTTTATTCGTGATTGTGCTGAGATTTATCCTCAGCCGTATATCCAGAATCGAAGAAACTGGTGCTGGGCAGTAGCATGTAAGATACTGGGGCAACAGTACAAATACAGGCATCCACAATGGAATTTTTCCATTGTATACGATTCACAGGATTTAACGGATCTGCTTCAAGAACATCTAAGTGGTGATGGTTATTCAAAAAGCAAAGTGATGTTTACGATGAATAAAGCTGCTCTGCACCTGCATAGCCGAGAGGTTTTCTTTACCGAAAGCCTCTCGGCTAAATCTATTTCTGGAGGCGATTCTATTTGAATTGGGAAATAACTGCTATATGCAGTTTGACCCCGACGTGGGCAGGCACGGCAAATGGTATTGGTGGTCTAGGAGCTTCGGCGGCGATTCTGTATGACGGAGAAGCGATAAAGTATTCTTATGTTTTTGCGTTGTCAAGAAAAAACACTTGACACCCGCCCTTTTTTCATGTAAGATATCCAAGGTGATCAAAATGGAAGAGATTCTCAGGCAGGCGCTTTTGTATGATTTTTACGGCGAGCTGCTGACCGGACATCAGAAAAGGGTCTATGAAGACGTAGTTTTGAACGACTGCTCCTTCAGCGAAGTGGCAGAGAATCTGGGGATCAGCCGTCAGGGGGTGCACGATATGATTAAGCGGTGCAATCGTCTGCTGGCGGGATACGAGGAGAAGCTGCATCTGGTGGAGAAGTTTGTCAGCCTGCGTAAGCAGGTGGGGCGGATTCAGAAGATTGCCGGACAGCAGACGGAGAATCCGTCCATGAGAGAGATTGAGAAGATCTCCGCTGGGATTCTGGAGGAGCTATAGATGGCGTTTGACAGTTTGTCGGAAAAATTACAGAATGTATTCAAGAACCTGCGCAGTAAAGGAAGACTGACGGAAGCAGATGTGAAGACTGCTCTGAAGGAAGTCAAGCTGGCTCTTCTGGAGGCGGATGTAAGCTTTAAGGTTGTCAAGCAGTTCATCAAGTCTGTGGAAGAACGGGCGGTGGGTACCGATGTGCTGGAGAGCCTGACGCCGGGCCAGACCGTGATCAAGATCGTTCATGAAGAGATGATTCGGCTGATGGGCAGCGAGACCACAGAGATCAAGCTTCGGCCCTCCAATGAGATTACCGTCATCATGATGACTGGACTTCAGGGCGCCGGCAAGACGACCACAGCGGCGAAGCTGGCGGGAAAGTACAAGATCAAGGGCAGAAAAGTGCTTCTGGCGGCCTGCGACGTGTATCGTCCGGCAGCGATCAAGCAGCTGCAGGTCAACGGGGAAAAGCAGGGCGTGGAAGTATTTTCCATGGGAGATCAGCACAAACCGGTGAACATCGCCAAAGCGGCGGTGGAGCACGCGAAATCGAACGGTATGAGCGTCGTGATCCTGGATACGGCGGGACGTCTGCATATCGACGAGGATATGATGAATGAGCTGATCGAGATCCGGGATCATGTGGACATTGCCCAGAGCATCCTGGTGGTGGATTCCATGACCGGTCAGGACGCAGTCAATGTGGCGTCGTCTTTCACGGAAAAGGTCGGCATCGACGGCGTGATTCTGACCAAGCTGGACGGCGATACCAGGGGCGGCGCGGCCCTCTCCATCCGGGCGGTAACCGGAAAGCCCATTTTGTATGTGGGTATGGGAGAGAAGCTATCGGATCTGGAGCAGTTTTATCCGGACCGTATGGCGTCCAGGATTCTTGGCATGGGCGATGTGCTGACCATGATCGAGAAGGCCCAGGAGAGTCTGGATGAGGAAAAGTCCAGGCAGATGGTCCAGAAGATGAAGAAGAACCAGTTCGACTTCGAGGATTATCTGGAGAGCATGAACCAGATGAAGAAGATGGGCGGACTCGGAGCGCTTCTTGGGATGCTGCCGGGGATGGGCGGAAGTCAGGTGAAGCAGATCGAGGACGCGGTGGACGAGAAGAAGATGGCCAGAATCGAAGCCATCATCCTTTCCATGACCGTGAAGGAACGCCAGAATCCGGATCTTTTGAACCCGTCCAGAAAGCGCAGGATTGCCCGGGGGGCAGGCGTGGATATCAGTGAGGTGAACCGCCTGGTCAAGCAGTTTGAGCAGTCCAAGAAGATGATGAAGCAGATGCCCGGCCTTATGGGCAAAGGAAAATTCGGTAAAAAAGGAATGTTCGGCAAACTGCCGTTTTAGCAGCATTCCGTTTACAAAGATAATGAAAATGACAGGATTGATTTACGGAGGTAAAGAACAATGGCAGTAAAAATCAGATTAAGAAGAATGGGTCAGAAAAAAGCTCCTTTTTATAGAGTGATCGTAGCTGATTCCAGATCCCCCCGGGACGGAAGATTCATCGAGGAGATCGGAACCTATGATCCCAATACGGACCCGAGTACATTCAACATCAACGAAGAGGCGGCGAAAAAGTGGCTGGCGAACGGCGCGCAGCCCACAGAAGTAGTCGGTAAACTGTTCAAACTTGCTGGAATCAGCAAATAGATCGGTGGGAAAGATGAAAGAATTAGTGGAGGTGCTGGCAAAGGCACTGGTGGATCATCCGGATGAAGTGGTTGTCACCGAGACGGAAAAGGACAACACGACGGTTGTGGAGCTTCGGGTATCATCGACCGATATGGGTAAGGTGATCGGCAAGCAGGGCCGGATTGCAAAAGCCATCCGTTCCCTTGTAAAAGCAGCAGCGTCCAAGGATGACAGAAAAGTTGTGGTGGAAATCGTGCAGTAAAACTGTATGAAGCGGGGTACCGCTGCACAAAAAGCGTTCAGGCGTGCAAGACGCGGGTCTGGCCATTTTGCGCAGGGGCGCCCCGTTTTTTCGCGGCGGGAAAGGGGAAAGATGGAAGAATATTTAAGAGTCGGCGTGATCTCGTCGACGCACGGGATCAAGGGGGAAGTGAAAGTGTTTCCCACGACGGACGATCCGGAGCGGTTCCGGGCGCTTCGTCAGGTGATCCTGGATACGGGAAAAGAATACAGGAAGCTTACGATCACGGGCGTCAAGTTTTTTAAGAACCAGGTGATCTTAAAATTCAAAGGCTATGACAACATCAACGAGATTGAGAAGTATAAAGGTAAAGATCTGCTGGTCTCCAGAGAGGACGCGGTTCCTCTTGGAGAGAATGAGAACTTCATCGTGGATCTGATCGACATGGAAGTGTTGACGGATGCCGGGGAGAAGCTGGGGGTTCTCACGGATGTGCTCAAAACCGGAGCCAACGATGTATATGTCGTAGAAAACGCGGAAGGGAAAGAACTTCTTCTGCCTGCCATCCCGGACTGCATTCTGGATGTGAATGTGGAGGAAAAGCGGATGCTGGTACATGTGCTGGAAGGACTGTTGGATGAATGAATTATCATGTATTGACCCTGTTTCCGGATATGATCCGGGACGGATTTCAGACCAGTATTACCGGACGGGCGGCGGAAAAGGGGCTACTGTCCCTCACGACAGTGAATATCCGGGATTTTTCGGTCAATAAGCATAACCGGGTGGACGACTATCCTTACGGTGGAGGGGCCGGTATGGTCATGCAGGCGGAGCCGGTCTATCTGGCTTATGAATCTGTAGCGGAAAAACTTCCAAGAAAGCCCCGGGTACTCTATATGAGCCCTCAGGGAAAGGTATTTAATCAGAGGATGGCGGAGGAGCTGGCAGGAGAAGAAGAACTGGTGTTCCTCTGCGGGCATTATGAGGGGATCGACGAGCGGGTGCTGGAGGAGATCGTGACGGACGAAGTATCCATCGGAGATTATGTGCTGACCGGAGGAGAGCTTCCGGCGCTGGTGATCATGGACGCGGTGTCCAGACTTCTGGAAGGAGTGCTGCACAATGAGGAGTCGGCCCAGTTTGACTCTTTTTCCGATAATCTGCTGGAATATCCTCAGTACAGCCGTCCGGAGGAGTGGAGAGGAAAGAAGGTGCCGCCGATTCTTCTGTCAGGACATCACGCCAATGTGGAAAAATGGCGCAGAGAACAGTCTTTGATGCGCACCAGAGAGCGAAGGCCGGATCTTTTAGAAGAAGCCAGCCTTACAAAAGAAGATAAAAAATTCCTTGCAAAGCTGGAAGAAATATGATAAAATAAAGCGCGTTGCGAGAAGAAGAGATGGTCCTCTGTTACGCGAGACGTATTAAGAACATCCATTTATGAAGGAGGAACGAAAGTGAACGAGATTATCAAGAACATCGAGGCAGCTCAGTTAAAGGAAGAAGTGCCGGTCTTTCATGTGGGTGATACCGTAAGAGTTCATGCGAAGATCAAAGAGGGAACCCGCGAGAGAATCCAGGTTTTTGAGGGAACGGTCCTTAAGAGACAGGGCGGAAGCAGCCGGGAGACCTTTACCGTAAGAAAGAATTCCAACGGAATCGGCGTTGAGAAGACCTGGCCGCTGCACTCTCCCAATGTGGAGAAGGTCGAGGTTGTTCGCCGCGGTAAAGTAAGACGTGCGAAGCTGACCTACTTAAGAGACCGCGTAGGAAAGGCAGCAAAGGTGAAAGAACTGGTAAAATAACAGTTTGACAGGGATGACTGGAGGGACATATACGAGAGTATGATGTCCCTTTTTCATCATAAAAGGAAAAGATGATGAGGAATGGAAAAGGGCTCAGCTTTCGCAGGAGAAGGCGGGTGGTGCAGGCCTCCGCGGTGCACGGGGCGCTGCTCCTTATCGGGGAATGTCTGCTGGCATTCGCCATCGGATGCGTGCTGGTGTATTATTTTATGACGAGCCTGACCTGCGTGGGGCAGGCCATGGAGCCCACCGTGGAGAGCGGCGCGCAGGTGCTGGTGAATCGCTTCATCTATTCTCTGGCGTCGCCGAAAGCGGGAGACGTGGTGGTGTTTAAGCCCAACGGCAATGCCAATGCCCATTATTACATGCGGCGGGTCATCGGCGTACCGGGAGATACGGTGCAGATCAGGGAAGGCTTTGTCTATGTGAACGGAGAGCTTTTTGAGACCGGAACCGGAAGCGAGCAGATGGAGTTTGCCGGGGTGGCGGAGGAAGAGATCCTCCTTGACAAAGACGAGTATTTTGTGCTTGGAGATAACCGGGACGCCAGCGAAGACAGCCGGAGCGCGGACATCGGTAATGTAAGAAGGCAGGATATCTACGGGCTTGCCTGGTTTGTCCGTTACCCGTGGGATAATTTCGGATGGATTCCGTGACCGAAGTCAGGATGAGGAGAAAAAGATGAATATTCAGTGGTATCCGGGGCATATGACAAAGGCCAGACGGATGATGCAGGAAAATATAAAGCTGGTGGATCTGATCATCGAGCTTACCGACGCCCGCGCGCCTCTCTCCAGCCGCAATCCGGATATTGATGAGCTGGGGAAAGGCAAGTCCCGGTTGATCCTTTTGAATAAAGCGGACCTTGCCAGCGACCGCTGGAACGAGCAGTGGGCGGCATGGTTTCAGGAACAGGGATATTTTGTCGTAAAGCTGGACTCCAGAAGCAGAGCGGGGATGAAGAGCATTCAGAACGTGATTCGGGAAGCCTGCAGGGAGAAGATCGAGAGAGACAAAAAAAGAGGGATCTTGAACCGTCCGGTCCGGGCAATGGTGGCGGGGATTCCCAATGTGGGCAAGTCCACTTTCATTAACAGCTTTGCGGGAAAGGCCTGTACGAAGACGGGCAACAAGCCGGGAGTGACCAAAGGCGCCCAGTGGATTCGGCTGAACAAACAGGTGGAACTTCTGGATACGCCCGGGATTCTCTGGCCCCGGTTTGACGATCAGCAGGTAGGGCTTCGCCTTGCGATGCTCGGCTCGGTCAATGATGAGATTCTGAATCTCAAGGAACTTTCCGGAGAACTGGGGTGCTTTTTGCAGGCGCATTTTAAAGGCTGTCTGGAAGAACGGTACGGCGTCGGCTTTGCGGAGCTTACCAAACCCCATGAGATGCTGATGGAGATTGCCAGAGCCAGATCCTGCCTGACGAAGGGAGGAGAGCCGGACGTGGACCGGGCGTCCAAGATCCTTTTGGACGACTTCCGAAGCGGACGTCTTGGTAAAATTACACTTGAATTTCCACCGCAGGGGGAATATGATAAAAGTATAGAGAAGTAGAGGGAACAGGATGCGAAATCACGATTACGCGGAAGACTATGAAGAGAAAAAGCCGGGCATGATCCGGGAGATCCTGGGATTTTTGGTATATGTGGCGGTAGTTGTCGGAATTACATTTTTCATTATTACATTTATCGGACAGAGGACCTATGTAAGCGGAAGCTCAATGGAAAGTACCTTAAGTCATGGGGACAATCTGATCGTAGATAAGCTTACTTATCGGTTTGCCGATCCGAAACGGTATGATATCATCGTTTTTCCATTCCGGTATGAGGAAAACACGTATTATATCAAAAGGATTATCGGACTTCCGGGAGAGACGGTCCAGATTCAGGACGGATCGATCTACATTGACGGGGAGGTCTTAAATGAGTCCTACGGCAGAGAGGTGATGAAGAGCGCCGGGCTGGCGGCAGACCCCATCGAGCTTAAGGAGGATGAGTATTTTGTGCTGGGAGACAACCGGAACGACAGCACGGACAGCCGGGAACCCAATGTGGGCGTGATTCATCGGGATGAGATTATCGGCCGGGCGTGGGTGCGCATCTGGCCTCTGGACAAGATCGGAGTGCTGAAGCATCAATAATGACGAGAAAAGAAGAAAAACTGCTGAGACAGCAGGAGAAGCTTTTGGCGGAGCGCGCTCGGCTGGAAGCCATGAGAACTTATGAAAAAGCTTATGAAAGCGAAGGAATCCTGTGCGGTGTGGACGAGGCCGGCAGGGGCCCTCTGGCGGGGCCTGTGGTAGCCGGGGCGGTAATTCTGCCAAAGAACTGCGAGATTCTGTATCTGAATGATTCCAAGAAGCTGACGAAGCGGCGCAGGGAACTGCTTTATGAGGAGATTATGGAAAAGGCTCTGGCGGTGGGCGTCGGTGTGGTCAGCCATACCCGGATTGATGAGATCAATATTCTTCAGGCAACCTATGAGGCCATGCGCCAGGCCGTGGGAATGCTTTCGGTAGAGCCGGATGTGCTTCTTAATGATGCGGTGACGATTCCGGAACTTTCCATAAAGCAGGTGCCCATTATCAAGGGCGACGCAAAAAGCGTCTCCATCGCGGCGGCCAGCGTGATTGCCAAGGTGACCAGAGACCGGATGATGGAAGAGATGGAACAGACCTGTCCGGGCTATGGTTTTGCCTCCAACAAAGGCTACGGCACGGCCTCCCATATTGCAGCGCTGAAAGCCCTTGGTCCCTGCGCGATTCACAGAAGAACCTTTATCCGGAACTTTACAGAGAAGGCGGCGGATGAATAAGAGAAAGACAGGGGCCAGGTACGAGGAGCAGGCGGCCTGTTTTCTGGAAGCCAGGGGATACCGCATCCTGGAACGTAATTTTTACTGCCGCCAGGGAGAGATTGATCTGGTCGCAGAGGAAAGCGGCTATTTGGTGTTCATAGAGGTGAAATACCGGAAAAGCTTCCGGACCGGGTATCCGTCGGAGGCGGTGGACGGATCCAAGCAGAGAAAGCTTTCAAGGGCGGCGGCATACTATTGTCATAAGAACCGCATTCCGGAGACCCGGGCCTGCCGGTTTGATGTCGTCAGCATTCTGGGAGAACAGGTGGAACTGATCCAGAATGCATTTTTGTATGTCTGGTAATCACACAGGAGGTGCTGTCGATGTGGAAGAAAAAGACGGAAGACTGTCAGATGTATTTGAAAGAAGCGCAGGGCGTACCATATTTTGTATTCCGGAATCTGGAGGATACAAAATTGGTGCGCCATGGTTTTTCAACCCGTATGGGCGGAGTCAGCAAAGGGCATCTGGCCGAATTGAATCTGAGCTTTACCAGAGGGGATGATCCGGAACGTGTCAGGGAGAATTTCACACGGATCGGAAACGCCATGGGGTTTGACACCGGGTCCCTGGTGTTTTCCCAGCAGACCCACACGACCAATGTCCGCGTGGCGACGGAAGAAGACCGGGGCAGCGGGTTCACGAAACCTCTTAGGTATACGGATGTGGATGGACTGATCACAAATGTGCCGGGGCTTATGCTGGCTACTTTCTACGCGGACTGTGTGCCGTTGTTTTTCGTGGACCCGGTTCACAGAGCCGTCGGCTTGTCTCACTCCGGCTGGAAGGGGACGGTTGGCCGGATGGGAAAAGCGACCGTGGAGCGGATGACGGAGATTTTCGGTACCCGGCCTGAGGAGGTTCTGGCGGCTGTAGGACCGTCCATCTGTCAGGACTGTTATGAAGTCAGTGAGGATGTGGCTTCGGCCTTCCGAAAGGAATTCCGGGATCAGGCGGATGAGCGGCTGCTGTACCAAAAGGAGAACGGCAGGTATCAGCTGAATCTGTGGCGGGCCAATGAGATCGTCCTTCTGGAAGCCGGCGTGCGTCCGGAACATCTTGCCATAACGAATGTATGTACTTGCTGCAATCCGGAACTCATGTTCTCCCACCGGGCCAGCCAGGGTAGAAGGGGGAATCTCGGGGCGTTTCTTGGACTGCTGAAATGAACATAACAGGGGGAGAAAAATGAGAATTATCAATGCAAAGGTGTATACAGAAGAAGGAATTTTTCAGAAGAAAGACGTATGCACAGACGGAGAGAAAATTGCGGAGGAAAGCACGGACGATGTGATTCTGGACGGCAGCGGCTGCTATCTGATACCAGGACTGACGGATATTCATTTCCATGGATGTGTGGGACGGGATTTCTGTGATGGAAGTACAGAGTCCATGGAGGCCATGGCAGTCTACGAGGCGTCTCAGGGGATTACGACCATCGTTCCGGCCACCATGACCCTTAGCCGGGAAGCGTTAAAGAAAATCTGTGAGGCGGCAGCGGCTTATCCCAATAAAAAGGGGGCGGTGTTCTGCGGGATCAACATGGAAGGTCCTTTTCTCTCGCCGGTCAGAAAAGGCGCTCAGAACGGCGCGTATATTCAAAAGCCGGATGCAGCCCTGTTCCGGGAACTGAATCAGGCCTCCGGCGGTCTGATCCGGCTTTTGGCCATCGCGCCAGAGGAGCCAGGAGCCATGGAGTGCATCGAAGAGCTGAAAGGAGAAGTCGTGCTGTCCCTTGCCCACACCATCGCGGACTATGAGACGGCGGCGGAAGCGTTCAAAAGAGGCGCAGGCCATGTGACCCATCTGTACAACGCCATGAGCGGCCTGTCCCATCGTTCCCCTGGGGTGGTAGGCGCGGCGGCGGATGATCCGAACGTGGAGGTGGAGCTGATCTGCGACGGGATTCATATCCACCCGGTAACGGTCCGGCAGACCTTTAAGATGTTCGGAGAGGACCGGATCATCCTGATCAGCGATTCCATGGAAGCAACGGGTATGCCTGACGGCGTGTATGCCTTAGGAGGGCAGAAAGTCATCAAAAAGGGGAACCTTGCGACGTTAGAAGACGGCACGATCGCAGGATCGGCCACCAATCTGATGGACTGCCTGCGCGTGGCCGTACAGAAGATGGGGATTCCTCTGGAGCACGCGGTGAGATGTGCGGCGGTCAATTCCGCGAAGTCGGTGGGGATTTATGAAGAATACGGCAGTATTACTCCCGGAAAGACGGCGAATCTGGTGCTTCTTAGAGAAGAAGATTTAAGTACGGTGAAAGTCATTTTAAAAGGCAGGGCGATCTAATCGCCCTGCCTGTCTATTCCTGTTCCATTTTGTCAAGAAGCTTATGAATCCGTTTGGTCGGATCGTTGACCTGTTCGGTAGATACGTCATGGTTGATGCAGTCGATGATGGCGGCCAGGAATTTGGTCATTTTCGCCTCCACATAATAGGGTTTTGCCAGAAGCTCCGGCGTGCGGTAGTTCAGATTGGTGGTCACCACACGGTTGATATATCCCTGCTCGTAATAATCGTCGAATTTGTCAAGCCCGTCGGTGAACAGTCCGAAGGTTGCGCAGACGAAGACTCTCTTAGCTCCCCGGTCCTTGATCTGACGGGCGACATCCAGCATGCTCTCTCCGGAAGAAATCATATCGTCGATGATAATCACATCCTTGCCGGACAAATCGTCTCCCAGGAACTCATGGGCCACGATGGGATTCTTGCCGCCTACGACGACGGAGTAATCCCGGCGCTTGTAGAACATTCCCATGTCCACACCCAGAACTCCGGCAAAGTAGACGGCGCGCTCCATGGCGCCTTCATCCGGGCTGATGACCATTAAGTGTTCCTTGTCAATCCGAAGATCCGGTTCCGATCTCAAAAGACCCTTGATGAACTGGTAAGGAGGGTTGAAACTGTCGAATCCATAGAGGGGAACGGAATTGCAGACCCGCGGGTCATGGGCGTCGAACGTGATGATATTGGTGACTCCCATATCTACCAGCTCCTGCAGAGCGAAGGCACAGTCCAGAGATTCCCGCTGCTTTCTCTTGTGCTGGCGGCTTTCATACAGAAAAGGCATGATTACGTTGATGCGGTGCGCTTTTCCGTTAGTCGCGGAGATGACGCGCTTCAGATCCTGGTAGTGATCGTCCGGCGACATATAGTGCGGGCGTCCGCAGACAGAATAAGTAAGGCTGTGGTTCATGACGTCCGCCATGATGAACAAATCCGCTCCCCGGACGGAATCGTACAGAATCCCCTTAGCTTCTCCTGTGCCAAAGCGGGGGCAGGCGCTGCGAACCATATAGGAATCTTCGTGGTACCCATGAAAATGGGGTGTGTTCTGAAGCTCCTGATTGCTTTTTTTTCGGAATTTTGCCAGATACGCATCCACACTCTGGGCAAGATCCCGGCAGCCCTCCAAAGCGGCGATTTTCAGCGGTGCAATTGGCAGGACATTTTCATAAGAAAAATTTTTGGACATAAAACCCTCCAGTCTTTTGTGAGCAATGGTTACTCTATTTATATCATTTTTATAGACGGACAGTCAACCCATATAGAGGAAATTCCGGGGGAAATTGGGACGTTGGTTCGCGTACCGCGCATTCCTGAGCTGTGAATGGTAACGGACGTTGCATTTTTTGCGGATATTTAGTATAGTTAATAAAGGACAATTTTGGAAATGAGGCGAGCGATAATGGAGCATGTGGTCAGTTCTGTGGTGCCGGGGAGCATCGCGGCGGAGATGGGGATTGAAAAGGGGGATGTGCTGCTGTCGGTCAACGGACAGAGCCCGGAGGATGTGTTCGACTACCGGTATCTGATGAATGAGGAGGAAGTATCGGTTTTGATCCGCAAGCCGGACGGGGAAGAGTGGGAACTGGAAATTGAAAAGGAATACGAAGACGATCTGGGGATGGAGTTTGAGAACGGGCTGATGGACGATTATCGCAGCTGCCGGAACAAGTGTATCTTCTGTTTTATTGACCAGCTTCCGAAGGGGATGCGAAAGACGCTTTATTTTAAAGACGATGATTCCAGACTTTCTTTTCTGCAGGGGAATTATCTGACGCTTACCAATATGAAGGAACAGGATCTGGACCGCATCATTTACTATCGGCTGTCTCCCATCAATATTTCTTTTCAGACGACGAACCCCAAGCTTCGCTGCCGGATGCTGAACAACCGCTTTGCCGGAGATATCATGCAGAAGGTGCAGAGGTTAAAAGAGGCAGGGATTGTCATGAATGGACAGATCGTCCTCTGCAAGGGAGTGAATGACGGGGAAGAACTGGAGCGTTCCATCCGGGATCTGACGACCCTTCTGCCCGAGCTTCAGAGTGTGTCAGTGGTTCCGGTGGGACTGACCCGTCACAGGGAAGGCCTGTATCCGCTTGTGCCTTTTACAAAAGAGGACGCCCATGAGGTGCTGGAGGTGATTCGCCGGTGGCAGAGGCGGCTCTATGAGGAGCACGGCGTGCATTTTATCCATGCGGGGGACGAATGGTACATTCTGGCGGGGGAACCATTGCCGGAAGAGACGACCTATGACGGTTATCTTCAACTTGAGAACGGAGTGGGCATGGTACGGCTTCTGGAAGAAGAGGTAGCGGAAACCCTTCTTCATCTGCCCGGGGATGAGCGGAGCCGAAGCGTGACCATTGCCACCGGGGAGCTGGCCGCGTCGTTTCTTCAAAGACACGCGGACCGCGTCCGGGAACGTTATCCGAATGTCCGGGTGCAGGTGCTGCCGGTGAAGAACAAGTTTTTTGGAGAGCAGATCACCGTGGCAGGGCTTCTGACCGGACAGGATCTGATCGAACAGCTTAAGAGCCGGGACCTGGGAGAACGGCTTTTGCTGACCTCCCATATGCTCAAAAGCGGGGAGCCGGTATTTTTGGATGACCGGACGGTGGAAGAAGTGGAAAACGCTTTACAAACCAAAGTATTCATAGTAGAATCAAGCGGAAATGATCTGATCAAAGGAATGATCGAGTAGAGATAGAAAGAGGTACGACATGAGTAAACCAATCGTAGCCATTGTGGGGCGTCCCAACGTGGGCAAATCCACATTGTTCAACGCGCTGGCGGGAGAGAATATCTCCATCGTCAAAGACACGCCGGGGGTGACCAGGGACCGGATTTATGCGGACGTCACATGGCTCAACCATCATTTTACCATGGTGGATACGGGCGGAATCGAGCCGGACAGCAGCGATATCATCCTTTCCCAGATGCGGGAGCAGGCGCAGATCGCCATCGACACGGCGGACGTCATTCTGTTTCTGGTGGATGTGCGTCAGGGGCTTCAGGATGCGGATTCGAAGGTGGCGGACATGCTTCGCCGTTCCAGGAAACCGGTGATTCTGGCCGTCAATAAAGTGGACAGCTTTCAAAAATATATGGCGGATGTATATGAGTTCTATAATCTGGGCATCGGCGATCCGGTTCCTGTATCGGCGGCGTTCCGCCTGGGCATCGGCGACCTGCTGGACGCCGTGGTGGCGGATTTTCCGGAGCATGCCGGAGAGGAGGAAGAAGACGACCGTCCCAAGATTGCCATTGTGGGCAAGCCCAATGTGGGCAAATCTTCGATTATCAACAGACTGACCGGTAAGAACCGGGTGATCGTATCGGACATCGCGGGAACGACCCGGGACGCCATCGATACGGATATCCGCTATGATGGAAAGGAATATGTATTTATCGACACGGCGGGGCTTCGCCGGAAGAATAAGATCAAAGAAGAACTGGAACGCTACAGCATCATTCGTACGGTGACGGCGGTGGAGCGGGCGGATGTGGTGGTGGTGGTCATCGACGCGCAGGAGGGTGTGACGGAGCAGGACGCCAAGATCGCGGGGATTGCCCATGAGCGGGGGAAAGGCGTGATCATCGCGGTCAACAAATGGGACGCTATAGAGAAGAACGACAAGACCATCTATGAGTTTACCCGAAGGATTCGGGAAGTGCTTTCTTTTATGGCCTATGCGGAGATCTTGTTCATCTCCGCCAGTACCGGACAGCGGCTTCCGAAGCTTTTTGATACCATCGACATGGTGGTGGAAAATCAGACCCTCCGGATTCAGACCGGCGTATTGAATGAGATTATCACAGAGGCAACGGCTATGCAGCAGCCGCCCTCCGACCGGGGCAGGCGTCTGAAAATCTTTTACGTCACTCAGGTATCGGTCAAACCGCCTACCTTTGTGATCTTTGTCAACAACAAAGAGCTGATGCATTTTTCCTATACCCGATATCTGGAGAATAAGATCCGCGACACCTTTGGATTTAAAGGGACTTCTCTGAAATTTATCATACGGGAGAGAAAGGAACAGTGATGGTATGGAGCGAGTGATCTGTCTGGGAATCGGCTATCTGTTCGGCATCTTTCAGACGGCTTATATCTATGGAAAGATGAACGGCATCGACATCCGGGAGTATGGAAGCGGCAACGCCGGGACGACGAACGCTCTCCGGGTGCTTGGGAAAAAGGCCGGTTTGATCGTATTCTTAGGGGATGTGGCGAAGACGGTGCTGGCGGTGCTGGCGGTACGGCTGTTGTTCGCGGGAAGCCACGGCGAGATGCTTCCGCTTCTTGGCATGTATGCGGGCGCGGGGACGATCCTGGGGCATAATTTTCCGATCCAGTTAAAGTTCAGAGGCGGAAAAGGGATCGCCTGTACGGCGGGGCTGGTAGTGACGCTGGGACCCATCGTGACGCTTCTGGAGGCAGGCACCTTCCTGCTCTCGGTGATTTTGACCAGGTATGTATCCGTCGGCTCCATCCTGGTGGTGCTGGAGCTGATCGGCGTTCTGGCGGTGCTTGGACAAAATGGGTATTATGGCATGAGCCAGAACCATCTGAATGAATTCTACCTGATCAGCGTCGTTCTCGCCTGTATGGCGGTCTACCGTCACAGAGGGAACATTCGGAGGTTGTTAAACGGAACGGAGAGTAAGATTTTTCAGAAGAAGGGAGAGGGTGAAGAATGACAAAGATCGGTGTAATCGGAGCCGGAAGCTGGGGGACGGCGATTGCAAAGCTTCTGGCCGACAATGGACATGAGGTCACTCTGTGGTCCAGAAAAGAGACGGAAGCCGCTGCATTGCGCGAAAAGCATGAGAACGAATCAAAGCTGCCGGGAGTAAAGCTGCCGGAGGAGATCTTTTTCACATCCGATCTGGAGGGCGCAGTCAAAGATAAAGAACTGCTGGTGCTGGCCGTGCCCTCCACGGCGGTCCGAAGTACGGCGAACCGGATTTCCGACTGGGTGGAGCCAGGACAGATCATCGTTAATCTGGCAAAAGGAATCGAGGAGAGCACACGGATGATTCTGACCGATATCATCGAACAGGAGATTCCAAAGGCCAATGCGGCGGTCTTATCGGGGCCGAGCCATGCGGAGGAAGTGGGACGCGGCATTCCCACGACGGTGGTTGCCGGAGCCAAAGACAAGAAGACCGCGGAGTATATTCAGAACATTTTCATGAATGAGGTTTTCCGGGTCTATACCAGTCCGGATATGCTGGGAATCGAGCTGGGCGGGGCGCTGAAAAATGTCATCGCGCTGGCAGCGGGCGTGGCGGACGGCCTCGGCTGCGGAGACAATACCAAGGCGGCTCTCATAACCAGAGGAATCGCGGAGATGAGCCGGCTGGGAGTGGCTATGGGCGGTCATATCGAGACGTTCAACGGCCTGGCCGGGATCGGGGACCTGATCGTCACCTGTGCCTCCAGACACAGCCGGAACCGGAAGGCGGGCTATCTGATCGGACAGGGAAGGACCATGCAGGAAGCCATGGAGGAAGTCCGCATGGTGGTGGAAGGCGTGTATTCTGCCAGGTCGGCTATGGCTCTGGCGGAAATCTATCAGATCAGTATGCCGATTGTGGAAGAAGTCAACAAGGTACTTTTTGAAAATAAATCTGCCAGAGAAGCGATGACGGATCTGATGATCCGGGATAAAAAGATCGAGAATCCGGAGCTTCCCTGGGCAGATGCGGAGCTTAAATAAACATAACGGAGAATCACAGATGACAAGAGAAGCATTTCGATTATGGACAGAAAAAGGGCCGGTGCTTCTGGACGGAGGAACCGGCTCCTGCTTAAGAAGCGAGGGGATGCCGGTAGGGGTATGCACTGAGCAGTGGGTGTATGAGCATCCGGAGGTAATTGGGGAGCTGCAGAGAGCGTACGCGGATGCCGGTTCTCAGATCCTGTATGCGCCGACCTTCAGCGCAAACCGGATCTCTCTTCAGAACATGGGGCTTGAGGATCAGGTGAAAGAACTGAACTGCGTGTTGGCGGAGCGGACCCTTGAGAATGTGGGAGACCGGGTACGCGTGGCGGGAGATCTGTCGACAACGGGAAAAGCGATGGAACCATATGGTCCTATGACCTACGATGGACTTATGGAAGTCTACAAAGAACAGATTGGATATCTCGCGGAATCCGGCGTGGAGCTTCTGGTGGCGGAAACGCTGCTTTCCCTGGACGAGGCGCTGGTAATCTGTGACGCGGCGAGAGCCGTCTGCGATCTTCCGCTTATGATTTCCTTCAGCTGCGAAGGAGACGGGAATCTGTACTTTGGCGGCACGGTATTTGACGCGGCCGCGGCGCTGGAAGCCATGGGCGTGGATGCGGTCGGCGTGAACTGTTCGGTAGGACCGGATCAGCTGGAGGCGGTGATCCGCGGGCTTCGAAAGACGGTGTCGATTCCGGTGATGGCAAAGCCTAATGCGGGAATGCCGGAGATCACGGATACCGGGGAGGCGGTGTACAGTATGGGGGCGGAGGAGTTTGCCCGCCATGTGCTGCGTCTTCGGGACTGCGGGGCCACGCTGATCGGCGGATGCTGTGGGACGACGCCGGACTATATCCGGACACTAAAGAAGAGTTTATAAGATGATGAAGAAATTAATATTATATATCAGTATATTTCTCGGATGCCCGTTTATCGGAGGAAGGGTAGTGTATGAGAATATGCAGGTAATGAAAGCGGAAGTGGTATCCTGGCAGAAAATTAAATCTTTGCAGGCAGAGAAAACTTCATGCGGAGAAGATCATGTCACCCTTCAGATTAACGGAACGAATGCTGCTTATGAAGTAAAAGAAGTAAGATATTATATTCCAAGAAACATGGAAGAAAAGTTCTGGAAAGGGAGTCTCCGCGCGACGATAGACGGACTTCCGGCTTCGGTCGTATGGGCGGAGGACCAGGCGTTTGGAGACATGGAACAGGCGGTCAGGGAAGGCCATATATTTTCCTGTCTGGTTTATAATGATACGGAATATGAACTAGTGGACGTGCTTTTTACCGGACTCCCTGTCATGCAGATTGATGGTGAGATGGGGGCCGTCGGAACGCGTATCAGAGTGTTTGACCCGGTGAAAAGCGTATGGAGCGATTATCAGACAGAAGACAGCAATGCATATTATAATATCCGCGGAAATGCAAGCAGACGATTTGAAAAGATTTGTTATCGCCTGGAATTTTTTTCTGAGGACGGAAGTCTGGGCAGGGATCTCTCCCTGCTTGGCATGCGGTCGGACAATGACTGGCAGCTGAAAGCCATGTATTCAGATCGCAGCAAGCTGAGAGATAAACTGTCGATTGACCTCTGGAATCAGATTGAGGTACAGACAAATACGGATGCGGATGACGGCTGCCATATGGAATATCTGGAGCTGATTGTAAACGGAGAATACAGAGGGCTGTATGGATTAGTGGAGCCGACAGATTATAAGTCGCTGAATCTGGATAAAAGCAGGGACTATATTTATAAAGTGGGTGCGGACGAATGGCCGAATGATCAGATGTTTGATCAAAGTGAGGAAGAACAGTCATTTGTCTGCGCAGGAGTTTGTATTCGTCAGTCGAATAAAGAATATGGTCCGGGTATATGGGAACCGTTCCGCACATTTTGGAATTATGGGTATGAAATGGAGTCGGAGGAAGATATGGAGGTTTTATATACTTATATTGACCGGCAAAATTTTATTAACTATAATTTATACTGTAATGCCATCGCAGGGGTCGACAACCGATTCAAGAATATAATATACAGTACGGTGATGCACAGCGGCGGAATCTATACGATTCGGCGGATTCCATGGGATCAGAATTATTCCTGGGGAGATGATTTTGAGACAGGAGAAGATAAGGATGAGAAAAATATCCGCTACAACGAAGCGCTTTATGAGAAATGGCTGAACGAAGAAGTTTTTCGGAATATGCAGCTCTATGATCCGGAGCTGGAGGAAGACCAAAGAGAAACCTGGGAATATTGGCGAAGCAGTTTTCTGAAAGAAGAATACTGGAAGACCCATGCGCGGGGGCTGATGGATTATCTTGTGGATTCGGGTGCGTTTTCAAGGGATACAAAGAGGTGGCCGGACAGCGGGAATGTGCAGGGGACAGAAGAGATCGAGGCGTTTATCGACGCGCGTTTTGTATGGATGGACGGGTATCTGGAGCATCTGGAAGATCAGGAGCTGCCGTTCCTGTAGGTCTTCGCGGGCAGGGAAGAAGAGCGGCTTTGCGTCTGAAATTATAAATTGACAAAGAGCCGGTTCGTTGTTACAATATTTTGGTATCGTAATGATCATCAGAAGAAAAGAAAGCAGGGAGACGAATGGATAAAGTCGTTTTTTCAATGCTGGTGGAGAATTCATCAGGCGTGTTAAGCCGTATCGCGGGTCTTTACAGCCGACGCGGCTATAATATTGACAGTATTACTGCGGGAGTGACCGCAGATCCGAATTTTATGCGAATCACGATTGTGGCCAGAGGGGATGAGATCATTCTGGAGCAGATTGAAAAGCAGCTGCTAAAGCTGGTGGATGTGGTGGATATTAAGAGACTTGATCCGGACAGTTCTGTGTGCAGAGAGCTGGTGCTTTTGAAGGTGTTGTGCAATGAACAGAACCGTCAGAATATCATATCCATGGCAGACATTTTCCGTGCGAAAATCGTAGATGTTTCCATAGAGTCACTGGTAATTGAACTGGTGGGAAGCCAGACAAAGATCGAGGCGTTCCTTCGTATGCTGAAGGGCGTGGAGATTTTGGAGCTTGCCCGTACAGGCATTACCGGTCTGTCCAGAGGAACTTTTGACGTGAAGATTCCGGATGGGGACGGGAAGCTTGTGGACTATGATTTTATAAAAACGCAAGAATAAGCAAACACATTTTAGGACAATGGAGGAAGAGACAATGGCAAAAATTTATTATCAGGAAGACTGTAACCTGTCCATGCTGGAGGGGAAGACCATCGCAGTCATCGGCTACGGAAGCCAGGGACATGCCCATGCCCTGAACGCAAAGGAGTCCGGATGCCACGTGATCATCGGTCTTTATGAGGGAAGCAGATCCTGGAAGAGAGCAGAGGAGCAGGGCTTTGAAGTGTATACGGCGGCAGAGGCGGCAAAGAAAGCGGATATTATCATGATTCTGATCAACGATGAGCTGCAGGCTTCCATGTATAAAAAGGACATTGAGCCGAACCTGGAAGAGGGCAATATGCTGATGTTCGCCCATGGCTTTAACATTCATTTCAACCAAATCGTACCGCCGAAGAATGTGGACGTCACCATGATCGCTCCCAAAGGACCGGGACATACGGTAAGAAGTGAGTATCAGGCAGGAAAAGGCGTGCCGTGTCTGGTTGCGGTTCAACAGGACGCCACCGGGAAAGCGCTGGAGACGGCGCTGGCTTATGCTTTGGCCATCGGCGGAGCGAGAGCAGGCGTTCTGGAGACCACTTTCCGTACGGAGACCGAGACCGATCTGTTCGGAGAGCAGGCAGTTCTCTGCGGCGGCGTATGCGCGTTGATGCAGGCGGGCTATGAAGTGCTGACCGAGGCCGGTTATGATCCGAGGAACGCGTACTTTGAGTGTATCCATGAGATGAAGCTGATCGTGGACCTGATCTATCAGTCCGGTTTCGAGGGGATGAGATATTCCATCTCCAATACCGCGGAGTACGGCGATTACGTCACCGGACCGAAGCTGATCACGGAAGAGACCAAGAAGACTATGAAGAAGATCTTAAAAGACATTCAGGACGGTTCCTTTGCGAAAGAGTTCCTTCTGGATATGTCTGCGGCAGGCGGACAGGCTCATTTCAAGGCCATGAGAAAGCTGGCTGCGGAGCATCCGTCGGAGAAAGTCGGAAAAGAGATTCGGAAGCTTTACAGCTGGAACGGCGAGGACAAACTGCTCGACAACTAAAACAAGAACCTTTCGGAAGCTGGCTTTTCATAAAGGTCAGCTTCCTGTTTTAATCCCCTACATCCATTTTGTTTCCGGTATTGGAATCAGATACGGGGCGGGGTCAGGAAGGAGCGGACCATGGGAAAAGAAAAGATTTCTGTCAGACAGATGCAGTGCCTGTTTGTGGCGTTCCATGTGGTGATGGTGGCGTATGCGGTTCTTTTTCTGCATCCTTTTTATGGATCGAATGATGAGTTTACGCTGGCGGCTATCGCGTCGGGCGCATATGGGGACTATACACAGTATTTTATCTATATTCACAGCGGTTTTGGGTGGATACTGAAGCTTTTTTATACCCTGGTTCCGGGGGTGAACTGGTATACGTTTGTCATGTATGGCCTGATCTTCACGTCCCTGACGGCGGTTGGCTGGACTTTGATCGGCCGGTCAAAGAAGACCGGGACCATTCTTGCGGTGATGCTGGTGCTGGCGTGTACGCAGCCTTTATATGTGGAATTTCAGTATACAAAGACAGCGGCGGTGGTGACGGCCGCCGGGTATGTGCTCCTGCTTGGCCGCTCCCGCCGGGGAAAAAAAGAACCGGCAGCCGTGTCAGCGGGAATTCTTCTGCTGCTATTAGGGAGCTGGATTCGGTTTCACGCTTTTGGGATGGTCAGCCTGATGGCGTTTGGCATGTGGCTTTCCCGCGCCTGGCTGGCATGGAAAGACCGGGATCTGCGGCAGTTTCTGCTGCGGGACTGCGGTCCCTGTGCGCTGGCGTTCGCGCTGGTGTTCGGAAGCATCTTTCTGGAAAATGTGCTGGTATATACGCCGGGCAGCCCGGAGGCCCATTACCGGGAGTACGACCGGGCCAGGCAGCGGCTTCTGGACTACGGCGTACCTTCCTGGGACGAGTATCAGGCGGAGTATGAAGCTTTGGGGCTTACCAGAACCGACTGCATCAACCTGGAGAACTGGTTGATCGCGGACCCGGACCGGTACACGGCGGAGACCTTCCGCTCCATTGTGGCCTTCCGCCGGGATCGGCCTTTTCAGTGGGAGTATCTGGTGGACTACCTGGTGATCCTTGCGACAAAGCCTTTGCTTGTACTGGGATTTCTGGTGACGGTTCTCTGGCTTCTGCCCCTGTCTTCTCTGAAGAAGAAAAAGAACTGGATTGCTGTGTGTTACCCTTACGCGGCTCTTCTGGGGATCTATTTTTACTTTATCAAGATCGACCGGGTGCTGCCCATCGTGGTGACGGCGTGTCTTGTAAGCTTCGTGATCTTTGTCTGGTCCGCGGCGGAGGAGGAGATCGCCCTTTGGTGGGAGGAAAAGCTCACTGTGAAACGTTTTACAGCCGCTTTTTTGGGAGTGGTGATCCTGACCACCGGGATCTGTGTTCGCATGCTGGCGACGCCGGTATTCCAGGTTCCGGTTCAGGAGTCGGAGCCCAGTGTAGCTTATCGGACGTTGTATGATACGATCAGCAAGAAGAAAGACTTATATTATGCCTTTGATCCTTTTACCAACAACGGGGTAGAGCTGGGGTATTCCATCTTTGAGAAGATTCCGGAGGACTATCTGACCAATATATTTACACTGGGAGGCTGGGAGACGGAGTCTCCTCAGGTAGTATCGAATCTGTGGGTATATGAGCAGAGAAGTCTTCTGACCTCTCTTTATCAAAGCGACCGGGCGGTGCTGATCTCCAACACGCTTCTGGAGCATATGCTGATTCATCTGCAGGATACCTATGACGGTATCTTTATCACCTATTCCAAATTGAACCAGATCGGGGATTTTGATCTGTTTGCATTGAATTATAAGATGTCCGGGTTAAAAGACGCAGAGGAAGTTACCGCGTCTTTGGACCGAACCTACACGGCGGAGAATGGCCGATACGATGTCTTCGAGGCGACGGTGAATATGACGCCGGAAGAGCTGGAGGGGAAGAGCGTCTTCCTCTGGACGGAGAGCGTGGAGAGCGGAAAGCGCCGGATGTATCAGGGAACCTGGCAGCAGCAGGACGAGGATGGGTTGTATTCCGTGCTGTATGACGCCGGGCTTCCGGATACCGATCAGGTCCGTTTTATGGTCCCAAGCTTAAGCTATCCGCTGGATGACCGGTATGAAGTCCGCGTTGTGATCCGGGAGGGGGATAAGGGGAAGAAGCTTTCGACGGAAAACAGGCTGTATCCGTGAGAAAAGTTGGGCAGATACGGAACGAAAATGACGGGGAGAAGGGAAATATGAAGAAAAGACAGGCGAATTTTGAACTGCTTCGTATTTTGTGTATGTATATGATTGTGGTGGGACACTGTCTGTTCCACGGAAGAGTGACGGCGAAGCTGGGATACGGCACGGTCAATTATTTTCTGTCCTATGTCATCCAGTCTTTTTCGGTAGTTCATGTGAACTGTTTTGTGATGCTTGCCGGTTATTTTTCCATCGATCGGGAATGGAAAGCCGGGAGGCTCTTAAGGCTGTGGAGACAGGTGGCGTTTTATTCCGTGACGATCTGCCTGTTCTGGGGGCTGTATGCGGGGATAAGCGGACAGGATGTACTCATGGCCCTTTTGCCCATATCCACGAGGAATTACTGGTTTGCCTCCGTCTATATGGGGCTGATGCTTCTGATGCCGTTTGCGGGAATGCTGGCGGTACGGCTTACGAAAAGGCAGTATCAGTATCTGCTTGTGCTTTTGACGCTCTTTTTCAGTGTGAATCATATGCTCTTCCGGGTTCATACGTATGGGGCCTGCGACGGGAGAGATCTGTCCTGGTTTTTGTTCCTTGCATTTCTCGCCGGATATCTTAAGCTGCATACCCAGAAGGAGCGGAAATACTTCTGGTATGGGCTTGCGGGGTATGCGGCCGCCTCTCTTGGGGTGCTGGCAAGCGTCTATCTCTCGGTGGAACTTCACCAAGAGGACATCGAGTATTTCCTGAATTACAATTCGCCGCTGGCGCTGGCGGCCACGGCGTCGCTCTTCCTCTGTGTCAAAAATATGCCCTGGAGAGAGCGCAGACTGGACGATGTGATCCGGAAGGTCGCGGGGGCGGCTTTTGGGGTCTATCTGCTCCATGACCATTATCTGATCCGCTATCTGGTGTGGGATACCTTTCGCGCCAGCAAAGTGGCGCGGACCCACTGGGCGGTGATCTATACGGCAGCGATCGGAGTGATCGTATACGGCGCGTGTACCTGCCTGGAACTGATTCGGCAGAAAGTATTTGCTCTGTGGGGAAGATGGTATACGAAGACCCTATTATATAAGAAAGAACAGAATCTGTTAAACCGAATCGACGGTATCTTTTCTAAGAAGAATATATAAAACACGACAAACGCATGAGTAAATAAAATGTGAACAAACTGCTCCATTATCCGTTA
>CAJUDY010000038.1 GCA_910584945.1 uncultured Lachnospiraceae bacterium | reverse complement strand
ATAACCGTTCTGCTCAACCAGCCATTTTACAATGAGGGCCTCTAAACCGCTTTCTCTTGTATTCGTAAAAGCCATACTCAGCCCTCCTGTTCTTCGATCCGCTTGCGCTCGGCTTCAATTTCACGCTGCAATTCCTCAGCAGTGGATAGGGCAAAACGATAACGTGAAGCAAAAACTTGTTGAGCGTCATTCAGAACAGAGTATTTGACGATTGCCTCGTCCATATACCATTGTCTTGCCTGCTCACTTTCCACCGACAACAGGAGGCGGCAATGCGTCCAGGTCAATTGCGAACGCAGTGCGTTCGTATTTGGAAACATCACATAAAATTTCTTCATCTGCTGCAAGGTCCGCACGGAAAAGCCCTTGCCAAAGTCCCTGGTCAAACGGCTGGATAACTCCTGCAAGACGGACTTTCCATAACCGGCCCGCACATTGCCGTTTTGCTCATGCTCTACGATGATGCGCCCAATCTGCCAGTAGGCTTGTACCATCGCAAAGTTGACCGCGCTGTATGCCTGATTGCGTGACAGCAGGAGGGTTTCTTTAATTTCGGAGTAGATGTCCTCATAGGGAGTTAGGTTAAGGTCAGCCATTTTATTGACCCTCCTTGTCAGAAAAGCGCTTCTTGCGTTCATTTTGCTGCTTTACTGCAATATATTCACGGGCTAACGCAGATAATTGCTGGATTTCATTTTGATTGTATTTGCTAATTTCATCCATAACAGCAAGCAAATTTTGCTTTTGAGGTTCTATGTCAATAATCTTACTTTTGTAACTTTCAATTTCAGTTTCATCATACTCTGGAGGTTGTCCAAATGCCTGATGTTGCTGATTAGCCTGCTGACAATTTATTACTAAGGATTGAAATAATGCATTGCTCACACAAACAACAATATAAGAGTCTACCATCTGAAGTAGTTCAAAAAGTTTACCTCCAACTTTCTCATATACCATTTGAAATTCTGGCAAAATCGATTGTATTCTGCAAGGCTTTTTACAAGCGGAACATCCTGCGGTCATTGCGTAAATGTCTGTAAAAAACATCGTTTCCAACTTTAGCGCATTGATTTTTCGCATTTCTTCAGAAAGTTGCTGTCGGATAGCGGCAACTTCAGCAGAGTCGTATCCCTTACTTGTAATCCGCAAACTATTAAACTGCTGATAGATGGCTCTTGGTGCAAATATATTTAAATCATAGATAGCTTTTCCTAACGAGTCTCTTTCCTTGCTAATACCTTCCATTGATTTCTCATATTGGTGGATATTGCGCTCATATTTCCGTATTTACATTTTCATTTTTGCCAAGCTTTGTAACGGATGCCGCACTTATCCCAGCTAATTGTTGCAAGTCCTGTCTGCTGACTTCTCATGACAAGCTTTACTCCATCTTGCGCCCCTTAGAACGTGCGCCCGCCGGGCGCACTCGCAGACTTTGAGCAGAGATTTAACCTCTGCTCAAAAACAGCCGGCAGCCTCACCCTCTCATTTTCTCATAACAGGCAGACACTCTCCTATAAAGCTCTTCTTTTTTGTTCAGCACATTCAGCAAAGCAGGAAGCCATTCTTCGCACCGATAATGGATGGCATACTTTTCATCATACTGATGCAAAGTCCGGAGCTGTTCCCGCTCCACCCGCTTCGCAAACCGCTCAAACGCCTCGCTTAAATACACTCTCCTTCGGTTTCTCACGGTCTCTTCCGGCTCTCTGCTCCATATGGGAATCGCCCGATACATCAGCGCCAGATAGAGAAGCCGGTCGACTCCGATACTTTCCGCATCAAACAGATCCTCCAGATAGATTCGGCCCTTTTTTCGTTCCTTTGCCGTTTCCGGATAATCCTTCAGCCACTTTTTCTTTTCTTCCTCACTTTCAATGAGGTCTATAGGACTTTTCGGTTTGTTCACGCAGCAATGCTTATACTTTTTCCCGCTGCCGCAGGGACAGGGATCATTTCTCCCGATCTTGACTTTGGGAACCGGCCGGTTCTGCCGCGCCGCCACAGAACGCAGGAGCTTCTCCATATCTTTTTCGGAACCTTTTTCACGGGCCGGCTGTTCAAACATCGCCCAGCCCCGCAGCATATCCGCCGCATTGACCGGCGAATGGCAAAATGCTTCCTTCTCATATTGAAACATCCAGTCGATACAGCTGTCATAACCTCCGATCGCGTCTTCCTCTACCCGCATGTCATCATACAAGCGCCGAAGCTCCGGCAGCATATCGACAAAATGACATTCGCAGATCACAGACGCCAGTTCTGTATAGACGTACTCTCCGATCTCTTCTTCTTCATACACGATCTGCCGGATATATTCCTGAAATTCCTCCTTTCCCAGGTCGCCGTCCAGATACAACTGCCCCATGACCTCCAAAATCCCGCTTTTGGCATAATCGTTCACCTCCGGATTCTCCACGGCCCTTTTCAAAAGCTCCAGATCTCCGTTGTAAGTATTATAGAGAATATACGAAAGGCCCGAAGTAACGGCATCCCCGATCAGATCATCCAGCGTATCCCCCGGCAGCGTAACCAGTTCCATAATCTGCGAAAAGCATTCTCTCGCCTGAAACTGGGCCAGCAAAAACAAAGCATAAAAATGCAGCTGGTATGCTTCCTCCAGGTCTTCGCCCTCCCGAACCGCTTTCTCCACCGCCGAAAGGAGCATAGGAATCGCCAGTTCCCGGTTCCCGCTGATGACCCGAAAGGGCTCTTCCGGAAAAATGCTGCTTTTGTAAGTAATCTCCTCTATGGCTTTTTGTACCGTATCTCCCATAATGTATTTGTATTCCTCCTGGTTCTCTCCGTAATCTTTTGCAAAAAATTCCATTTCCAGATTACCATTCTTTTTATGCAAATACAAGATCCGACACCGTATTTCTGAAAATCATGGCAAATGCTCCACGCACTCCACCAAATATTTGATAAAAGTCCTGCTGGCGATCAGCAGGCTGTTCTTATCCTTCATCACCAGAGCAAGCGTTCGGACAATCGGAGGCACGATCACTCCGGGCAGCCAGTGGCAGGACACACCGGAAACGGTCCCAATGCGAATCACCCCCGTCTCTATTCCTTTGATCTCATCTGCCAGGCGGCGGATTGCCCTCTCTGCCTGCGTGATTTATGGCATTTTCAGCGGACTTCGTGCCAACTACGGCGTGATGCTTACCGCCATCGCGGAAAAAAGCGGCGTCGCCTATGCTTCCGTCAGTTTTGTCATGGGAACGGCTCAGTGAATGTTAGGCGTGGTGCAGCCTCTGTTCGGTGTTGTGGCGCTGAAAAAGGGAAATTCCTTTGTGCTCAGCCTGGAGGCCGTCATGAGTACGTCAGGACTTCTGGGACCAGTACCTGCTTGCCTCATGGTTATATCATTTCCGCACAAACCGAAAGAGCCACCCGATTGTCATTTCAATCGAATGGCTCTTTACCAGTCAATCTGAAGTTTCACCCTTATGATCTCCTTTCAAGATTATTTCCGGATACTGCCAGATTGTATTGATCCACTGTTCGGTTGTCATCTCTTATCATGTCCGGGAAAGGACCGGCAATTCTGCTTTTTCAGACTTCTGATCGTTCCACATATCATCGTCTTGCTGACATTCAGATCGTTCCCAACCATGATCAAAATCTCATCTTCCCATTGGACCCTTCCTCCATTTCCAGAGACTTTTGTGTGTCTCTTTCTTATTGGTGATTCTATATTACAATATCTTTTCTTATTTGTCAACTATTTTCTGAAAATTTATTTTTATTTTTTTAATATTTCGTCACTAATGTCATAAAAATTTTCGCCTGTGCGCACATTACCGAACGTCCAGGACACTGCCATCCAGGGCGTCAATCCGGTATTCAGGAGGATTTCCTTTTCCGGAAATGTCCCGCTCTCATACTCCTGGATAACTGCATCTGTTTCCTGCCCCGCCGAAGACGCATCTTTACCGCGCCTTCCGTCGTTCCCAAGATGTCCGCGATCTCTTTGATCCGGTACCCTTCCACATAATGCAGATAAAGAACCGTCTTCTGGCGGACCGGCAGATCCAGAAGTTCCTTCAATGTCTCTTTTTGTTCCGGCGCCGCAAGACTGTCTTTCAGCTCGTCAATGCAGACCTTCGGGTGCCGGATGCGAAAGCGCACCATATGGTAAAGCATATCGCTGTATTCGATGACTGCATTTCGTATCTCCTGTTCCATCTCCATGGACTTCATCTCCTTTTACTATAAACACGTGTGAGAAAGGGAAAAAGTAACGCCTTTTATTGATTTCTCCCATAAAACTGCTATAATAAAAAATATATTATTATCTATGGGGGAATCATCTTATGAATATTACGATCCAAAATGAACATGCCGCCGTCATCTGCCAGACCCTTGGAGCGGAGCTTCTGTCCTACCGGACGGCTTCCGGCAAAGAGTATCTATGGCAGAAAGACCCTGCCTACTGGGCAAAGACTTCTCCGGTGCTCTTTCCATATATCGGAGCGGTCCCCCAGGCGGTGGTGATCCATGGAAAAGCCTACGACATGCCCCGTCACGGCTTTGTGAAGGACGCAGACTTTGTCGTATCCGAGCAGAGCGCGGACTATGTGGTCCTCTCAACAGGCGCGACGGATGCCACCAGGGCCGTCTTTCCTTATGAATTCACTTTCACCGTCACCTTCCGTCTGGAAGGCCCGAAGCTTCTGGTCACCTACGGGGTGATCAATCAGAGCCCGGAAGAGATGCCCTTCTTGATCGGCGGACACCCGGCGTTCTTCTGCCCCATGGAGGAGGGAGAGCACTTTACAGAGTATTTGCTGCGCTTCGAGGATGAAGAGGTGGAGGATCTGCATCTCCAATATCCGATGTTCGACAACGACGCGGTGCTTTACGAGAATCTCACCCATCGCACAGTGAAGCTGATCCACCAGTGCACGGAAAAAGGAATTCAGTTCGATTTCCCAGACTATCTGACCGTCGCTTTCTGGACGCCGATCAAGAAGGACGCGCCTTTCCTCTGTATCGAACCCTGGTGCGGCGGAACCATGGATCAAGTGCCCAACACCCATCTGCTGGAGAAAAAATACGTCCAGTCTCTGCCGGCCGGACAGGCAAGAGATTACCGGTTTTCCTTCCAGCCCTGCTAAAAAACAGCATCGGACCATGCAGCGCCCAGATGGATGGAACGCGCTGGATGAGGAGATGCAGAACTTAAAAACGGTCTCAGCAGCAAGTGCTTCGACCTGTGCTGAATAGTTACATAAGAGGTATATAAAAAATATGGATGAACAGGAATTGTTTGAAGAATTTTACGGCTGTGCCCTCTGCCACCAGGCCCCGGTGGACCGGACGGAGAATCCCCATTCCCAGCTCTGCAAAAGATGCCGGGAGCAGGCCATCCGTTATCCGGTCCCGAAGCTTGCCTTCCCCATTGTTCTGGTGGTTCTGGTTCTGACTGTCTTCGCCTATTTTCAGATGCCGGAGGATCTCTCCGACTACCGGATCTACGCCACGGCGGAGGCGCAGATCGAGGAGGGCATGCTCTATGACACGCTTTCCAGTCTGGAAGAGACTGCATCCAGGCACCCGGACTCCACGGATCTGGCGGTGCGGCTGGTCACCCTCTCCATGGATTATGAATGCTATGACTTTGCCGCCTACTGTATGAATACCCATCTGGCCGGCAAGTCCTTATCCGACGTCACTTACGGGAAGATGGTTCACTACCAGAATATACTGGACAGCTATTATAATACAATGGATGCTCTGGAGGAAATTTCCGGAGAGCTTGACGAAGACATGGACCCGGAGCTTGGCAGAACCATTTTAAGAGAACATCTGGAGACCATGAAAGAGGACCCGAAGATGTTTAAGCCCCTGGTCTGGTACTATGCGGCCCAGGTCACCGACACTCCGGAAGAATATAAGGAAGATCTTCTTCGCTGTCTCGAGGAGAGTCCCATGAACTTTACCGCCATGGCGGATCTCGGCACCAGACTGCGCCGGGACGGGGATCTCACAGGAGCCAGAGAATACTATGAGCAGATTCTCCGCTATGAGAAAAAAGACGCTCTCGGGAACCGGGGCATTGCCATCCTGGAGATGCTGGGCGGCAATATGGAAGAAGGCCTCCGTCGCGCCCGCATCGCCTACGAGAGCAATCCCGACGCCACTTATGTAAGAGACACCTATCTGGTCGCGCTGTTTGAAAACGGTGAGGAAGAAGAGATGGCAAAAATCCGGCAGGAGATGGAGGAAGCCGACACTCCCGTGGAGGAGGACACCGAAGCGCTGCTGCAGGGTGAGATGACCCTGAGAGAATACTATGTAGAGGAGGACGAATCATGATTATTCCAGGACTTGGCATCCTCATCTCCATCGTCACCTTTCCCGGCATCGCCGTCCATGAATTTGCCCATCAGATTTTTTGCCGGCTTTTACACATCCCGGTTTTTCAAGTGGTTTACTTCCGGGTGGGCAATCCCTGCGGGTATGTGGAACACGAATCCTCGGAAGATCCTCTGAAAGTATTTCTGACGTCCACAGGACCTTTCTTTATCAACACCCTGCTGGGACTTCTGATCCTGACGCCGGTGGCTATACCGATCATAAAATTCCGGGAATACCTGAACCCCGTCAACCTGCTTTTGGCATGGCTCGGCTTCTCGATTCTGATGCACGCTTTTCCAAGCACCGGAGACGCCAAAAACATGGTGACACAGATTCTGAAAAATCCAGGTGTGGGAATCCTCCCCAAGATCCTCTCCGCTCCGGTGATCGGGCTGATCTATGTGGGAGCTTTCGGCTCCATCTTCTGGCTGGACCTGATCTACGCCGCCGCTGTAGCCATGCTGATCCCCAATCTGCTGACGATGTTTTAAAATCACACAAAGCAAGGGCTGTCTTTTTTCTTACAGCCCTTTTGATTATCCTCTTTTAAATTTCGTGTATAAAAAGCCCGCTTCTTAACTTCGGCTCAAACCAGGTGGACTTCGGAGGCATTAAAAGCCCCGCGTCCGCCACCGCGAACAGCTCCTGAATCGAGGTCGGATACATGGCAAATGCTACCTCCATGTCATCGTCTGCCCGACGCTTCAGCTCCTCGATTCCCCGAATTCCGCCCACAAAGTCAATCCTCTGATCCGTCCGGGGATCTTCGATCCCAAGCACCGGGCGGAGCAGCTCACGCTGCAGATACGCCACATCCAGCCCTTCCACCGGATCTTCTTTTATGTACTCTCTGCGCATCACCAGCCGGAACCAGTAGCCCCTAAGATACATGGTGATCTGTCCTTTTCTCTCCGGCTTCCTGGGACTTCCGATCAAAAATGTCTCAAATTTCTCCGAAACCTTTCCCAAAAATTCTTCCACAGACCAGCCGTTTAAGTCCTTCACCACCCGGTTGTAGTCCATGATCATCAGTTCATCATCCGGAAACAGCACAGACAGAAAATAATTGAACGCTTCTGTCCCGTCGTAATCCGGGTACTTCTCTCTGCGCTTCTGTCCTACTTTTACCGCCGACGCGGTCCGGTGATGCCCATCGGCAATGTAGACGTCTCCCACCTGCTGGAATGCCTCTTCCAGCTCTTTCTGTATGCGCTCTTCCGTCACTTTCCACCCCGCGTGGCGGATGCCGTCTTCGGTCTCAAAGGAGAACTCCGGACGGGAGGCCTTGACGGTTTCCACGATTCTTTGTATCCCTCCATGGGCGCGATAAGCGAGAAAGATCGGCCCCGTCTGGGCGCCGCATACGTCCACATGGCGGATGCGGTCTTCTTCCTTTTCCGCCCGGGTATTCTCATGTTTTTTTATAATCTGTCGTTCGTAGTCGTCGATGGAGGCGCATCCCACAATCCCTGTCTGGGACCGCCCATTCATCGTCAGTTCGTAAATATAATAGACCGGCGACTCATCCTTTACAAAAGAGCCGTCCTCCTGCATACTATGCAGGCGTTCCTTCGCCGCCTCGTAGACCTCCTGCGCATACATATCCTGTTCCGGTCCAAATAGCGTCTCGGGACGGTCAATGTTCAAAAAAGACAGAGGTTTTCCCTCCACCGCACGTCTTGCTTCTTCTCTGCTGTACACATCGTAGGGAAGAGCCGCGATCTTCCGCTCTAACCCTCTGGCCGGATGAATACAACAGAACGGCTTCACAACTGCCATCTATCCCATCACCCTTACTTTCAGAACGCCTTTAATTTTCTGTATGGTATCCACCGCAGCCTGATCGGCTTTGTTGGCCAGGTCCATGATCACATAACCATACTCGCCTCTTGTCTCGTTGCTCATTCGTTCGATATTGATGCCCAGATCTCCGAACGTCGCCGTGAACTTGGTCAGCATGTTCGGAATATTCCGGTGAATAATCGTAACACGCATGGCGAACTTGCAAACTCCCATGTCGCAATTGGGAAAGTTCACCGAATTGTGTATATTGCCGTTCTCCAGATAATCCCGGATCTCCTTTACCGCCATAATCGCACAGTTATCCTCGGACTCCTCTGTGGACGCCCCCAGATGGGGGATCACGATGGCATTCTTCATGGACGCGATATCCGGAGTGGGAAAATCTGTCACATACTTGCGGATTCGGTTGGTCCGAAGGGCTTCCACGATCGCTTTCTGATCCACCAGAGGACCTCTGGCAAAATTCAGGATCACTGCATGGTTCTTCATCTGCGCGATGGCAGAGGAATCGATCATTCCTTTGGTACTCTCCATCAGCGGAACATGGATGGTGATATAGTCGCATTCCCGATAGATGTCGTTCACATCCGTGATATGCTTTACATCCCGGGACAGATTCCAGGCCGCATTGACCGATATGTAGGGATCATATCCGTAGACTTCCATTCCCAGAGCCGCAGCCGCATTGGCCACCAGGATTCCAATGGCACCCAGTCCGATTACGCCAAGCTTCTTTCCCATGATCTCATTGCCCGCAAAAGCTTTTTTTTGCTTCTCTGCAAGCTGCGGAAGTTCCTCATTCTGGCGTTCGGAACGCACCCAGTAAAGACCTCCGATGATATCTCTGGACGCCAGAAAAAGCCCCGCCAGCACCAGTTCCTTCACTCCGTTGGCATTGGCCCCTGGGGTGTTGAACACGGCGATTCCCTGCTCAGAACATTTGCCTAAGGGGATGTTGTTGACTCCCGCCCCGGCTCTTCCGATTACACATACATTCCCCGGAATCTCCATATCGTGCATCGAGGCACTCCGCACCAGCACTGCGTCCGCATTCGCGATATTATCTGTCCTGGCATAATTGCCGTCAAAATTCTTCAGTCCAACCTCCGCGATCGGATTCAGACAATGATACTGATACATAGTTCTACCTGTTCTCCTCTTCAAATTTTTTCATGAATGTAACCAGCGCTTCCACACCTGCTTTCGGCATCGCGTTATAGATACTTGCCCGCATGCCGCCTACGCTTCGGTGTCCTTTCAGATTCACAAAGCCCGCCGCGTCCGCTTCCTTCACAAATTTCGCGTCCAGCTCTTTGTTCCCGGTGATAAAGGGGACATTCATAAGAGAGCGGTCCGCTTTTCTCACCGTTCCCTGAAACAGTCGGCTTTGATCCAGATAGTCGTAAAGAACCGCCGCCTTCTCCTCGTTCCTCTGTCTCATCACCTCCAGTCCGCCCATCTTCTTCAGCCATTGAAACACTTTGCCGCAGGCGTAGATACAGAAGCAATTGGGCGTATTGTACAAAGATCCCGCATCTGCCTGGGTCTTATATTTCATGATCGTCGGCGTCCCCGGCAGTACATCGTCCGTGATCAGGTCGTCCCTCACCACCGCGATCACCATGCCCGCCGGTCCGATGTTCTTCTGAACGCCGCCGTACATCACCGCATATCTGGACACATCCACTGGCTCCGATAAAAAGCAGGAGGATACATCCGACACCAGATCCTTCCCCTTGGTGTTGGGAAGAGTGTGGAACTTGGTCCCATAAATGGTATTGTTCTCACAGATATAGACATAATCCGCCTCCTCACTGACGGGAAGGTCAGAGCAGTCCGGAATATAGGAATAGGTCTGATCTTCACTGGAAGCAATCTTATTGGCCGTCCCGTACCTTTTTGCCTCCTCATAGGCTTTCTTCGCCCACTGGCCGGTGACAATGTAATCCGCCGCCCGATGCTTCATCAGATTCATGGGGACAGCGGCAAACTGAAGATGAGCGCCTCCCTGTAAAAACAACACTTTATAATTGTCCGGAACTTTTAAAAGCTCCCGGAAATCCTTTTCCGCATTCCCGATGATCTCATCAAACGCACTGGAACGGTGGCTCATCTCCATCACCGACATTCCGGTACCGTGATAATCAAGCATCTCCTCTGCGATCTCGCGCAAGACCTCCTCCGGCAGCACCGCAGGGCCCGCCGAAAAGTTATAGACTCTTTTCATAATTCATTCTCTCCTCAAAAAAACACAGGAGGACGCCACACTCCGCTCTTCCAAATCACCCGCAGCTCTTGAAAAAAATATCTATCAAGTATTGTCAAGCATTGGAAATGAACATCCTGCAACATCCCCCAGTAATATTATTTCTGCCCTCTATTGTCTTATATATTATAGTACATAATTCCTGCCTAAGTCAATATTAGAACCAGTCTCAACCTGATAAAACAAGCATAAATGTAACAGACAAGCACCTTTTTAATCAGGAAGATCATCCTGGTCAAAGGCATTTTCGATGGGGGCTCCCGCCGGAACCATCGGGAACACCTTATCGTCGCTGTCAATCTGACAGTCCAAAAGCACCGGGCCACCGAGGGACAGCGCCTCCTCAAAGGCCGGCGCAAACTCTTCTTTCTTTGTCACCCGGATCCCCCTGCATCCAAGGGCCTCCGCCACTTTGACAAAATCCGCCTTGTCCTCAAGGATCGTGGCTGAATACCGCCCTTCGTAGAAGAGATTCTGCCACTGGCGCACCATGCCCAGCACATGGTTATTGACCACCACTTCAATGATTGGAATATTGTAGCGGGCCGCCGTCGCCAGCTCATTCATATTCATACGGAAGCACCCGTCTCCCGCGATATTGATGACCCGCTTGTCGGGCATGGCGACCTTCGCTCCCATGGAAGCTCCAAGACCATAGCCCATGGTCCCAAGACCGCCGGAGCTTAAGAAGGTGCGCGGACGGCTGTACTTATAATACTGCGCAGCCCACATCTGATGCTGTCCTACCTCCGTACAGATGATGGCGTCTCCTTTTGTGATCCGGTAAATTTCCTCCACGATATAGGGCCCGGTCAGACCCTCCCCGTATTTCAACGGGAAACGGGCCTTCAGGTCATCGATATAGGCAACCCATTCTTTATGATCCTTCTGTTCCAGAAGCGGGTTCAGTCTCTTCAGTACTTCCTTCACGTCTCCAATGATGCTGGAAGACACCAGGATGTTCTTATTGATCTCCGCCGGGTCCACATCGATCTGCAGAATCTTTGCGTGAGTGGCGAAGCGGGAAGCGTCCCCGAATACCCGATCGCTGAAACGGGCGCCGACGGTCACCAGAAGATCGCACTTGGACACGCCGAAATTCGCGTATTTGGTACCGTGCATTCCCAGCATCCCGGCATAGAGGGGATGCTCTCCGCTGAAAGCGCCTTTTCCCATCAACGTATCGCATACGGGAGCATGAAGCTTTTCCGCAAATTCCAGAAGTTCCTCGGAGGCATTGGAAGCGATGGCTCCTCCGCCCACAAAGATCATGGGCTTTTCCGCCCCATTGATCAGCCGGACCGCCTCCTCCAGGTCCTCCTCCCTGATGCCGGAGTTGTCCGGAAGGATCGGCTTTGGCGTCTCCTTCGTGTACTCCGTCTCATTGGCAGTAACGTCCTTGGTCACGTCGATGAGTACCGGGCCCGGACGTCCGGATCTGGCGATCCGAAATGCCCGGCGGATCACCCCCGCCAGGTTCGCCACGTCTTTTACAATAAAGTTATGTTTGGTCACGGGAATGGTGATCCCGGCGATATCTACCTCCTGGAAACTGTCTTTCCCCAGAAGGGAGGTGCCCACATTGCAGGTGATGGCCACCATGGGAATGGAATCCATGTAAGCCGTGGCAATCCCGGTCACCAGATTCGTCGCCCCCGGTCCGGAGGTGGCAAAACAGACGCCGACTCTGCCGGTGGCCCTGGCATAACCGTCTGCCGCATGGGAAGCCCCCTGCTCGTGGGACGTCAGGATATGCCGGATCTCCGGGTGTTTGTATAATGCATCATAAATATTCAAGATCGCTCCGCCCGGATAGCCGAACACGGTGTCAACCCCCTGCTCTTTCAGGCAGGCAATCACGATTTCTGCTCCTGATAATTTCATCTTTTTTATCTCCTATTTGAGTTCCGCATCTAATTGATTTCCAGGATCGCTCCCCGGTTGCCGGAGGTCACCATAGAAGCGTAGCGCGCCAGATATCCGGTGGTCACTTTCGGCTCTCTTGGCTGCCATTTCGCGCGTCTTCTCTCCATCTCTTCCTCGGTGATCTCCACATCCAACCTGTTCTCCGGAATATTGATCTTGATCAAATCCCCCTCTTCCACCAGGGCAATGGGACCGCCCACCGCCGCCTCCGGGGATACATGGCCGATGGATGCGCCTCTGCTGGCGCCGCTGAACCGGCCGTCGGTGATCAGCGCTACCGAAGAGCCAAGACCCATGCCTGCGATGGCGGAGGTGGGATTTAACATCTCCCGCATACCCGGACCGCCTTTGGGGCCTTCGTAGCGGATCACCACCACGTCGCCTGCCACGATCCTGCCGCCTTTGATGGCGTCGATGGCGTCTTCCTCGCAGTCAAAGACTCTGGCGGGGCCTTCATGTACCAGCATCTCCGGAGCCACCGCCGAGCGCTTGACCACGCCGCTGTCCGGAGCCAGATTGCCCTTTAAGATGGCGATGCCGCCGGTCTCGCTGTAAGGATTTTCCACCGGACGGATGACCTTTGGGTTCTTATTGACGCAGGAAGCGATATTCTCTCCAACGGTTTTCCCGGTCACGGTCAGGCAGTCCAGATTCAGAAGGTCCTTTTTGGAGAGCTCGTTCATCACCGCATAGACGCCGCCTGCCTCGTTCAGATCCTCCATATAGGTAGGGCCGGCGGGAGCCAGATGACACAGGTTCGGCGTCCTCGCGCTGACTTCATTGGCGATATCCACATTAAGCTCCACTCCCGCCTCATGAGCGATGGCCGGAAGATGCAGCATACTATTGGTGGAACAGCCAAGAGCCATATCCACGGTCAGGGCGTTCATAAAGGCCTTCTCGGTCATGATGTCCCGGGGACGGATGTTCTTCTTCAGCATCTCCATCACCTGCATGCCGGCTTTTTTTGCCAGACGGATGCGGTCCGAGTAGACCGCTGGAATTGTGCCGTTACCTCCAAGGCCCATGCCCAGCACCTCGGTCAGACAGTTCATGCTGTTGGCCGTATACATGCCGGAACAGGAACCACAGGTGGGACATACTTTATTCTCAAATTCTTTAACGTCTTCCTCGGTCATGGTTCCCGCCGCATAGGAACCCACCGCCTCGAACATGCTGGAAAGACTTCTCTTCTCTCCCTTTACCCGTCCGGCCAGCATGGGGCCGCCGCTTACAAAGACCGTGGGAATGTTGACTCTTGCAGCCGCCATCAGAAGTCCGGGGACATTCTTGTCGCAGTTGGGCACCATCACCAGAGCGTCAAACTGGTGCGCCATGGCCATGGCCTCAGTAGAGTCCGCGATCAGGTCTCTGGTCACCAGAGAATATTTCATGCCGATATGTCCCATGGCGATCCCATCGCAGACGGCGATAGCCGGAAAGACGATGGGCGTTCCTCCTGCCATGGCAACGCCGGTCTTTACTGCTTCTACAATCTTGTCCAGGTTCATATGCCCTGGCACGATCTCATTATAGGAGCTTACGATTCCCACCAGCGGGCGGTTCATCTCCTCCTCGGTCAGTCCCAGTGCGTGGAACAGGGAACGATGGGGCGCCTGCTGCATCCCTTTGGTAACTGCATCACTTCTCATTTTCTGATATCCTCCTGGTTGTATTTTTTATGTGTTTGCGCATAACATTAGCATTTTTAAACCCGTTCTGCAATCAGATCGCCCATCCGCACGGTCCCCACCAGGGTATCGCCCTCCGACAGGATATCCACCGTCCGGTAGCCGTCCTTTAAGACCTGACGCACAGCCGCTTCGACTGCCTCCGCCTCCTGGTCCAGATCGAAGGTGTAGCGGAGCATCATGGCCGCGGACAGAATGGTCGCGATGGGGTTGGCCTTGTCCTGTCCGGCGATGTCCGGCGCGGAACCGTGGCTTGGCTCATAGAGGCCGAACCGGGTGTCGTTTAAGCTGGCGCTGGAGAGCATGCCGATGGAGCCGGTCACCATAGACGCCTCGTCGGACAGAATGTCCCCGAACATATTCTCGGTCAGAATCACGTCGAACTGGGCCGGATTCATGACCAGCTGCATGGCGCAGTTGTCCACGTACATATGGGAAAGCTCCACCTGCGGATAATCCGCCGCCACTTCTTCCACCACTTTTCTCCAGAGTCTGGAAGAGTCCAGCACATTGGCCTTGTCCACGCTGCACACCTTTTTGCGGCGCTTCATGGCAATGTCAAAGGCTCTCTTCGCGATGCGGCGGATTTCCTGCTCGTTGTAGGAAAGGGTATCCACCGCCGTCCGCACTCCGTCCACCACTTCAGTCTTTCTCGCACCGAAGTAGAGACCTCCGGTGAGTTCCCGCATGATCAGCAGGTCAAACCCCGCCGCGCTGATATCCTCCCTCAGCGGGCAGGCTCCCCGAAGTTCCTCGTACAGATACGCCGGTCTTAGGTTGGCGAAGAGGTTCAGAGCTTTCCGGATACCCAGAAGACCCGCCTCCGGGCGTCTGGAAGGCTCCAGCTGATACCAGGGGGAGGTCTTCGCGTCCCCGCCGATGGACCCCATCAGCACCGCATCGCAGGCCTTTGCCTTCTTGATGGTCTCCTCCGTCAGAGGAACGCCGTGTACGTCGATGGACGCGCCTCCCAGCAAAAGTTCCGTATAGTCAAATCTGTGGCCGAACTTCTCCGCTGCCCGGTCCAGTACTTTTCTTGCCTCTCTTACAATCTCCGGTCCGATTCCATCGCCGAAGATCACGCCGATTTTACAATTCATCCTGCCCTCCTGTTTAAAGTTCCGCATCTTCCTTATCAGATGCTGTTTTTTTGGCACAAAAAGGCGGAAGTCTCCTTCCGCCCCGCGGGCATCCTCGCCCGAAGTGTCAGCTCTGTTTTTCCACTTCCTGGATCGCCGACTTTTTCATCGGAATCCGGCAGTTGCGGTTGCTTCCAAACTCTACAATGACGTCTTCATCCGTGATATCAATCAAAACTCCGTAAAATCCACTGGTGGTCACAACCACGTCCCCCACCTCCAGAGAAGCCAGCATGGCCGAAAGTCTCTTCTGCTCCTTCTTCTGGGGCCTCAACAGCAAAAAATACATGGCGACAATAAATATGCCCCATACTAATATCATCTGCAACATGCCGGCGCCTGCGCCGGCACCTGTTCCTGTCAACAACATCTCTATCTTCCTCCTGAAAAATGACTTAATTTATATTGTACACAATAACTATCTTTGGGGCAAGCATTTTTTTCATTTTACCGAATCAGCTTTACCGAATCAGAGTTTCCTTGTTCCATTCCCGATAGCTTCTGCCTCTTATACTCCTGATATCTGCCCAGTTCGATGGCCTCCCGGATCTCCTCCATCATATGGTTATAGAAATACAGATTGTGCAGCACGCAGAGCCGCATGCCCAGCATCTCCTTCGCCTTCAGAAGATGACGGATATAGGCCCTTGTGTATCTTCGGCAGGCCGGACACGGACATCCCTCCTCGATGGGATGGTCGTCCAGCTCATATCTGGCGTTGAACAGATTCAGCTTCCCATAATTGGTGTACACGTGTCCGTGCCGCCCGTTGCGGCTGGGATATACGCAGTCAAAAAAGTCCACGCCGCGCTCCACTGCCTCCAGGATGTTGGCCGGCGTACCGACCCCCATCAGATACGTCGGCTTCTCCGCCGGCAGATGAGGAACCACCGCCTCGATGATCTGATACATCTCCTCATGACTCTCCCCCACCGCCAGGCCGCCGATGGCATAGCCTGGCAGATCAAGCTTTGCGATCTCTTTGGCATGCTCCACCCGGATATCCTCATAGACCGCACCCTGGTTGATCCCGAACAGATACTGCTCCTTGTTGATCGTATCCTCCAGACCGTTCAGCCGCTCCATCTCCGCCTTACAGCGCAGAAGCCACCGGGTCGTCCGCTCCACAGACGCCTGCACATAGCTCCGCTCCGCCTTGCTGGGCGCACACTCGTCAAAAGCCATGGCAATCGTAGACGCCAGATTGGACTGAATCTGCATACTCTCCTCCGGCCCCATGAAAATCTTCTTCCCGTCCACATGAGAGTGAAAATACACTCCCTCCTCTCTGATCTTCCGAAGTCCCGCCAGAGAAAACACCTGGAACCCACCGGAATCCGTCAGGATCGGCCGGTCCCAGGACATAAACCGGTGCAGTCCCCCCAGCCGCTTCACCACCTGATCCCCGGGCCTCACATGCAGATGATACGTATTCGACAGCTGCACCTGCGTCCCGATCCCTTCCAGATCCTCCGTGGACACAGCCCCCTTAATCGCCGCCGCTGTCCCCACATTCATAAACACCGGCGTCTGTATCACCCCATGCACCGTCCAAAACTCCCCCCGCTTCGCACTTCCGTCCCTCTTCAACAACTTATACATCTATATATCCCTCTCTTATCCTCATATCTTCTCACTACCGCCGCAGGTCTGCGCTGTATCAGCCTGGGGCGGGCGTCCGATGTCCCAACTCTCCTACTTTACAAATGAAAGTATATTATATATACTGATGTTTAGTCAATCTATTTTACAGAACAGGAGAATACTTCATGGCAGGTTCCACACTTGGCACTTTACTTTCCGTCACCACCTGGGGCGAATCCCACGGCAAAGCCATCGGCGTCGTCATCGACGGCTGCCCCGCCGGACTCCCCCTGACCGAGCAGGATATCCAGATCTATCTTAACCGCCGCAGACCCGGACAGTCCCGGTTCACCACCCCCCGAAAAGAAAATGACGCCGTAGAAATTCTCTCCGGCGTCTTCGGGGGCAGGACCACCGGCACCCCCATCTCTTTGATGGTCCGAAATACTTCCCAGCGCTCCGGCGATTACAGCGAGATCGCTTCTTACTACCGGCCCGGGCATGCGGACTACACCTACGACTGCAAGTACGGTTTCCGGGACTACACCGGCGGCGGACGCTCCTCCGGGCGGGAGACCATCGGCCGGGTGGCGGCGGGAGCTGTGGCCGCCAAAATCCTGTCGGAGCTTCAGATCACCGTCGCCGCCTACACCCGGTCCATCGGACCGGTCACCATCGACTATGACCGGTTCGATCTGTCACAGATGGAGCAAAACGCCGTCAATATGCCCGATCCTAAGGCCGCCGTTCTCGCGGAAGCACACCTGGACCTCTGCCGGAAAAATCAGGACTCCTGCGGCGGCGTGGTGGAATGCGTCATCAAGGGGCTTCCCGCCGGCATCGGAGAGCCCTGCTTTGAGAAGCTGAGCGCCAACCTGGCCAAAGCTGTCTGCTCCATCGGCGCCGTCAAAGGCTTCGAGATCGGAGACGGCTTCGCAGCCGCCGGTTCCCTCGGCAGTCAGAACAATGACGCCTTCTATATGGAAGAAACAGGCGCTGTCGCCAAAAAGACCAACCACGCAGGAGGCGTCCTCGGAGGCATCAGCGACGGAAGCGATCTGATCTTCCGGGCAGCTTTCAAGCCTACCCCTTCGATCAGCGCTCCCCAGCAGACCGTGAACAAGTCCGGCGAAGACATCACCGTCTCCGTCAAGGGACGTCACGACCCCATCATCGTGCCCCGGGCCGTAGTCGTGGTAGAGTGCATGGCCGCACTGACCGTCCTGGATATGCTGATGGTCAGCATGACCTCCCGTCTGGACCGGATCAAGAACTTTTTCCGGTAGAGGCCATATGGTTTGTCCGCCCTCTATTTCAGTCATTACGGACATTTAGATAGATATCACTCTCTTCATGGTATTTTCCGGTGATCACTTCGTCCATATTTTCCTTTGTGACCGCGATGGGTTCCAGACGTTCGTAAGGAACCTGATAGGTGCCGTCATAGATCGACTCCGACACCTTGGTGTAGACTGTTATCGCATCCGAATCCGGGAGTTCTTTCACGATAGCAGAATCGGCAGCCGCAATTGGCTCCCCTTTCGCCAGTGCGACAGACAGCTCCGCTGCCCGTCTCGCCAGCTTCTCCACCGGCTTATAGACCGTCATGCATTGGGTTCCTTCCACAATGCGCTGGCAGGCGTCCAGATCCGCATCCTGACCCACCACACACACTTTTCCGGCCATACGACGCTCCGAAAGAGCCCGAACCGCATGACCGGCAATGCTGTCGTTCCCGCACATAATCCCGTCCACCTCATAGTGACTCTTCAGATAATCACTGGCGGCCGTGAAGCCTGTCTCCCCAAGCCACCCTTCCGCATATTCCGTCTCCCCGATCTTCAGATCACTGCCTGCAAGGACCTCCTCAAAGCCTTCCATAACCTGCGGTACATTATAGTCCGCCATGGGACCGCACACCCGAAGAAGTTCCCCGCCTTCCGCCAGATGTTCCCGCATATGCTCTCCCATCAGCCGTCCCACCTGACCGTTGTCAAAGGAAATATAGAGGTCCACATCCCCATTCAGGATCAAACGATCATAGGCCACTATGGGAATCCCGGCTTTTTTTGCCCGTTCCACCGCTTCGACGATGCCGCTTTCGTCCTCCCCGCTGGCCACCATGACCACCACGATCACATCCATCTTCTTCTGGATAAAATAATCGATCTGGTTGATCTGTTCTTTCATATCCCCATTGGCATTCTGGACATTCACTTCCGCTCCCAGTTCCGAAGCGGCAGACACAAACACATCCCGGTCCCTCTGCCATCGCTCGATGATAAAAGAGTCAAACGTGATGCCGATCTGTATATGCTCCTCTTTACTCTCCTCCGACGTATCCTGCACGTTTGTCTGCGCGGCGCAGCCGCTCAGCACAAGTAAACACAGCAGATACGCTGCACAAAGGCTTTTTCTGTATCCCCGTCTCATTCTCTCTCGCTTTCCCGGTATTCCGTAGGGGTCACTCCTGTATTTTTCTTGAAAATGCGGCTGAAATAATTGGGATCGCTGTATCCCACCTCCGCACAGATCTCTTTCATGCTGCAGCTCTCTCCCGCCAGCAATTCCTTCGCCCTTTTTATCCGCAGATTCGTCACATACTCCACAAAGTTGCTGCCCGTCTCCTCCTTGAAAAGCTTGCTGAAATAATAAGGGCTTAAATCCATCTGACGGGACACCTCATCCAAAGAGAGGTCTTTGTGAAAATTCTCCTTTATATAACTCTGGGCCCGCACCACCAGCTGATTCTCGTGTTCTTCCTTCTTCGTCGTCATGTTTCTGCAGCTTTCCCTGAACCGCTCCACGAACCAGGGTCTTAAGTCGCTGTTTCGCTCTGCGTTCATGACCAGAGGCAGATAATGTTCCCGTTCGGTAAAATGATAGGTCATGCCTCCGTTCAGATAGGCGGTATGCTCCGCATACAGAACAAACTCCAGGGTCTTCAAGCGAACGCTCAGATTCTTCTCGTCGTAGTTGTCCAGCATCCAGTCAAAATACCGGCCCGCCGCCCGCTCACATTCCTCCGCCATCCCGCTTTCCAGACTGTCGAACAGCTCCTTTTCCAGATCAATCGGATATTCCTCATCATACCGGCACTGGATCGGGAGATCATCTACATGCGCCACACTCCCGGTGGAGTTGACCAGCGCTTTCAGAGCTTCCTCATAAGAATCCATACTTTTGTTCAGTTTCCGTATGGAACCGATGCCGATCCGGAAGGTGATATCTGTTGCCCGTTTCAATTTTCTCGTCAATTCCCGGCACACGTCGATCATATCGATGCGTTCTTCATAATCCATCTTCTGGTTTTTCATTGGAAGAAAGACCGGGATTTTATTGGAAATAACCGAACCCACCACACAGTCCCAGGCTTCCTTCACGGTCTCCCGCACTTTTGCATAGTTTAACTGTGTGCGGAAACCGGCGCCCACAGTGTTGGTCATCCGGTTGCCGTGATGATCGTCCCCCACCGCCAGAACCAGCATACATCCGTAATCCGCCTGCATGCCCAAAAGCTGACAGTAGTTCTCCACATCCTCCATGGAAATCTCCTGGAACATAATGGCATAGATAAATCCATTTTCGATAATCGGCGTGACCGTCTCCATCTTCTCTCTGATCCGAAGATCGTCACTGCGCTTTTTTCTTCGGGAATCAATGACTTTCAGCGCCTTCGCAAGTACCTCTGTGATGCTTCCTGCACTAAAAGGTTTATTGACATATTCCAATACCCCCAGGTTGATGGCTTCCCTGGCATAATCGAACTTGTCATAAGCAGACAGGATGATAAATACCACGGACGGACTGCTCTTCTTGATCTCCCGGATCGCCTCAATCCCGTTGATCCCGGGCATCTGGATATCCATGAACGCAATATCCGGCCGAAAGCTCTCTGCCAGTTCAATTACATCCCTTCCGGTCTTTGCCGTCTCTATCTGGCACTGCCCCGGAAAGTGCTTCTCAATAATCATTTTCAGAGAATCCAGTACAATTCCCTCATCGTCCGCCAACATAACTCGATACACATCTATTCCTCCAGATTAAAGTTCCGCTGGGACCGTGATCAGCACCTCGGTCCCGGTGCCCTTTCCCTCGCTGAAAATCTGAAGCCCGGCCTGTCCCTGAAAATACAGTCTGAGCCGTTCCATCACGTTTTTCAGACCCACGCCGTTGGAGCCGCCGGATGGTTCGGCTTCTCCCGCATGACCGGACAGCACCTGGTCGGTCCGCTCCTGCTCCATCCCAGCGCCGTTATCCCAGATACTGATACAGATCTCCTTCCCCTTCTGATAGACAGACAGCTCGATCCGCCCTCTCCAACTGATGTTGCGAATCCCATAGTTAAAAGAATTCTCCACCAACGGCTGTAAAATCATGCTGGGCACCCGCACATGGAGAAGGGATTCGTCGATCTCTTTGGAAAACAGGATCTCTCCGGAAAACCTTACATTCAAGATATAGACATAATTATCCACCAGACGGATTTCCTCCTGGAGCGTGGCGTCCTCATCGTTTTTTCGCACATTGTACCGAAAAAATTCCGCTACATTCTCCAGAAACCGCCCGGTCTGCTCCGCCTCCTCCATCATAGCAAGCTGTACGCCGGCATTCAGGGTGTTGAACAAAAAGTGGGGGTTGATCTGAGCCTGCAGATATTTCAGCTGGGCATCCTTCAAGTGACTCTGCATCATCAGTTCCCGTTCTTTTAACTGATTCTCCCGCTCCATGGTCAGCCGAAGCTGTTCGATGTAGTTGCGGATATTCTCCACCATCTCGTTGAAAGTATTGGTTACAATCCCCACTTCGTCCATGCTCTGCACCGGGATCTGCCCGATATCAAAATTGCCGCCGGACACTTCATCCGCCGCTTTTGCCAGCTGCTTTAAGGGCTTTGTCACACTTCTGGTACTTACAATAATCAGACTGATGTTCCCAAGCAGCACCAGAAGCAGAACCCCGACGCTTAGAAGCTCCATATAACGCAGAGAGCTTAGAAGCACCTGATAATTCCTGGAATTGTCCTTGAACTGGGTATTGTTCAGACTGTAAATGAAGGTATGAATCTCCTCATACAAAAGCTCCGCGTCCTCGTAAAGGGCGCCATACCTTTCCACATTCCTCCCCCGCTTGGCCTGAATGGCCCCGGCTGCCAGTTCCAGATAGCTCTCGGACAGTCCATAGATATTCTTTTCGGTCAGGAGGATCTCATTGTCGGTCACCTGGGTATTCAGCCCCTCCATCAGTCCCCGATAAGCCTGTTCGCTCCGATAATACTCTTCCATGGCGTCAGAGCTCTTTGTATTCAGATACTCTTCCACACTGTCCTGTATCCGGTCCAGCGCCCCGGAAAGCTCGTTCAAGTTCACATTGCTGATGTAAACTTCCTCCACCCTGCCGGTCATTTCATTGATCAGAAGAAATATATAAAGATTGACTGTCAGAATGATCACTGCGGTCAGAAGAAACAGTGCGGTCAGCTTCTGCTGCAGGGTGAGATACTTCCATTTTCTTCCGAAGAAACTTCCTGAAACGCTGGGGATATGCTTCTTCATTATTCCTGGTTCACCAGCCTTTCTGCCTCCTCCGCCCGGATCAGCCGGGTATCCACCGCCATATAATTGTTGGTGTAGCCGGTTTCCACATATTCATCCAGGGCCTGCACGCAGAGTCTGCCCATCTGCTCGGTATCCAGGGAGATGGTAGAATACAGAATGTTCTTTGACACTGCTTCCAGAATTGCCTCGGAATCATAGTAACCCAGCATCTGCACGGTACCCACCTGATTGTAGTCCACAGCCGCCTGGTAAGCGCACCTTGTATGGACCGCGCTTAAACACACCAGAATATCCGGCAGCATCTCCGAATTCAGAAAAATATCCCGGATGGATTCCTCAGAACTAAAACTTCTGCTGTTGTCCACCGGCCTGGCCTCCACAGTTACCGGAATTCCTTCTCCCTCGTTCTCCAGCGTCTCGCGAATCCCCAGAAGGACCAGATTCTGGCTGGTGTCCGTCCGATTCTCGTCCACCAGAACCATCACCTTTGCCGGATTTTCCGAAGAAACGTGATCCCCTTCTTTTTCCTGCTTCGCAAGAAGCTCCAGGATCTGCCTGCCGTAATCCTGCCCCAGGTTGTAGCTGTTATTTCCCACAAAGCACTGCCGGCTGCTTCCCATACTGTCCTCAAGCACATTCACCACGGGAATCCCCTGCTCTACCGCTTCCTGAAGCAGCGCGACCGTTTCCTCCTCCTCGTCTCCGGGAACGATGATTCCATCCACAGAGGCCAGCATCGCCAGTTTTAGCAGCTCGTTTCGATCGTATTCTACCGCCAGATCCTCCCCGAAGCGCTCCACATAGACGCCGCGCCTTTTTCCCTCCGCAAGCGCGCTCTCGTAGACACGGTCCCAAAAGTCTCCGTCCTCCCGGCCTGTGATCATGACATAATGTCTGTCATAGATCTCATTTCTGCCTTCCACGTTCCCGTTCAGTTCATGGAATCGATACCAGAAAACCGCCAAGCATACACTCATGCCCGCAAAAAAGGCCAGAAGGAACGCTCCCTTTTTCCAACTCATATATCCCCCTCTTTGACGTTTTTCAAAGAGGCTGCCGCATGGCGACAGCCTCTCAAAATGATGTCAAACAGATCTTATGCGAATGGATTTTCCGTCGGATAACGTACGCCTGCCGGCTGGTTGTAGCCGATCTCGTCTACGTCCACTCCAATGTATTTGAATACTTCATACAATGCTTTTCCGTGATGGCCAAACGCCACCGCGCCGTGGTGCGGATAATTGCCCTCGATCAGTACATGACGGTAGAACCGCTTCATCTCCGGAATCGCGAAGATGCCGATACCTCCGAAGGAACGGGTGGCAACCGGAAGGACCTCGCCGTTGGCCACATAGGCCCGAAGTTTGCAGTCCGCGGTGCTCTGCAGACGGAAGAAGGTGATATCGCCGGGAGTGATATCTCCTTCCAGCGTTCCCTGCGTCACTTCCTCCGGAAGACTTCTCGCCATGATCAGCTGATACTTCATCTGGCAGAAGGACAGCTTCTTCGTATTGGTGTTGCCACAGTGGAAGCCCATGAAGACGTCCTTACTGGTATAATCATATTTGCCCTTGATGTCTTCTTCGTAGATGTCATAGGGCACCGTATTGTTGATGTCCAGAAGCGTCACGATATCGTCGCTGACACAGGTTCCGATGTACTCGCTTAAGCAGCCGTAGATATCCACTTCGCAGGATACCGGGATGCCCCGACCGGTCAGACGGCTGTTTACATAGCAGGGAACAAAGCCGAACTGTGTCTGGAACGCGGGCCAGCATTTCCCTGCAATGGCCACGTATTTGCGGTAGCCCTTATGCGCCTCGATCCAGTCGAGAAGCGTCAGCTCATACTGGGCCAGCTTCGGAAGAATCTCCGGTTTCATATTTCCTTTGCCAAGCTCTGCTTCCATGTCCGCGACCACTTCGGGAATCCGCGGATCATTGTCGTGTTTCTTAAACGCCTCGAACAGGTCAAGCTCGGAGTTCTCTTCAATCTCTACACCCAGGTTGTAGAGCTGCTTGATCGGCGCGTTGCAGGCCAGGAAGTTCAAAGGACGCGGTCCAAAGCTGATGATCTTCAGATCAGAGAGGCCAACTACCGCTCTTGCGATGGGAAGGAACTCATGGATCATATCCGCGCACTCCTCCGCCGTTCCCACCGGATATTCCGGGATATACGCCCTGATGTTGCGAAGAGCCAGGTTGTAGCTTGCGTTGAGCATCCCGCAGTACGCGTCGCCGCGGCCCTGGATCAGGTTTTTTCCGGTCTCCTCCGCCGCTGCCACGAACATCTTCGGTCCCTCAAAATGCTTTGCCAGAAGCGTCTCGGAGATCTCCGGGCCGAAGTTGCCAAGATAAACCACCAGCGCGTTGCAGCCCGCTGCCTTCACGTCCTCCAAAGCCTGTACCATGTGGATCTCACTCTCCACGATACAGACCGGACATTCATAGATATCCGCCGCATCATACTTTGCTTCGTAAGCCGCCACCAGCGCTTTCCTCCGGTTCACAGACAGAGACTCCGGAAAACAGTCGCGGCTGACCGCCACGATACCAACTTTTACTTTAGGAATGTTGTTCATGATCTTATCCTCCTGATATGATAATATTTTTGAAAAATATAGTGATACCAACGTTACCGTTCACATCCGCCGTTCGTCTTCTACTCCCGGCAGTCCAGATTTTTTCCGATCAGGCCGATATGGCTGCCCTCGGGCAATCCGCCCTCCGCATGTCCGATCAGCCACTTATTCTTCGCCGTGATCAACCGATCCTCCATATCTGCATGTCCCTCCTCCAGCGGAAGATTCGTGTCCTTCGGCAGCACAATCGCCACCCGGAACCCATGATCCCCCACACTGCAGGGCGCATAGTGAAGCGTCGTCGCATAAAGCTCCACCGCCGTCCCCTTCGGAAGCAGAAACGCTTCCACCAGGGAAGTGTCATATGTAAAATCATCCGCCACATCCTGCTGGGAACCCACCATCAGAATCGCATCCGTCCCCGCCACATTGATCTCCGAAGACCGATGATACTCCAGCGCATTCAACCGATAATTCCTGCCGTTGCAGTACCCAATCTGAATCGGCAGCTCCCCGTAAGCCTTCCTACGAAGTTCAGAAAACACCGAAAGCCCCTCCAGTGCCTCCACCGAAGGCTCATACACTACGCCTTCCGGAAGCGGCGTCTTCTCATTCAAAGCCTCCACCAACTCCGAAAAATTAATCCCCCGGACCACTCTCCCATATTTCCGAAACTCCGGGTCCGTTACCTTCTTTATCTCCATAGACTTCATCCTCCTTCTATATATTTTCGCCGTTTGATTCAAGGTCCGGCAGGAATATCTGCCGCCTCCGGGCGTCCGGGTATTTCATTTCATAATGTCAAACAGCGGCCTGCAAGCCGGATAAATCTCCTTGAACTGCCGATACCGCTCCTCATACTTCGCCGCAATCTCCGGCGTCGGCTCCACCGTGTCAACCACTTTCACCAGCTTCGCTGCCGCCGCTTCCACGCTCTCATACTCCCCGCAGGCCACCGCTGCCAGCATCGCGCCGCCCAGAGCCGGTCCTTCCTCGCTCTCAATCACATCCACCTTGATATTCATCACATTGGCGATGATCTTCTTCCAAAGAGGACTCTTCGCCCCGCCGCCGCAGATCTTGGTACGCTCGATCCGAATACCCAGAGACTTTGCCACCTCAAAGGAATCCCGCAGCGCAAAGGCAACGCCCTCTAAGACCGCCTGGGTCATATCCGCCCTGGTGGTATCCATGGTCATGCCGATAAAAGTCCCTCTGGCGTTGGGATTATTATGAGGAGAACGTTCTCCCATCAGATAGGGCAGAAAATACACGTGATTCTCTCCCAGCTTCTCAATGGCCTTCTGCTCTTCGGCGTAATCTTTGGTCCCGATGATCTCATCCATCCACCACTTATTGCAGGAAGCCGCGCTCAGCATGCAGCCCATCAGATGATAATGTCCGTCCGCGTGAGCAAACGCGTGCAGCGCATTGTGCTTGTCCACTCCGAACTTTTCCGAAGAGATAAAGATCGTGCCGCTGGTTCCAAGGGAAATGTTGCACATACCGTCTCCCACGGTCCCAGTACCCACAGCCGCCGCCGCGTTGTCCCCGGCGCCCGCCACCACTTTCACCGTAGCCGGGATATCAAGCTCGGAAGCAATCTTTGGCAGCACTGTTCCCACGGTCTCGTAGGATTCATAGATTTTCGCCAGCTGCTCCTCCCGGATTCCGCAGATTTCCAGCATCTCCTTCGACCAGCACCGGTTCTTCACATCGAAGATCAGCATCCCGGAAGCGTCGGACACGTCTGTACAGTGAATGCCGGACAGCCGGTAAGCGATATAATCTTTCGGCAGCATGATCTTTTTGATCCTGGAAAAATTCTCCGGCTCCTTGTTCTTCACCCACAAAATCTTCGGAGCAGTAAACCCGGTAAAGGAAATATTCGCCGTATACTCGGAAAGCTTCTCCTTGCCGATCACATGGTTCAGATAATCACATTCCTCATAGGTACGGCCGTCATTCCACAGAAGCGCCGGACGAATCACCTCATCCGCTTTATCCAGAATCACCAGCCCGTGCATCTGCCCGCCGAAGCTGATGCCCGCCACCTTGCTTTTGTCGCAATCCGACAACAGTTCTTTCAGTCCCTCCATGGTCTCCCGGAACCAGTCCTCCGGGTTTTGTTCCGACCAGCCCGGATGCGGAAAATAGATCGGATATTCACGGGATACGATTTTCTCGATCTTACCCTCCCCGTCCATCAAAAGCAGCTTGACTGCGGAAGTTCCCAGGTCCACTCCTATATAGAGCATGTCATCTCCTCCTTATGATTTTTTCGTGCACGTGCACGTTATTTCTTTTATATTACCCCTTTTCGGAAAAACTTTCAACAGATTGCCGCCATTTTTCTTTTCATTCTTTGATTTTTGTGAAATCTATACAATTTTTAGCTCATTTTCCGCCGAAACAAGTCCGATTCTTGTCTATTATTTACAAGAAACCGGGGCGGCCGGAGGTACAAAAAAGTGCGCGGGCACGAACGGCGCCATTGACAGTTTCCATTCTTTCCTGTATTGTCTATATATCGTTGGCGATTCCGAATCTCCAACTGCATCGGGCACAGCCGCCTTGCGGCATCTACATTTTTGTGCGAGTGCGCATGAAACGAACAGGAGGCATACTATGACCACCATCAAAGACATCGCAGATCTGGCAGGCGTCTCCCGGGGAACCGTGGACCGGGTACTGAATCATCGGGGGGCCGTCAGCCCTCAGACCGCGGATAAAATCATGGAGATCGTCCGCGCACTGGATTACCGGCCCAACAAAGCAGGAACCGCCCTTGCCGCCCAGAAAAAGAAGTACAAGATCGGCGTGATCCTGTTCAGTGAACACAATCCGTTTTTTGATGAAGTCATGGAGGGTGTCTGCGCGAAAGCGGCGGAGCTTAAGGACTACGGCATCACCACCCTCACCAGACGCGTGGAATTCGACGCGGAGGCGCAGCTTCTTGCCATCGAAGAATTAATGGCCGAGGGTATCCACGGTCTGATGCTGGCGCCTTATAATCATATGCGGATCAGGGAAAAAATAGACGAGCTTGTAAAGCGGCAGATCCCGGTGGTGACGGTCAACACCGACATTGACGGTTCCCGGAGAATGGCCTATGTAGGAAGCGACTATTTTCAGGGCGGATGCATTGCCGCCGGACTTTTGGCTCTGATGACCGAAGGCGAGATCGCCCTTGGAATCATCACCGGGTCTTCCAATGTCCTTTGCCATACGGAGCGCGTCCGGGGGCTTTGCCACACCCTCTCCGCGTCCTATCCCCGCATTCATGTGGTCTCTGTCCTGGAAAATCACGACGATGAATTTGAGAGCTACACACTCACCGGGAAGCTTTTAAAAAAGCATCCGGATATCAACGCTCTGTTCTTCTCCGCTGCCGGAGTCCACGGCGGCTGTCGGGCTGCGGAAGAGTCCGGACGCCGATTGAAGATCATTACCTTCGACGAAGTGCCGACTACACTGGAAATGCTGAAAAAAGGGGTGATTTCCGCCACCATCAGCCAGCAGCCCTGCCGCCAGGGCGCCAGATCCCTGGACCTTCTCTTTGAATATCTGACCTCCGGCGACGTTCCGGACAAAAATTCCTATTTTGTGGAACACTCCATTAAAATACGGGAAAATTCTACCCCGCGTAAGGGAGCATCTCAAAATATTCCTGATCCGGGACTCCGTCAATAAAGATCGTCCAGGTATCCTCCGCGCCGTCACCGCGTACAAAGTGAATCTCCCCGCTTTCCTCTGTGTCAATCACGGTAAAACGGACGATTCCCTGGTTGTCCGTGGCTGTGATACAAATATGGCTTCCCGCCGGAAGTGAAGTCTCCTCCCCTTCCATCCAGACCGGAAGTTCTCTGACTGTCAAAAGTTCCTGCCATGCGTTGCTGTTCCCGGAGATCTCAAACCAGTCCGCAGACGCTTTCAGATTGCCGTTCTCGTCGATGGTATAATCCATGAAACTGCTGTAGGTTCCCAGCACATCAAGATGCATCTGCAGCCGCAGAGCCTCCGTATTGATCGTTCCGCCCTGTATGCTCAGTCCGTTCTGCCGGTCGCATTCTTTTAAAATACCATCTGTCAGTTCATACACAAACGTCACAAAATCATCCGAGGCATAGTCCGCATCAAAGATCAGGAAGCTTCTTCCATCGGTCCGGCAAACCAGAAATGCGTTTCCCAGCCGCTCAAAGGGCTCTGTCTCCACAGAAGAATCCCCCAGTTTCAGACGGATGGGACCGTACCCTTCTTCCCCCACAATCCCAAGCTCCAGCATGTGAGGCTGGCTGTCCGCGGCCGCAAGGAAAAGGGGGATCTCTTCATCTATTGGAATCGCAAAGATCCCGGCTCCGGAAGGCGTCAGGCAGCGCTCCGGAAGACAGGAAGGCTCAAGGTACGCTTCCATCTCCTGATAGGGAAGCGTCACGCAGACCTCCCCCAGTGCATAGGGGCCGATCTCATAGGGCTGGAAGATAAAGGTAATCCCCGCTCCATCAAGATACCAGTTGAAGCCGCTCTCCCACATCTTAAGGATGGTATCCTCATAATCGGGAAACAATTCGTCCGAATAGGCGGCGGTAAGCTTCCGAATCAGCTCTTCCTCCGCCCTCTCCCGAAATCCTTCCTCATCCGTCAAAAGATCGGAAAGCGTAAGAAGTTCCCCGGTCTCCGCGTCAAAGTTCACGCCGCTGCTTCCGTAGTTCCCGTGGGCTCCTCCGGTATACTCGCTGTTCTGCTCAACCAGACTGACGACCCGGCGGTCAATCCGGGCCGCCCTGAGACTTTCATAGATACTGTACCGATAGTAGTCCGTCGTCTGCTCTTCTCCCAGCGCGGCGATCGCTCCCTGGGCCCTGGCGTTTTTGATCTCCTCCACCCGCTTCTGCGACCACTGGCCGATTGCCTGGACCGCTTTTTCAGAACCGCCCTTTGCCTCTATCCTCTGATATTCCGTGTGCAGAAGCCATTGCCCGGAGCCTGGATCGTAGTCGTCCTCCACCTCCGGATAAAAGGTGATCTGAAGAATCCCCGGATCTTCCTCTCCTTCTTCAATCTCAACGGACGTCTCTTCCTGAGTCTCCTCCGTCGCTTCCACAGTCTCCTGCTCTTTTACTACAACCCCTCTGTCCGTACTCTGACAGCCGCACAACGCCAACATACAGCCCATAAGAAGCGCTGCCAGCACTCTTTTTTTCTTCATTAAATTCTCTCCTATTTAAGTTCCGCATCTTCTATCCCGATGCTGTTTTTTATCCGAATATGTGGAGATACCCTGCCGCGATGCCGATCACCGCCGACGCCGCGATATACAGCACCGGATGCCGGTTCCACTTTTTGATGGCCGCGTAAAGTCCGATCGCCAGCACGATGCCGAACCAGTTGAATGCCCCGGCCGGATCGGAGGGCAGATCCGTCACGTGAACCAGCGTGGCAAGCACCACGGAAAAACCTGCCGACGCGATCAGCCCTGTGGACGCCGGGCGCAGGCCGTAGAAAAGGTCCTGCACAAGACGGCTCTCCTTGAACTTCTCCAATACCTTGGATACCAGAAGGATGATGATCACGGAAGGCGACACCAGTCCAAGGGTCGCCACAATCCCGCCGGCCAGTCCGTACGTATGAAATCCCGCGTACGTGGCCGCGTTCACGCCGATGGCTCCGGGAGTGGACTCCGATATGGCGATCAGGTCCAGCAGATCCTGCTGGGTGAACCAGCCGGTGGTCTGACTGATCTCCTGCAAAAACGGAAGCGTCGCAAGTCCGCCGCCGATGGCAAAAAGCCCCGCTTTAAAAAATTCAAAAAACAACTGTATCAGAATCATTTTTTCTCCTGCGCCTCCTTCTTACCGTTTCCTCCGTGCAGAATCACTCCTGCCACGCCCGCGATCACCACATAAATGATCGGCGACACCGAAAAGAGGTTCGGATAAAAGCTTTGTCCCACCGCCAGCCCTGCCGAAACCAGAAATACCAGCAAAAAGATCGCTGTGGTGGGCTGATCGATCACAGACTTTTTCCACAGCTTCTGCACCGCGTTGAAGATCAGCACGCAGACGCACACCCGAATGCCCTCAAAAGCATACTGTATGACTTTCAGATCCGCGAAATTTGTCAAAAACGCCGCAATGACGGTGATGATGACCACCGAAGGGAACACCACGCCCAGGGTGGCGAAAATACTTCCCAGGATTCCTGCTTGCCGATATCCGATAAACGTCGCCGTATTGACCGCGATCACTCCCGGCGTGCACTGGCCGATGGCATAGTAATCTGCCAGCTCCTCCTCCGTCGCCCACTGATGATTCTCCACCACTTCTCTTTGCAGGATCGGCAGCATGGCATAACCGCCTCCGAAAGTCAGGCCTCCGATTCGGGCAAACGTCGCAAACATTTCCCAAAGTTTTCTCATATCTTTTTCACTCCTTATTACAGTTCCGCATCCGCCGCTCTCTTCACCCGAAACGGCTTTTCAAACCAACGTTTAACCACAATCTGGATCTCATCCGTGGAAGGGTCCACCGGTTCCGTCAGCACCGTGTCCATCCCGGCCCGGTTCGCCCCCCACACATCGGTGAAGATCTGATCGCCCAGGAACAGAATCTTCTCCGGACCCATGTCCAGCTTCCGGATCGCCTTCTCATATCCCTTCTTCTTCGGCTTGCCTGCCTTGTACACGTAATCCGTGTGCAGCCGGTCGGCAAAAGGCTTCACACGCTCCTCTCCGTTATTGGACACCAGCATCGTCTTCATGCCAAGCCGGTGCAGCCGGTCAAAAAGAGCCTCCGCCTGGTCGTCCGCCGGCGCGCCGTGAGGCACCAGCGTATTGTCGATATCAAAGACCACACCCCCATAGCGCCCGGCCAGCTCCTCCCAGTCCAGTTCGTATACCGACCGGGTCAGCTCCCCCGGATACAGTGCTTTCAAAAACATCTTCTCTCTTCCTTTCGTTCATAGTTTGTTCATGATTCTTTTAAAAAAGGTTTACTTTATGAACATGATTCCTTCATTTCTTTTCCATATAATAAAACTATCAAAAACAAAGGCCAGTCAGCTAATACTTTTAAATAAACTTTTTCATAATATGCCGGGTGAGCAGCACCCGGCATCCTCCCTTTTTCGGGGTTCTTTTCTTTCTCAGTTCCGCTTTGGCGGATAGATGCAAATGAGGGGATGCATATCGGCATCCCCTCATTTGTTTTCCGTAACCGTACACTAACGCTCTTCTGCGGTAAAGTTCACAAAGTACGTCTCTCCGGTGGTGTCATCGTCAAACGCTTCCATATAGGAAATGGAAAAATCCAGTCCGCAGTCTGCCGGAACCTCGAACACCAGAAGTCCGGTTCTGGACTCTCCCTTCGCCAGCGGATAGATCCCCGGGAACTGATTCTCCGTCAGCACCTCCATGCCTTCCTCGGTTCCGTCGTAGGTGATCGGAACGCTGAACGCGTCGTCGCCTTCCTCACCCCACTGAGCCTGAAAGTCCGTGTCGTACATCTCGATCTCGCTGTCAAAGGTGCTCTTCACCGTCACATCCGCCACCAGCAGCCGATTGCCTTCCGCCGGCTGATAGCCTTCAAATTCATTGCAGACATAAGCGCTGTTGACCGTGTAAGTGAAAAAGTAGGTCTTCTTGACCGCGCCGAAACCGTCCTTTTTCCCGCAGCCGGCCATTGACAATCCAAGAGCCAGTGCAAGCAATACTGTTAACATCTTCCTCATCCGTACATCCTCCTCGTCTGATCCGATCTTAAGGCTATGTCCTCCCATCCCTGGTCAGATTCATGCCATAACATATCAAGTGTATCACCACCGGGCAGCAAAGTCAAATTCTATCTGAAAAATTAAGAGAAGATTAAGAATTCCCGAGATACAAAAAAGATTGATTATCAGAAGCCGGCGTAGTATACTTGTGATATCTGAAATTTACCCGAATAGAAACATGATGGAGGACAGCACTGTACATGAGCCAAAAGATCATTCTCGCAATTGTTCTGTGCTGCCTGTGCCTTTGCGGCTGCAAAAAAGACAGCCCAAGTGGACATGCAGGGGGACCTGTCTTTGACAATTCCTCCGCCGCAATTCCCGCCGCCGAAGCACAGGCAAAAGAACCCGTCCGCGACAGTACGCCGGATGTACTGGTTCCTGCCGCCGACGGGACGACTTCCTATGGCTCCGATACCGTGACCATCGATGCGTCCCACACAGATCAGGGATACGTCATGGTCCGTTATACCGGCAATAACCAAAAAGTAAAGCTGCAGATCGAAACCCCGAAAGGGGATACGTACACTTATCTTCTTTCACAGAATCACGAGTACGAAACCTTCCCCCTGTCCGGGGGAAACGGAAGCTATTCGCTGTCCGTTCTGGAGAATGTGGAAGGAGACATGTATTCCGTTGCCTTCGCCCAGGACATTGACACCGCTATCGACGATGAATTTCTTCCTTTCCTGTACCCCAATCAGTATGTATGTTTTACTGCCGGATCAGACGCTGTCTCCCTTGGAGAGGAATTGGCAGAAGGGATGCATTCCGATCTGGAAGCCGTAGAAAGCATCTATCATTATGTCACCTCCCATATCACATATGACACGGAGAAAGCGACCAGCGTCTCCTACGGTTATCTTCCGGATGTAGATGAGACCTTAAGCACCGGCAAGGGCATCTGCTTTGACTATGCGGCGGTCACAGCCGCCATGCTGCGTTCCCAGAAGATTCCCACCAGGCTGGAGATCGGCTATGCCGGGGAAGCTTACCATGCATGGATCAGCGTCTATGTGGAAGAAACGGGATGGATTGACAATATCATCGAGTTCGACGGCTCCTCCTGGAGCCTGATGGACCCCACCTTTGCCGCCAGCACCAACAACCGGGATTTAAAGAAGTTCATCGGAGACGGCAGCAATTACGTTGTAAAATACTACTATTAATATGATACCAGGGGGCAAAAGTTCAAAAAGTTCGATGCAAGCTTGCTTGCAGGAGAATTTTTGACCCTTACCTCATTAATATTCCGCCGCCCATACAGGCGGGAAAGGAGTCTCTATGTCACAATCAACCTTTACTCCCTTATCCCATACGGAAGTATCCGCTTTCTGCTCACAGATGGCGATGATCCTCCACTCCGGCATCTTCGCCATGGAAGGGATTTCCATCATGCTGGAGGACGCGGAAGACGCCAAGGAGCACGAGCTTCTAGCGCAGATCGACGATCATCTGCAGGCAACCGGAAGCCTCTATGAAGCGCTAAGAAGCACCGCCGCTTTTCCGGAGTATATGCTTCAGATGGTTCGTATCGGAGAGGAGACCGGTAAACTGGATGATGTATTGGACGCCCTGTCCGTCTACTACGACCGTGAGGCGTCCATCGCACAGACGATCAAAAACGCCGTTACATATCCTCTGGTCATGATTTTTATGATGCTTTTGGTGATCCTTGTGCTGATTACCCGGGTAATGCCCATCTTCAACCAGATCTTTCAGCAGCTCGGCACCGAAATGACCGGACTTTCCAAAGCCCTTCTGGACTTTGGAACCACCATTAATTATTATTCCACCATTCTGATCATCCTGACGATCCTCGTGGTGGCCGCCGTTTTTTATTTTGGCCGGACCAAAAAAGGCCGCAGGAACCTTCGGGCGCTGGCCGCGCACACGCCGATGACCCGGGCTTTTATGGAAAAGATTGCCATGTGCCGATTTGCAAGTGGTATGTCCCTGACTTTAAGCAGCGGTATGAGCCCGGAAGAGTGTCTTCGGATGGCCGCGGAACTGATCGATCATGACAGCTTTGCCGCCAGACTGGAAGTGTGCAGGGAATCCCTGGATGAAGGGCAGGAGTTCCACAAGGCCCTTCTGGACGCAGAAGTCTTCTCCGGCATCTATGCACGGATGGCGTCCATCGGAGACCGCACCGGCGCGCTGGACGAAGTGATGCAGGAGATCGCCGATCAGTGTCAGGAAGAGATCGACTTAAAGTTCACCAGCCTGATCGCTGCGCTGGAACCTACGCTGGTCATCGTCCTCTCGCTGATTGTCGGGCTGATTCTCTTATCCGTCATGCTTCCGCTTATGGGGATTATGTCCAGTCTGTAAGAAAATTAGGGGGATTCATATGATGCATCGTTTTGAAACGCAGAAAACCGGTTCTTCTTCTAAAAGCTTCCTTTTATCGGTCGTCTGCTTTTGCGTGATTGTGTGCCTTTTCCTTCTGGGAGTGTCCCGTGTATCTGACCGTACGGACGCCCAGGCCAGCGAGACGCTTCATCAGGCGGTAAGCCGCGGCATCGTCCGCTGTTACACCATAGAGGGCGCCTATCCGGAAAGCCTTCAATACCTGAAAGACTACTATGGGCTTACCTATGACGAAGAACGCTTTTTTGTGGACTATCAAGTCCTGGGAAGCAACCTGCTTCCGGATGTGACCATTATAGACAGGAGGAAACAGCCATGAGATTTCGGACAAAGAGCAGCCATGTCATCGATCTGGTCTTTCCCATCGCGCTGTTCTTCGTGTTTGCCGCCTCTTGTTTGAGTGTGCTGATCCTGGCGGCGAACATCTATGCCTCCACCACTCACCGGCTTGCTGCCAATGACGAAAACCGCATGGTCCTGTCTTACATCTCAGAGAAAATCCGTCAAAACGACACAGAGGGAGCGATCAGGCTGTCCACCATCGACGGAACCGACTGTCTGACTATGTCGGCGGTCTACAACGGGACGCCCTGTACCACCTACATCTACGAATACGAAGGGATGCTCAAGGAGCTTTTTATCAATGATGGCGTTCCCGTCTCCCTGAAAAGCGGAAAAAATATTATGGAAATTTCCTCTTTGTCCATGGAACAGCTGGAAGATCACGTCTACCAGTTCACTTCCGTGGACAGCGAAGGAACCGAAAGCTCTCTGATCGCCTCGGAAAGGAGCGTGCCATGAAGAAACTGTCTTCCAGCCGTTCCAGTCTGCTTCTGATGGAGCTGATCCTCGCCATCCTGTTCTTCGCTCTGGCAAGCGCCATATGCCTCCAGCTCTTTGTGAAGGCCAGCCTCCTTTCCAGAGACACCCAAGAGCTGGACCAGGCCGTCCGCTGCGCCTCCTCCGCCGCAGAGCTTTTAAGCCAGGCGGATGATCCGATGGAACAGATCATGGCTCAGTTTCCGGAGTCCTTCGTCCGGTCAGGAGAGAATCAGGTCACTCTTCTGTTCGATGGGGATTTTCAATCCTGTGAAAGCGCGGATATGGTCTATCAGATGGATATTCTCACCGACTGGAAAGATACGCAGACCACCGACTGGTCCATCGCAGTCTACAAAGATCAGCACTCTACCCTGGTCTACGAACTGGAGGGAACAATCTACCGGCAATATTTACCGGAGGTCTCCCTGTAACTCCAGATCCTATGCTACTGACAGAAAGGAATGTTTTCTCCAATATGAAACGACGTTCTTATCCGATCACCAATATCGGCACTGTGTCACTGCTTATGATTTTCATCGTCCTGTGTCTGGTCGTCTTCTCCTCGCTGTCCCTCTCCGGAGCGCTCAGCGATCACCGATACAGCCAGAAGATCGCACAGCACAATGCAGAGTATTATCAGGCCTCCGCCCAGGCAGCCATGATTCTAAAGGAAATCGATCAGGTCCTTCACAGCGCCTATCAAAAGGACCCGGCGAATTATTATATCGCTGCGGGAGAAGAGCTGGCCGCCATGGAATCTCTGACCACCGACCTCGGGGCAGAATCTCCTTCCATCAGCTACGAAGTATCCGTAAGCGACCGTCAGGCCCTGAAAATCGTCCTTTCTCTGAATGAGCCAGAGCAGCTTAAGGACGGATATTACCGGATTACTTCCTGGCAGGAGGTACCTGCTTCCACCTGGGACGGAGATGACACTTTAAATCTTATGACTTTTTAATTTCAATCAGCATCGGGAGATGCGGAACTTAAATAGGAGGATTTTTATCTATGAGTAACGCAAAAGAATTGCTTGAGAAAGCGGTCCGGCAGAATGCTTCGGATATATTTATTGTGACAGGGCTTCCCGCTACCATGCGAATCAACAACTCCATGGTCCGGGTGGACGAGGAGAAGATGATGCCTCCGGAGACGGAGCAGTTCCTGAAGGAAATCTACGCCATGGCACAGCGTTCCATGGATCATCTGAGAGAAACCGGCGACGACGACTTTTCCTTTCCGATTCCCGGAGTGTCCCGCTTCCGTGCAAGCGCTTACAAACAGAGAGGATCTCTTTCCGCGGTCATCCGTGTGATTACTTCCTCGCGTCTGAATCCGGAGGCTCTTGGAATTCCGGAGAGTATCATGTCTCTCCATCGCTTTTCCAAAGGACTGGTGCTGGTGACCGGCCCCGCCGGAAGCGGAAAATCCACGACCTTAGGATGTATCATCGACCGGATTAACCGCACCCAGGAAAAACACATCATCACTCTGGAAGACCCGCTGGAATTCCTGCACCGCCACGATAAGAGCATCGTAAGTCAACGGGAGATCAACACAGACACAGAAAGCTACGCTACGGCCCTCCGGGCCGCTCTGCGCCAGAGTCCGGACGTTATCCTCTTAGGGGAGATGCGCGACTTTGAGACGATCCAGGTGGCTGTGACCGCCGCGGAGACCGGACATCTAGTGTTCTCCACCCTTCACACCACCGGAAGCGCCAAGGCGGTGGACCGAATCATCGACGTCTTCCCGCCCAGTCAGCAGCGCCAGATCGCCGACCAGCTCTCCATGGTCCTGCAGGCCGTGGTATCCCAGCAGCTGGTTCCCACACAGGACGGCGCCCTGGCTCCGATCTTCGAACTGATGACCGTCACCCCGGACATCCGCAGTATGATCCGCGGCAAGAAGATCCCGCAGATCGACGGAAGGATCTACTCCTCTCCGAGCACCAGCCAGGATATGTTCTCTATGGACAGCTACCTTCTGAATCTGTACCACAAAGGAAGCATCAGCCGGGAGGTCGCTCTGGAATACGCCACCGTTCCCAGGCTTCTGGGACCGAAGTTATAAGAAGAAATTCAAAAAGCGTTTCGCTTCAGCCCTTTGGGGACGAAAGCGAAACGCTCTTTTCTTTATTCCTCTTCGTCTGAATCTCGTCAAAGCTTCTTGCCCCTCCCCATCGGATCTCGCCGCTCATCTGCTGAAAAAATACCGTCCTCCCCGAATACAGGACGCAGAAAAACCAGAGGCGGGGGACCTCTGGTTTTTCTGCAACAACTTTTTTATCTATATTTATCGACGATACTGCAATATAAAAAGAATAATCAAAAGGGAGGGTTTATTCATTAAAAAAGGGGGATTAGGGGGCGCAGTACCATCCATAAATACCCTGATCAATAAGTGTTTTTCTCTTTCACTTATTGAAATAATTATACGTCTTTGGCCGACAATTGTACATTGACAAAACACATAAAATTTCGACATTTTTCGCGAATTTCCCAAACAAAAAAACCAAAACATTCCTGTCCGGACCGCTTTTCAGCCAAAATAAAAAGCACTGACCAGCAGTGCTTTTTCATGAGACATCGGGGATTCGAACCCCGGACAACTTGATTAAAAGTCAAGTGCTCTACCAACTGAGCTAATATCCCATCCTGTGTGCATTCTTTCATGCCCGAGCTGGGCTAGCTGGATTCGAACCAGCGTAATGCAGGAGTCAAAGTCCTGTGCCTTACCGCTTGGCGATAGCCCATGATCTTTGATTCAAGGTGGGTACAGGGATTCGAACCCTGGACCTCCAGAGCCACAATCTGGCGCGCTAACCAACTGCGCTATACCCACCATATTTCATCTGATGAGTCTTGAAACTCATCCAATGTGCCCGAAGGGATTCGAACCCCCGACCCACGGCTTAGAAGGCCGTTGCTCTAT
>CAJUDY010000037.1 GCA_910584945.1 uncultured Lachnospiraceae bacterium | reverse complement strand
AAATACACTCTCGATACAGATTTTTCATCACTGAACGGGCCAAAGGCAGCCAACTGGATCATGGGCTTTCAAGATATGGCTGAGGATGCTTTTGCGGACAGCAGCAGCCATTCACGGCTTTTGGGGAATCTTCTGATTCTGGAACCATATTTACATACGATTCGCCAGGGGCTGGCAGACAGGTGCAGGACGGTTCCGGCCATTCTTCAGGAGGCTCTTGACATACTTTGGGATTATCTGGAAGGCAGGAAAGCACCGTCCGATTTTCAGGATTTTGCCAATAATCTTTATGCTGCTACCCTCAATTATAATGTAGGGGAAGAAATAACCGATGCACAGGCGGAATTTTACGAAAATCATGTAGATATTCCCTGGGGAAGCACCTGTGAATGGCAGATACTTACATGGCTTTCTGTTCTTTTGATGGAAGTGGTTGCAATCAGCGGTGGGCGGCTGGAATTTGAAGAATATGAGGAATATGAACAGGACGTGGATTTTGCGGAAATGGAGGAAATGCTGAATATGCTGGCGGATGCCTTTATTGATCTTACCAATACGCCGCTCCCATCCAATAAAGCATCAGACGTAATGAACGCACAGGAACAGGTTTACCAGACACCGCTGTTCCGGCAATTTATAGAACGCATTCAAAATGGGCTGAAAGCTGCGCTGTCTGCTACACCGGAGCAGTATTCGGCTCTCCGGGAAGAATATCGTCAGTATGCGATCCTCCCGGAAGAATATGCTGCAAAACTGTTAGGATGTTTGTGATCTTTAAAAACATATGAGGGAGAGTTAGACTATGTTTTTGAAAAAAGAAAAACCTGAATTTGAAATACGCCCATTATACTCCATCCGTGAAGAATTGGAACTGATAAAGGAGTTCTGCTGGCAGCCTAAACTGGCCGCAGGCAAGATTTACACGGAGGAAGAAATAGATGCAGTGGAGCAGCGCCTGAACTATAAGCTGCCACAACCTCTAAGAGAGCTTTATCTGGTGCTGGGCGACTATGCATGTGAAAAGAAAGACACCTATTTCTGCCGCCCGGAGGAACTCCACTGGAGCGGACAGTACCTGCTGGTGGAGGCCATGGAAAGAACCCGTCGGGGATGTGGGATTTACCGAAAAGACCCCTATGCGTCGGTTTATAGCTGGGAACGGAACGGGGTCAACATTTACGGCGAAGTGCAGGATGAAAAGCCGAAATCAGAGGTGATAAGAAAAAGCGCACGTGATCAGTATTTCTCGAAACAATGTTTTTATTGGGATATTGTTATTATCCAACATGTGCTGGATAAGGTAATGAGGGATTGGTGGGAGCTGCATCAGACCCGAATGACAGAGGAACTTTCTCCTTTTTATATCGGCTGCTCTCTGCCGAGGAAACTGGACGAACTGCGGAAAGTCCGTCAAAGAATGGAGGAGTGGCTGGTTCCCATCTCGTCAAAAGCAGAGCTTTTAAGGGTAGAGATGTCCGGAAAGAATGCAGGGCCAGAGAATTATGTGGTTTATGCTTATACGAATCCGGAGAAGACCCTGCTGGTTCTATCTTTCAGCGCCCAGCAGAAATATGGACTGATCACGAAGGAGCCGGTTCCTTATTCCTTTGCGGAATGGGTAGAAGAAAAAACCGGGATGCTGTTCTGGTCATGGAACGGGCAGGGCAGGAAACGGGTGGAGGATAAAGAAAGGGAAATGCAGGCAGCGGGCCTGTTTAAAAGGTGAAAACTATGTATGCAACCGAAAAGGAACTGAGGATACTCCGGCAATTTATCAGCCCGAAGCATATGGAAGGCTTGAAAAAGTGGAAATGTTATTCAGAGGATGAAATTCTGGCGGCAGAGAAGCGGCTTCATGTAAAGCTTCCATCTCCTATCCGGGATATTTACCGGCACATGGCAGACCTGTTAGTCACCAGCGGTTATCTGCGGCCATTGGAGCTTCTTCATTGGGAGGGAAGATATCTGGGATTTTTTCTTGCCCCCGGAGAAGGAGATATCATCGGGATACGAAAGGGCAAAACTTCCGGTGGTCTATACGCATGGGAAGAAAATGATCCAAAAGACATAGCCTGGGAATATGAGGATAAACTGGCAGATGCCTGTGAGGAGGGGGATGAGGAGGGAAAGCAAAAGGCTGTGACAGCTTACCAGAAATACTGGAAAAAGCGGAATATCCCTTTGCTCCACGCTCCCCTGAACATTCATAAGCTGGAACATGAACCCAGGTTTAACCATGCCCTGGACGCATATGGGCTGTTCCTGGTGATTCATGCCATCCGTGAATGGGAAGAAATGACATGGCGTGAACATGCCAATGATCGAACCTGCCTGTTCAGTGATTTTTTTCCTGCAAAGTTTTCAAAGGAGTATTTTCAAAACATAGCAGATCGGATCAGGGATGATTTTAAGCCCATTTCAGACCATCCGGAACTGACCAGTCTGGGCGATTTTCCTTTGCAGATGGCATATGTCCACAAAAATCAGGAAGCCCTGCTGGTTCTGGGGCAGGAGCCGGTCTGCTTTATGGTTCTGACAAAGACGGCCGCAAAGGGTGACCTCCTTGAAAAGCTTCAGGAACAGACTGGCCTGGCTTTTCATGTGGGATTTTAGAAACAGGCTGGCCGGATAGAAAATAAGAGAGCCAGTGAGGAAACAGATTATGAGAAAAAAGAACAGAACAGGAAAACGGCTGCGGCTGACACCTCTTATATTGGGAGGCTATGCTGCGTTTCTGGGGTTTGGTCTGGTAGTGATCGGACTTGCTGAAATGAAGGAAGGGATTGGCGTGATCCGGCTTCTGATCGGGATTGGCATGGCGGGCTTTGGCTTGCTGGGAATATGGGACGGGGTGCGTGATCTGGTGAGGCCAGATAAAAGACAAAAGCAGGCACCAGTGAGCCAGTTTATCCTTACAGATACAGCCGGAAACAGGACTTCCAATGTAACGGTGGAGGTTTTACAAAGACAGATGGAAAGCTTAATGGAAAGTGATAAAGGAGGCGTTATCAAACTCCAGATCCTGCCTCCTTTTGCTGTACAGGAGATAGGGAACGTAAGCCAGATTTTCTGTATATTCCATGAGGTCTTTCGGTTGACGCTATTTTTGGAAGAATCTAAAGGCGGATATGAATCGTACCATAAAAGCGCAGAGTTTGACGAGGCAAAGGACTGGTTTGAAAAACTCCTGACTGGCAGCGCTGATCTTTCAGGGTGGAAAAAAATAGAGAATGGATATGACGATGAAGACGAGGGCGACGAGGAAGAGGACACTGAATGGGAGGAAAACGGCATCTGTCCCGGCGAAGCTGAGGACAGCCCGGAAGATACAGATGGGGAATCAGAGCCGGTTGCTGATTTTAACAAACCGGACTCTTTGAGAAATACAGAAGAGACTGGGGCGGGGAAAAGCGAAGCCGATATCCGGCAGATTGAGGAACACATAAAATCTTTCTGGCAGCAGCTTCAAAGAGAACAGAAAGGCCAAATGCGGAACTGGCGCCAGCTTCTGGTGATTTTTGGAGAGAACTGGCATGATGAACATACCTTTTTCTCCGCCAGGGATGTGGAACTGGCCATTGACGGCATTCATGAGGGAAAATACACAAAGGTATTCCTGGAATGGGGAACACAGGCGATCGATTTCTTCCCCGGCGTTCAAAATGACCTGATGGTGATTTGGTGTACCAATAACACGGGAAAAGGGAACACCAGGTTTCTGGCGAAAGAGGGAACCGTGACGCAGGTGAAATTCTGGCTGGTCAACTATTTGAATTCCGGTGTTTTTGAAGAAATGAACGGCTGGACTGATATTACCAGCCAGATAGAAAAAGCAAACAGAAAGGGAAAAAAGAAACATGGGTAAGTATTTTAGCGATGTAGTGGATAAAGCCATTGAGGATCTCTATTATTGCTGTGATAACGACAAGGCGACAGCGGCGGCGGACGCATTATTGCTTGCGGCAAAGGAAGATGATGGGGACGCCTGCTATATCCTCTCCCGCTGCTTTTCCGGCTCCTGTTACAGTTGGGAATACCATCCCTTTGAAGAAAATGAAGCGGCGGCCTATGCCATGCTTCATCAGGCGATTTCATTAGGCAGCGCCGCTGCGATTCTGGGAGCGCTGCGTATGGATATGCTGACACCGGAGCTTAAGGAGATTATGCCTTTTGAGAGCATAAAAGAAGCATGGGATGTCATTTATGAAAAAGCCGAAAACGGCTGCGCTTTCTGCCAGTACATGATTGGGAACACTTATTATTTTCTGGACGTCATAGAGATCGAAGACCGTAAGCAAAGGGAATTTGCAAATAAGAAAGCATGGAATGATTGGAAGCGGGAGCAGATCGAGAAGTGCCTCCCATGGTTTGAAAAATCATTCTCCGGCGGCATGATACTGGCGGGGCGGAATTACGGCCAGTATTACCAGTATGGACGGGGAGAGTACATTCCGGCAGAGCCGGGAAAAGAAGTTCCCATTATGCGCCAGGGTGCGGAACGAGGCTACCCGGAGTGGATGTATGCCTATGCCCATTATCTGGCCTATACAGAGGATAATGATAAAGAAGCTCTTCCCTGGGCGCTGAAAGCGGCAGAGGCAGGACATCTCTGGAGCTGGCATATCATAGGGGATATTTATTGGGACGGCAAGGCGGTGGAGCGCAATCTGCCCTATGCCTTGGAGTGCTACAAAAAGACTGCCAGCTATGGTAACGACAGCTATGCCTGCCGACAGTTGGGACGTTTGTATTTCAACGGCTGGGGTACGGCTGTGGACTATGCGCAGGCGGTCCAATGGCTGGAGAGAGATAAGGAGCCGGAAGGTATCAAATACGATCTGCTGGGAATCTGCTATCTGCTGGGGCATGGCTGCAGACAAGATCCGGCGAGAGGGAAGGCGTTATTGGAGAGAAGTGAAAAATCCTGTTATAAAAGTTATGGTCTGGGGATGATGTATGCCGAGGGGATTGGCGTGCGGGAGGATATTGAAAAAGGTGTAGAGTATCTGAAAGCGGCGGGAAATTACGGGCCGGCAATCGAGGCATTGAAACATTACAAGAAAAGCCTGTTTGGGGTATGGCGGAGAAAATAAGAACATTTGGAAAAGGAGTGTTACGGTTTATGGGATATTCCCTGATGATTGCGCCTTTCGATTTTGCTAACCATAATAAAATTGCAGCGCAACAGTTTTTTGATAATTACGCTTTTTTTGAACTGACACCCAAACGGGCTAAGGAATATTTTTTGTGGTTTAAGTTTGATTGGCATAATATTCAGGGAAACAGAGGAACAGAATTTTTGAAAAACCTCCAGCGAGAACAGAAAACACAGGATGATTGCCCCTGCTTTTTGGAGGCAGGATTATTCTTAATAGAAGATTGGAGGACTTTGCCATGCCGCTGATCATTTCAGGAAAGCCGCAGATAGACTTTTTCCTGCGGACGACAAAGCCATTTCATAACGACAAAGCAGTCAATGATTTCTTCCGGACTATTTTATCCTATGGGCTGGATTACCGTCCGGTCAGGTATGGAAGAAGTGAGCCAGTGAAAGAACTGTTTGATAAAAAGCATTTGAAAAAGTAGCGTCTGCCTGGCTGGGCGGCAATAACTGTACCAGTGAAATATTAGAAAGCCAGTATTGCCTTAGCCAGCTTATGATGAAAGGCCGCCCATCCAGTAAGGTTACTTATTTTGTTTCCTGGAGGAATTGGACAGACAGAATCCTGTTCAATGTCATTCAGACTACCATTGCAAAAAATTTTCTAAAGAAGGACAGACAGGAGATGGACAGGTGTGTGAGTTTGTGCAATGATCTGGTTTGCAGGTTTTCCCCAGTCCATGCGGAAATCTACGATTTTACCAGCTCCATTCCATGCACCGCAACGGAAAGCATGCTTATTCCGGATGATCTGTCTGTCCGATGCCCTGCCCTCAAGTGGCGTACCTATTTCGGATTGCCGTATATTAACCTTTTGGGAAGAGAAACCATACTCAATGCCCCTTGCTGGAAAACGGAGGAAGTTGGAGACACCATAGCAATCCAGCTGACGGAAAGTGTATTTGAGGATATATCGTCAGAGTTGCGGGAGAAGGTCGTAGAATATTTTGAGGAGAGCGTAGCCCCAGAGATTCGGGCAGAGTTGGGCAGGGGATTTCTTTTCCGGCCATATCATGCGTTTGAAAAATATGACAGGAAAAAGAAACTGGTTCCAGAATTTCCAATCAGAGAATTGTTCGGAAAGAATCTTCCAGAGGAGTTAGGACATGAATTATGAGCAGTTTATCACAGAGATACAGAAATATTGGGATCTGCGTAAAAAGGGACTGAAAAAGCAGGCAAACAGCTTTCTGTTCTCATTTACAAAATCTTTTAAAGAAAATGTGCCGGATGCCGATGCAGACGCTGTTTTGTTTCGGTTTTGCAGGGAATACCTGGACGAGATGAAATTTCCGGGGGATGCCCTGCCCAGGCGCCATCTGCCATTTCAATTAACAAAGCTGCTTGACGATTATTTAAGCCGTGAATGTGAGAAAAATCAGATGCCGCAGATGCGGTGGGCGTACCAGATTTTTGGAAACATTTACAATCCCCACGATCCAAAGCTGGAACATGATTTTTATCCCATCCTGGAGCGCGCATACATGCATGAAAAATGTGATCCTCAGACGGTTCAGCTCTATTTCAGGGAGCAGCTTGATTCCCTATGGTGGGGGCAGCATCATTTTCCGGAAAGCATCTGCATTACAAAAGAGGAATTTGAAAATATTGTAAGTGTGGCAAATAAAATCCTTTCAGAAAAGTCAGTAGAGCCGCAGCTTGTAGAAGAATTTGAGTATTATGTGAGATTGTATCAAACCTATTTTGAATGGCAGAACAATAACAGGAACGGCGATTTTTACGAGTTGTGCAGGAAGGAAGGACTGGCGTTTGAAGGAGTCCCGGTGATTTATTATAAAGAATAGGAAGGCGGCACCATGATATCAGAAGAACTGAAAAAAATCAAATCTTTTGGCAGCAGTATGGAAAGCTCCGTGACACCGGAGGATATTGCGGACAAGGAAAAGGAACTGGGATTTACGCTGCCCCAGGCTCTGCAGGAATTATATCTGACCTTTCATCCAGATGATCCTGCTTTTACGGAAAAGGGAAATCTGATTCCACTTGAGGAACTAAAAATTTACAAACGTGTCTATTGGACGGACACCATTATTACGATCCTGCCTTTTTGCCGGTATGAACGGTATGGCTATGGCTTTGAAGTAAGCAGGTATCACAAAAGCAAGGATACCATGGGCAGCAATGATCTGGAAGATCCGCAGATGTGGGGGCTTTATGTGCTGCCGGAAACACGCGGGGAAAAAAAGCATCTGGAAGGCCATGAAGTGCCGTGCAATCAGTCAAAACTCTCACAGTGGATCATGGAATGGTTAGGATACCAGCAGACCCTGGCGCAGCCCAGCGTGGCAGCCGTCAACAAGGATAAGGCGGAAAATTATTGGAAAAAAATGCGGGAGCATCTTCCGGATACGTTTTATCATGTTCCTCTGGAGCGGCTTTCCAGTCACAGAACAAATTTTAGTGTAAACTTTGTGGAGGAACCCTCCAGGTTTTTATGCGGAAGTATTCTTTATTCAGGGACGGCCTATTTTGGCGGCAGGTCTGATAAGGAAGTGGAACAGCTTATGAAACAGATGGGATTCAAGTATGTCTGGATGAAAAGCCAGGACGGGCATCCTGTTTTTAATTCGGCTCCACCCCAGCCGCCACAGGAACGGGAACTGAAATCCATTGCCCCGGTATTACAGTTTCTCTGCAAATTTGCCGGGATTGACGGAAAGGGAGCGAAGGAGGAAAGTATCCGGCGGGCAGAAGCCCGTCTGGGGGTTTCACTTCCACTGCCATTGGAAGAATTTTATCGTTGTCTGCCAAGTAGATTTTATTGCAGTTATAATACGATCCGCCCTCTTTCCAGCCTGAAACAGACAAAGGATGGCAAGCTGAACTTTCTCATAGAAAATCAGGCGGTGTATCACTGGGCGGCGAGATTGAACAGCCCGTTTCTATATCGCCGTGTCAATGACGGCGTAGGCCAATGGAACGCATATGGTATTTTAGACGGTTTTCTTGCGGCAGAGTTTTTGTGGGCGCTGGCTTGTGATGAAAAATTGAATCTGATCCTTTGGGAGTTTCCGGATTTTGAGCCGTCGATGCTGTCTGAAGGCGGGAAGTTGAGTCCATACCTGTCTTCCATTGCAGGTATTACGGATCAGATCGCCGCAGGCAATACCCGAAGGCTTTACCAGGCCATGGATGGGCAGGCTGTTGGATTGTATGACAGTGAAGAATGTACATTCTGGTTTGTGACAAAGGATGAAGCAACACAGGAACGGTTGGAAGCACTTATAATCACCTGACTGGCTGTCAGGTATATCAACCATAAATATATTGTAGTAGGAGGAAATATACTATGATACACAATACCAAATGCACAATGAAAGAAGTCCTTTTATCCATCAAGGAAAAATACCTGTAGGAAGGAGAAAGCGAAGTGGAAGAAGATAATGACTGGTACATTTATGAACCAGACGATATTTTATCTTTCTCTCCCCCCTGTTACATAGCTTTCAGACCGGAATTTGATGGGAATGTAGAGAGCGCTGAAATTTTGCTTTCATTACAGGACAAACTATGATATACTATGAAACAAACTGGAGCATAAGTTTTGTACGGACGCTTAGGCCAAATGGAGGCAAAGTATGATTGAGCGAATTTCGTTTGAACATTTTCGAGGATTTGATAAACTTGAACTTCAGGATATGAAGCCAATTACTCTGATTTCCGGGAAAAATAATGCAGGGAAAAGTTCCATATTAGAGGGGATATTTCTTTTTTAGACCATCTTGAGCCTGGATCATTCGCAAAAATTAACAGGGTTCCTAATTCTGATTTCTCTTTACCATTTACACAATTTATCAATGTTGCAATCATAAACATCATGAAAATGGTTGTCAGATTATAGCTACAACACATAGTTACGAATGTATTGTCGGGGCCGTGGAGGGGATAGAAAGAGCAGGCTATAGCTCTGAATTAAAAATGGACGAAACTCATGCCAATAGGCGGAGAGGATAAAAGATGGAATGGAAATACCTGCTGTGTCCGGACCGGATCAGAGATCATACGAAAAAGCCGGGGAATGGAGATCTTCGGACGGAATTTGAAAAGGATTATCATCGGATCATAGGGAGCGCCTCCTTCCGGCGGCTTCAGGATAAGACCCAGGTGTTTCCTCTTGATAAGAGCGACTTTATCCGTACGAGACTGACCCATTCCTTGGAAGTCTCTTCTTTTGCCCGTTCTCTGGGGCAGAACATATCAGAGGAAATTCTGCTCAACATCAAAGATACGAATTTTCTTCCTTCTTATAAATCGGATGTGTGCGATATCCTTCAGTGCGCGGGGCTTCTCCATGACATCGGGAATCCTCCCTTCGGGCATTTTGGGGAGACTGCAATCCGGGAGTGGTTCCGGAAATGTCTGCCGACGCTTCAGTGGAAGGGCAGACCGCTTTCCAAGGTCCTGCCTGTTAAGATGCAGGAAGATTTTTATCATTTTGAGGGGAACGCCCAGGCCCTTCGTCTGGTGACCAAGCTCCACTATCTGGTGGACGCCAACGGCATGAACCTGACGAAAGGACTTCTGGGCGCCATGATCAAGTATCCCATGGCCTCCACGGAGATTCAAAGAGACAGCGGCGACATCCGGACAAAGAAGATGGGATATTTCTATGCAGACCGGGAAGTCTTCCAGAAGGTACAGGAGGGCACCGGGACTGGCGGTAAGCGCCATCCGCTGACCTTTCTCTTGGAGGCGGCGGATGACATCGCCTACAAGACCGCGGATATCGAGGATGCGTTGAAGAAGGGCTGTATCTCCTATGAGCAACTGCTTCAGGAGCTGAGAGATTTTCAGAGAGAGTATCAGGATCAGGCATATCGGGATTTGGCGGAAAGTTTGGAGATTTGCTATCAAAGAGCGCTCAAAAATCATATGGACCATCCCCGTTCCAATGCCGTACAGAACTGGTTGGTGCGGGTGCAGGCAGAGATGATCAAAGGGGCGACGAAGGGGTTTGTGGAACACTATGAAGAGCTGATGGCCGGCGAGTACAAAAAAGACCTGTTTTTTCAGGTGCCCGGGACTGGTCTTATGGAGGCTTTGGGGGATATTGCCTACCGGTACGCCTTTACTTCGCCCCCGATTCTGAAGCTGGAGATCGGCGCCAACGCGATCTTTGAATTTTTGTTGAAACATTTTGTGGACGCCGCGATTCCCTACGACAGCGGCGAACCCATGACGGCGGTGCAGGAGAAGCTGATGAGCATCGTCTCAGACAACTATAAAGCAGTTTACCATATCTATGCGGAGGGGAAGGACGAGGTGGAGCGGCTGTACCTCCGGCTGCTTCTGGTGACCGACGAAGTCTGCGGAATGACCGACAGCTATGCAAAAGAACTTTTTCAGGAGCTGAGCGGGATTCAATAGGTTTTATAATATGAAAGAAAAGCGATGTTGTGGCTGAAAAGCGCAATATCGTTTTTTTGTTGGAAATGATGTAATCGGAACTATTCCAAAACAGAATAGTCATATTATACAATAGAATTGCGAAAAAATAGGAGATAATAGTATAATTTAACTAGATTTAAGAAGGAGAAGGGAGGGAAAAATGAAAAGAACAAACAGATTTTGACAAAGAAAAAGAGAAACAGCAGAAATCATTGGAATAAGCCAATGATCCGAACGGAAAGGAGAAGGAATGAAAAAGAAAGTTGTAAAACGATTCGTGGCTGGAATACTCATTGCGGGGGTCTTATCAGGATGCGGTGGTTCGAAAGGAGACAGTCAGCAGGAAGTTTCAGGAGGCGGTGATCAGCCCTATGCGGGGACGAAGATCAGCGTACTGAGCGCAGCAAATATGTGGGCGGAAGCAGTCAAAGAAAATCTTCCGGAATTTGAAGAAAAAACAGGCATTCAAGTAGAACTTCAGACTTTGGAGGACAGCCAGCTGAGCAATAAGATTGCGGTGAGCATGGCAGCCAACGGAACCGACATCGACGTGCTTGCTTTTCGGCCTTTGCAGGAATCACAAATGTTCATGGATAATGGATGGCTGGAGCCGTTGAATGGCTATTACGAAGGAGATACGGAATATGATATCGATGATTTTTATGAGGCGTCCAAAGAGCTGACGATCCGGGAAGATCAGCTCTATGCGATACCTCTGATGACGGAGCGCCAGGTGGTCTATTATAACAAAGAGCTTTTTGAAGAAGCAGAGATTACAGAACTGCCAAAGACTCTGGAAGAATTTGAAGAAACGGCCGCGAAGCTGCATGATCCGGATCGCGGAGTGTCCGGAATCGTCATCCGGGGAAAGGGGTCAGATGCGGTTACGATGGTATCGAGCTTTCTTCGGGATTACGGCGGTGAATTTATTACAGACGGCAATGCATCCATCAACACGCCGGAAGCGATACAGGGGTTCCAATATTATGGAGATTTATTGAGAAATTATGGGCCCGACGGAGTCGCCAATATGGGATGGCAGGAGTCCATGGCTGTTTTTACGCAGGGATTGGCCGGGATGAGAATTGACGTGGACACGCAATATGCGCAGATTAACGATCCGGACAGCTCTCAGGTGGCGGGGAAGGTCGGTTATTTCTTGATGCCGGAAGGACCAAACGGACAGCATACCTTCAGCATTACTGCATGGGCAGTAGGGATCAGCAGCAATTCGAAGCAAAAAGAGGCAGCCTGGGAATTTTTAAGATGGGCAACCGGTAAAGAGATTGATGTGCAGGCTCAGGCGAAAGGCTCTTCCAGTGCGAGAGTATCCACATGGGAGAATGAAGCGGCCAATGAAAACTGGCCGGAAGAGCTGGTGCCGGTGATTCAGAAGAGCATGGAGATTGGAGACAGCACTGACCGTCCGATTCTGAATAATGTGGGAGAAGCCAGAACATATATTGGGGATGTGATTACCGCGGCACTTTTTGAGGAAGATGTCAAGGCGGCGGCAGATAAGGCAAACGCACAGTTTCAGGGCCTGCTTGACGCGGAAAAAGAGCAGCAGTGACAGAAAGAGAGGATGTAGATGTATAAGTGGATGGACAAGCATATAAAATGGGTATTTACGGTACCGACGATTTTCATTCTTTTATTTCTTGTTGTCTTTCCGCTGGCATATACCTTTTTTATATCTTTTTTTGACTGGGGAATGTCCGGGAACACACAGATGAAGTTTGTCGGATTTGACAATTACGGGCATTTGTTTACAGAGGAAAGATTTTGGAATGCAGTGGGAAGAACCTTCGTATTTTCTCTCGCGGGCATTGTGATCGAGGGAGTGCTGGGAGTAGCTCTGGCACTGTATCTGAACAGAGATTTTAAAGGCAGAAATCTTGTGAAAACTGCGTTTTTGCTTCCGATGGTGGCAACTCCCGTGGCGGTAGGACTGGTATGGAGGCTGATCTATGAACCGTCCATTGGAATTGCCAATCAAGTATGTATGTGGCTTGGACTGGGAAGACAGCCGTGGCTGGGTTCTCCGGATATGGCGTTGCCAGCGCTTCTGGCAGTGGATATCTGGCAATGGACGCCGATGGTGATGCTGGTGGTGCTTGCGGGCGCCACGGCATTGCCGACGGATGTCCTGGAATCCGCCCAGGTAGACGGAGCAGGCAAATGGCAGCTGACCAGAAAAATTACGCTTCCCCTGTTAAGACCTACGATTCTGACTGCGCTGTTATTGCGGTTAATCGATGTCTTAAAAACCTTTGATATTATTTATTCTACCACACAGGGCGGGCCGGGATATGCCACGGAGACTCTGAACATCCTTTCTTACAGAGAGGCATTTGAGTACTTTAAATTTGGCAGAGCATCCGCGACGCTGGTGGTATTCTTCCTGACGGTTCTTTTGATTGCAATCGGCTTTATCAAATTCAAAAATAAAGTGGAGGTAGAATATTGAGAGTATCAGGAAAAACAAAAAAGAAAATAGGCAGGGTTGGTTTTTATCTTTCTTTGGCGTTGATCTTAATGGTAACTTTATTCCCGTTTTTCTGGATGGTTTTGGCGTCCTTAAAAAAAATGGTGGATTTGCTGAATGTGGATAAAATGTTCGTATTTACGCCGACCATACAAAATTATATTGATATCTTTTCGAAATACGATTTTTGGCAGCCTCTGAAAAACAGTATGCTGATCGCGGTCCTCTCCACGGTGCTGGCTCTTTTATTCGGGCTTCCGGCATCCTATGTGATTGCCAGAGAGAGGATGTCCGCGTTTTCCGCAGTCATTCTGGTGATCAGGATCATTCCGGCTATCTCCTTTCTGGTCCCATGGTATATCCTGTTTAATAAACTGCATTTGACCGGAACCTATACGTCCTTGATTTTAGTTCATTTGCTGGTGGCGCTGCCGATGATTGTGTGGATTATGATTCCATTTTTTGAGACGATGCCGCGGGAACTGGAGGAGGCTTCCTGGGTAGACGGATGCTCACATATAGGAACTTTTGTTAAGATTTTAATTCCGCTGGCATCTCCGGCTATTTTGACAGCGACCATTTTGTCGTTTATATTTTCGTGGAATAATTTTATCTTTGCATTAATCTTATGCACAAATGATACCAGAACGCTTCCCACAGCGGTATTCCAGTTCATGTCCTATACGGATGTGGATTGGGCCTGCCTGATGGCGGCAGCAGTGGTAATTACGATACCCATTATTTTGATTTCTGTATTTTTACAAAAATATATTATTACAGGGATGACAGCGGGAGCTGTGAAAGGATAGGAAAGTATGAAAAAATTATCTGGAGTAATTCCGGCAATGATCACGCCGTTTGATGAAAATGGAGCGGTGGATCTCTGCAAAGTGAAACAGCTGACCACATTTCTTGTGGAAAAAGGGGTGGATTGCCTGTATCCCACGGGAACCACAGGCGAGATGGACAGTATGACTTTGGAGGAGAGGAAAAAAGTGGCAGAAGCGGTGGTGGAGTCAAGTCAGGGAAGATGTCCGGTTTATGTTCATGTGGGCTGTATGACTCTGAAAGATACGGTCGAGCTGGCAAAGCATGCGGTGGAAACAGGAGCAGAGGGGATCGGCGTGGTTACGCCAATCTATTTTAAGGTCAATCAAAGAGAAATGGAATCTTATTTTTCCGACATTGCCGACAGTGTACCGGATCATTTTCCAATCTATCTTTATAATATTCCGCAGTTGTCAGGCAATGATCTGACGGTTTCCATTTGTGAAAAGCTTGCAGAACGGCATCCGAACATTGTGGGAATCAAGTACAGTCTTCCGGACATGGAGCGGACAGTGGAATATACAAATGTAAAAAATGGGGTATTTTCGGTCATCCAGGGAGCGGATCATCTGCTCTATCCGTCTATGTCCATAGGCTGTGACGGCGTGATCAGCGGCTGTGCCAATGTGTTCCCGGAGATCTTTGTCAAAGCAATGGCGTGTATCAGGGAAAAGGATATAGAGTCGGCGAAAAAACAGCAAAAGAAAGTGTTTGATACCTGGAAAATTCTCTGCACAGGTGATGGAAATGCAATGGCATATATGAAGGCAGGGCTTCGGATGCGGGGAATGGACATGGGACATATGCGCAGGCCGCTGATGGATCTTACGAAAGAGCAGGAAGCGGAATTTGCATGTGGATTTGAGAAAATTATGGAATGGGTGGAATAAAAAAGATGGCAGACAAGATACTGATTGGAGGAACGCACTTCTCTCTGTATGGGAAACGTGCGAAAGCGTTTCTTGAAAAAAAGGGTTATGAGGTAGTGGAAAATACATTTGAACGGCCGTTTACTCAGGAGGAATTAAAGCAAGTCATACCAGAGATCTCAGGAGCTTTGGTAGGCTGCGAGGTTTATTCCCGGGAGATCCTGGACTTGGCATCCAGGCTGAAAGTGCTGGTTAAATTCGGTGTTGGACTGGATAATATTGATCTGGAATATGCCAGGGAAAAGGGAGTAAAGGTGGCAAATGCCAGGGGGCAGAATGCGGATTCGGTCGCGGAGCTCACCCTGGCACTGGTTCTCGGAGTTTATCGTAACATTAGGGAACTGGAGGAGAGCATCCGGGGAGGCGGGTGGTCCAGGGCCATGGGACATACGATTCACAGAAAGACCATTGGCCTGATCGGGTTTGGAGCTACCGCTCAGTATGTAGCAAGACTTTTTCGGGCGTACGAACCGGAAAAAATATATGCGGTTGATCCATATGGAGATGAGAAAAAAGCGCTTCTTCTGGGAGTGGAATTGACAAAATTTGACACTATTTTGGAAAAGTGTGATATTATTACTATACATGTACCTGCGATTCCGGAAACCGTAGGAATGTTTGGTCCCGAACAGTTTAAAAAGATGAAAAAGTCTGCAATCTTAATAAATATTGCAAGAGGCTCGATTGTAAATGAAAAAGCGTTGTATGAGGCCCTTGTAAGCGGAGAAATCGCAGGCGCAGGACTGGATGTATTTGAGAAGGAACCGACAGATAAAGATAATCCGTTGTTTTCGCTGGAACATGTAGTGGTGACTCCGCATAGTGGAGCGGAAACATATGAGACCTACGACGCCATCAGTATGTTCGGAGCAAAAGTGATCACAGATGTAATAGAAGGGAGAGTGCCGGAAAACTGGGTGAACCCATAAGAAAAAGGGAAACACTTGAGAGGTATTGGGACATGGACATCATGCAATTGCGGTATTTTGTATCAGTGGCAGATCTGAGGAGTTTTTCTGAGACAGCTCATGAATTTTGTATTTCACAGTCGTCCGTTTCTAAAAAAATCATGGCATTAGAGGACGAACTTGGCGCCAAATTGTTTGAGAGAACTGCAAAAAAGGTGGTGCTGACGATGGTGGGTCAAAATTTTTACGAGCATGCGATCAAGATGCTGGATACCTATGACGCAATGCAGGATGACATCGGTAATATGGTATGCGGGAGAAAGGAAAGCATCACATTATATACGATTCCGGTACTGAGTCATTATAAAATCATCGATTGGATCATACAGTTTCAGATGAAATATCCAAATATCAGCGTCAACATTTACGAGAATGAAAGCGTACAGATTTTTTCGGCTCTTCAGCAGAGAAAAGTAGATTTTGGAATTGTCAGAAGCAATTATCTGGACAAAGAGTCTTATGTGCAGTGGCCGTTGGTACAGGATGAACTGGCCATTGTGGTATCCAAAGAGCATCCTCTGGCGGACAGAGGATGCGTCAGTCTGACGGAATGCAGGAATGAAAAGTTTATTCTGCCTAATCTGGCTGCAGATCTGTACAATATCTCGATGGAAGCATGCAAAAAGGCGGGGTTTCGTCCAAAACTGTTCTGTTATCTGAATGGAAGACCCGAATATACGATGAAAATTATTGAAAAAGGCCTGGCTGTTTCTCTGATGATGAAAAAGCTGGCAAAAAATATCGAAGGATTCGGCGTAAAGACGGTTTCGATTGAAGAAACGGTGAAGAGCACGACAGCGCTTGTGACAAGTAAAAACCGTTCTTTGAGTGTGAAAGATAAAAATTTTATAAGGATGCTTCAAAAAGTATCTAAGATATCGTAAAAATATTCTGAAAATTTTGGCGGGAAGCGGTTGTTATATTTGTGACCGCTTCCCGCCAAGCTTTCGTTAGATCAAGTATTACAAAACCTCCCTCAGATACCGCCCAAGCGCATCCTGCCAGGTGGGGAGGGGCGTGAAGCCGTTTTCCACCAGTTTACTCTTGTCCAGTCTGGAGTTGAAGGGACGTTTTGCCTTGGAAGCGCCGTATTCCGCAGTAGTGACCGGGACGACCGTGATCTTGTCGTCGCCGTACTCCGGGTGTCCGAGCTTTGCAGCCTGCCGGAAGATCTCCACGGTAAAATCATACCAGCTGATATAGCCCCCCTCGTTGGTGGCATGATAATAGCCGTACTTTTCCGTCTCCAGCATGTCCACCAGAAGCCTTGCCAGGTCGAACGTATAGGTGGGCGTGCCGATCTGGTCGTTGACAACGGTGATCCGGTCGTGGGTTTTGCCCAGGTTCAGCATGGTCTTGATAAAATTCTTGCCGTTGACGCCGAAGACCCATGCGATGCGGACAATAAAATGCTTGTCCACATGATTAGCCACCGCTAATTCTCCTTCCAGTTTGGTCTGTCCGTAGACATTCAAAGGCTTGTAATCCTTGCAGTCCGGCTGCCAGGGCTCCTCCCCCAGGCCGTCGAAGACATAGTCCGTGGACAGATAGACCATCTTACAGTCCAGAGCGTGGCAAGCCAGAGCGATATTTTCCGTCCCCACCGCATTGACCAGCCGGACCTTCTCCACCTTGTCGTCGTCCTCCGCCATATCCACCGCCGTCCAGGCCGCACAGTGCACCACCACATCCGGCCTCTGCTCCGTAAGCATCGCCTCCATCGCATGCTTGTCCGTAATGTCCATCGGCACATAGGGCATCTTCGTCACCGCGCTTCCATCCTGAATTCCACTGTACTTCTCCGCCAGATCCGATCCAATCCCCTCATAACCTCTCTTCGCCAGCTCGTTCATCACATCATGCCCAAGCTGTCCTCCGACTCCCGTTACAAATACCTTCATCTCATATACCTCCAAATGATATTTCAAACTTTCCTACCGGTTCCCATACATCTTCGCATAATAATTCTGATACTCCCCGGAAATAATGGTCTCCCACCACTCCTTATGGTTCAGATACCACTGAATGGTCTTCTGAATCCCGTCCGCGAACTTCGTCTCCGGCAGCCATCCAAGCTCCGTGTGAATCTTGGTGGGGTCGATGGCGTAGCGCATATCATGCCCCTTCCGGTCTGTGACATAGGTGATCAGACTCTCCGGTTTTCCAAGGGCCTTGCAGATGATCTTCACAATATCGATATTTTTCATCTCATTGTGTCCGCCGATGTTATAGACCTCTCCCACGCGTCCCTTATGGATCACCAGGTCGATGGCCTTGCAGTGATCTTCTACATACAGCCAGTCCCGGACATTTTCTCCGGCTCCGTAGACGGGAAGCGGCTTGTCGTTCAGCGCGTTGGCAATCATCAGCGGGATCAGCTTCTCCGGGAAATGATAGGGCCCGTAGTTGTTGGAGCATCGGCTGATAGACACCGGCAGCCCATAGGTGCGGTGATAAGCCAGCACCAGAAGGTCTGCCGCCGCTTTGCTGGAAGAGTAAGGGCTGGACGTGTGGATGGGCGTCTCCTCCGTGAAGAAGAGATCCGGACGGTCGAGAGGCAGATCCCCGTATACCTCATCGGTGGACACCTGGTGATAGCGCTTGATCCCATATTTTCTGCAGGCGTCCATCAGGACGGAAGTGCCGATGATGTTGGTGTCGAGAAATACCTGAGGATTCTCGATGGAGCGGTCCACATGGCTCTCCGCGGCGAAGTTCACGACCATGTCCGGGTGCTCTTCCTCAAAAAGCCGGTAGACCGCCTCACGGTCTGTGATGCTTTCCTTTACAAAACGAAAGTTCGGGTTGTCCATCACCGGCTCCAGAGTAGACAGATTGCCGGCGTAAGTCAGGCAGTCCAGGCAGATGATCCGGTAGTCCGGATATTTGTTCAGCATATGGAAGATAAAGTTGCTTCCGATGAATCCGGCTCCGCCGGTTACGATGATCGTCGTTTGGTTCATATGTTTGCTTTGTTCCTTTCCTGAAAAAAGATGTTTTGCTGGTTGACAGGTATATTATAGAAGATGACGTAAGGTCACCTTCAAGCTCTTTTTTCATTACTTTATAAAATTTTCCAAAAACTGCGCGTTTCATACATCAGGGAGAGCAGGAAAAGATTCCGGCGTGTTTGGTGATGTGGAATCCCCCGGCGGTCTTTTTCTCCGTAAAGGCCAGGAATTCTTTGTAGCGGTCCAGAAGGATCTGGTTCTGGTTGCCGTGACAGGAGAGGATGTATTCGATCAGGGGTTCCGCCCGGTCCAGCGTGATGGAGTCCTCATAGAGAGAGCATTCGATGGAGGAGAAGCAGGACTTTAAGATCTCTTCTCCGTTCTCCAGACCGAAGTTGTCGTAGAGCTTTTCCGCGGAGAGGACGATACGGCTGTCGAACTGAGTGACCAGCTTGCTGATCTCTTTCATGTGATCCCGCCCGTAGGCGCTGCACACAAAGCGGCCCTTTTTCCTAAGGACCCTTCGGACTTCCCGGCACACCCCCGGAAGATCACTGCAGTAGAAGAGCACGTGGTTGGCGATCACCAGATCAAAGCGGCTGTCCGGATAGGGGATCCGGGCGCAGTCGAAGGTCTGAAAGGAAAAGCGGGAATCCTTTGGGCCGATACTTCTTCGGGCATCTCGCAGCATGCCCTCGGAAATATCCGACAGCGCGATCTGTATGTCCGGGGGAATCCGGGAAAGATTTTCCGTCCAGAGGGCGCCGTTGCCGCAGCCAAGTTCCAGAATCCGCATGCCGCTCCTGATCCGGCACTGCCCATAGATCCAGGGAAACCATCCCTGGGGATTGGCAGAATAGTCCCGGTGCAGACGGATGCGTGCGGAGATGTTGGTGGCGTTCTGGTACTGGAGTTTCAGGCTTTTCTCCATGCCGGTCAGATGAATCAGATCCAGCATATGGCTCCAGTCGATCTGATGTTCTTCTTCTATGGCGCGGACCGTGTCCTCGATGGCGCTCTCTACCAGCTGCATCTGCTCGATCCGGTCCTGGACCAGTTTTTTCTGCAGATTCAAGGAATTTTTCAGCAGATGATAGTCCGTGTTGCCGATGGTCATCTCCCGGATATCTTCCAGGGAAAATCCCAGATATTTTAAGAGCAAAATCTGCTGAAGTTTTGCCAAGTCCGAGTCCGTATAAAAGCGCGCGCCGACAGGGTTGACATAAGACGGCTTCAATATATTCTGCTTGTCATAAAATCGGATGGTTCGCACGGATACGCCGGCCATGCGGGCGAACTGTCCGGAGGAATAATAGCCTGGAAGCTTCATGGGAACCTCTTTTCTGCTGGTTAAGACTGCCACATCCGGCGGAATTCCCCCGGACTGATGCCTTCCACGTTTTTAAAAATGCGGGAAAAGTAATTGGCGTCTTCGACGCCGCATTCCCGACCGATGGCTTCGATGGTCCGGTCCGTGAAGCGCAGAAGCTGCTTGGCATGGGTGATGCGGATCTGCACCAGATAGCTGTTGATGGAGACGCCGAACTGCTCTTTGAAGATGCGGGTCAAATAGAACTTGTTGATGTAGAACTGCTCCGCCAGCCGGTCAAGCTGGATTTTTTCCATATAATGTTCCTCCAGGTATTCTTTGACGTTCTGGAGATTCTGCCGTTTGAGCGCCTTGCGCCGACGGAGTTCCGGATTCCAGCTCTCCTCCATCAAAAGGGTCAGAAGCGAGGCGAGTTTTTCGAAGATCCGCATGTCCCGCACGTAATCCTGGGTGGAGGCAATCTCGTAGAGTTCCCCGAGAATCTGTTCATAGGGCTCCGCATCCTGAGGATGAAAGCAGGGTCGTCCGCCCCGCTCCATGTACTTGTCATAGATGCTTCCCATGTTCGGGCCGTAGAAATGAACCCACCGGAGCTGCCATAAGTCGTCGGAGGTGCGGTGGGAGTAAGCCTTCCGGCAGTCCAGGAAGACGCAGTCCCCCTCCTTCAAAGGATGGAGGGAGCCTTCGTATTCCAGAGTTCCGTATCCGGACTTTACCAGGAAGAACAGATAGGAGGCAAGGCCGCTTCGCCGGCTGGTGTGAGGCTTCGTGGCTTTGAGAGAGCCGGTCTCCTGCAGATGGATGAGGCTGGTCTTGGCAAAGTTGGAGGGGGTGTGCAGGATGCGGCTGGTGGTGACCAGATTGCCGTGAAACAGAGAGGCAGGGTCCATGGAAAATCTCCTCATTTCTACATTTTTTACTATTATAACGGAAAAGCCAATATTATGCTAGTACTTTCCAAGATTCTCTCTTAAAATTTCTGCTCTTTTTTATTAAAATAGCAGGAAATGATTACACTAACAGGAAAAGTATTTCCAAAATAAAGAGGAAAGTTGAGGAAGATCAGAATGGCAAAGAAAGCATTGATTACCGGAATCACGGGACAGGACGGTTCCTATCTGGCGGAATTTCTGTTGGACAAGGAATATGAGGTGCACGGGATCACCCGCCGGGCGTCTCTGGCGAATACGACCCGTATTGATCACCTTCTGGCAAAGCACGCGGTGACGCTGCATGACGGGGACCTGTCGGACTCTTCGTCACTCATGCGGGTGATCTCCCTGGTGAGACCGGACGAGATCTATAATCTGGCGGCCCAGTCTCACGTACAGGTGTCCTTCGACGTGCCGGAGTATTCCGGGGAGGTGGACGCCATCGGCGTGCTGCGGATTCTGGAGGCGGTGCGTATCCTGGGTCTGACAAAGACGACGAAGATCTATCAGGCGTCCACCTCTGAGCTGTACGGAAAGGTGGAGGAGGTGCCCCAGAGCGAGACCACGCCCTTCCATCCCTACAGTCCCTACGCGGTGGCGAAGCAGTACGGCTTCTGGATTACCAAAGAGTACCGGGAGGCTTACGGGATGTTCGCGGTGAACGGCATCCTGTTCAATCATGAGTCCGAGCGTCGGGGAGAAAACTTCGTGACCAGAAAGATTACCCTGGCGGCGGGGCGGATCGCGGAAGGCCTGCAGGATCATCTGGAGCTGGGCAATATGGATTCCCTCAGGGATTGGGGCTACGCGAAGGATTACGTGGAGTGTATGTGGCTGATTCTGCAGCATGAGACGCCCGAGGACTTTGTGATTGCCACAGGCGAGCAGCACACAGTGAGAGATTTTACAGAGAGGGCTTTTGCGGCCAACGGCATCACCCTTCGGTGGGAAGGGGAAGGACTGGAAGAAAAAGGCTACGACGTGTCCACCGGACGGATGCTGGTGTGTGTGAATCCGGAGTGGTTCCGCCCCACGGACGTGGACAACCTCTGGGGAGATCCCACAAAGGCGAAGACGGTCCTTGGCTGGAATCCTCAGAAGACCAGTTATGAGGAGCTGGTGCGCATTATGGCGGAGCACGACCGGAACCTGGCGAAAAGAGAAGCGGCCGCAAAGGCGCTGCAGTAGAGGAGCGTGAGAGACGATGATGGAAAAAGACGGAAAGATCTATGTGGCGGGCCACCGGGGGATGGTGGGTTCCGCCATTGTAAGAGAGTTAAGGCGCCAGGGCTATGAGAATCTCATCACCCGCACCCATAAGGAACTGAACCTGTGCCGTCAGGACCAGGTGGAGGCCTTTTTCGCGGAGGAAAAGCCGGATTATGTGTTCCTGGCGGCGGCGAAGGTGGGCGGCATCGTGGCGAACCAGGACGCCCTGGCGGACTTTATGTATGACAATATGATTCTGGAGATGAATGTGATTCACGAGGCCTGGAAGAATGGCTGCAAGAAGCTGGAGTTCTTGGGCTCCTCCTGCATCTATCCCCGGATGGCGCCTCAGCCCATGAAGGAAAGCTGCCTTCTGACTTCGGAGCTTGAGAAGACCAATGAGGCCTATGCTCTGGCGAAGATCTCAGGGCTGAAATACTGTGAATTCCTGAACCGCCAGTACGGGACAGATTACATCTCCGTTATGCCCACCAATCTGTACGGGCCCAACGACAACTATCACCCCACCCACAGCCATGTGCTTCCGGCCTTGATCCGGCGGTTCCATGAGGCAAAGGAGCAGAATCTTCCTTATGTAACCTGCTGGGGAGACGGCAGTCCTCTGCGGGAGTTCCTGTATGTGGATGATCTGGCCAATCTCTGCGTTTTTCTGATGAATCACTACAGCGGCAACGAGACCGTGAACGCGGGCACCGGCAAGGAGCTGACGATCAAGGAACTGACGGAGCTGGTGGCGGAGGTGATCGGGTACTCCGGAGAGATCCGCTGGGACCCCACGAAACCCAATGGGACGCCCAGGAAGCTTCTGGATGTGTCCAAGAGCGCGGCCCTTGGCTGGACTTACAAGACGGAACTGAAAGACGGCATCCGTCTTGCCTATGAAGACTTTTTGAATAATCCCATGAGAGCAGAGAGGTAGAACATGAATATTGTACTTTTGTCCGGAGGCTCCGGAAAACGCCTCTGGCCCCTTTCCAATGATATCCGTTCCAAACAGTTTATCAAGATCTTTCAGACACCGGAGGGCGAATACGAGTCCATGGTTCAGCGGGTATACCGCCAGATCAGGAAGGTAGATCCGGATGCCACCGTGACCATCGCCACATCCAAGACCCAGGTGTCGGCCATTCATAACCAGTTAGGAGAGCATGTGGGGATCTCTGTGGAACCCTGCAGACGGGATACGTTTCCGGCCATTGCCCTGGCGAGCGCCTATCTTCACGATGTCCAGGGAGTGGGAGAGGAGGAGGCTGTGGTGGTCTGCCCGGTGGATCCTTATGTGAACGAAGATTATTTCGCGGCCTTGAAGGAGCTTGGCAGACTGGCGGAAACAGGGGAGTCGAATCTGGTGCTGATGGGCATCGAGCCCACCTATCCCAGCGAGAAGTACGGCTATATCATCCCCGGTGACAAGGGGCAGGTAAGTCCGGTGTCCACCTTCAAAGAAAAACCCGACCAGGAGACCGCAAAGACCTATATCGAAAAAGGCGCCCTCTGGAACGGTGGCGTGTTCGCCTATCGGCTTGGATATGTGCTGGAAAAGGCCCATGAACTGCTGGATTTTGCAGATTATCAGGACCTGTTCGGCAAATATAATACTCTTGAAAAAATCAGCTTTGACTACGCGGTGGTGGAGAAGGAAGACAAGATTCAGGTGATGCGGTTCGCGGGAGAGTGGAAGGATCTGGGCACCTGGAATACGCTGACGGAAGCCATGGAAGAGCCGTCCATCGGAAAATCCATCCTGAATGACCAGTGTGAGAACGTCCATGTGATCAACGAGCTGGATGTGCCGGTACTCTGCATGGGTTTAAAGGACATGGTGGTGTCCGCGAGTCCGGAAGGCATTCTTGTATCCGATAAGGAGCAGTCCAGCTACATCAAACCTTATGTGGATAAGATTGATCAGCAGATCATGTTCGCGGAGAAATCCTGGGGAAGTTTCCGGGTGCTGGACGTGGAAGATGAGAGCATGACCATTAAGGTAACGTTGAACAAAGGACATCAGATGAATTACCACAGCCATGAGCGGCGGGACGAGGTCTGGACGGTGATTTCCGGAAAGGGCCGCAGTATCGTGGACGGCATGGAACAGCCGGTGAAAGCGGGCGATGTAGTGACCATGCAGGCAGGCTGTCGCCATACGTTGATCGCGGATACGGAATTGAAGGTTATCGAGGTGCAGCTTGGCAGGGAGATCAGCGTGCATGACAAGAAAAAATATGAGTTGGAAGACTGAAAGACGTTCTGCCCGTCCGTTTCTCCTGAAACCGGCGGGCAAGGATTATCTGTGGGGCGGAAGCCGTCTAAAGGATGATTATTCCAAAAAAATCGACCTGGATCCCCTGGCGGAGACCTGGGAGTGCTCCACCCATCCGGACGGGCCCAGCGTAGTGGCCAGCGGCGTTTACGAAGGAAAGGAACTTACAGAAGTCTTAAAGGAGCATCCGGAGTATCTGGGAACCCATCCCAGGACCGAAGGAGAGCTTCCGATTTTGATCAAATTTATCGACGCCAGGCAGGATCTGTCCGTGCAGGTGCACCCCGACGACGACTATGCCCGTGTGCATGAGCACGGTTCCCTGGGCAAGACGGAGATGTGGTATGTGCTGGACGCGGCGAAGGATGCGAAGCTGGTCTATGGATTTTATCACGATATCAGCAGGGAGAAGCTCAAGAAGAGCCTGGAGACCGGGACAGTGGAAAAATATCTGCAGAAAATCAACGTGCAGAAAGACGATCTTTTTTACATCGAGGCGGGAACCGTTCATGCCATCGGCGCCGGCGTGCTGATCGCTGAGATTCAGGAGAGTTCCAATCTCACCTACCGGATGTATGATTATGGGCGGAAGGACAAGAACGGGCATACCAGAGAACTGCACATCGAAAAGGCGCTGGACGTGGCCAACCGAAAGGGCGGCCGGTCCCCCAGACAGCCCATGCGGGTGCTGCGCTATCAGAAGGGAAGCGCCACGGAGCTTTTGTGCCGCTGTAAATACTTTCAGGCGGAGCGCCAGCTCATCAATACGGAACAGTGCCGGGAGATGGCGGACTTTTGGACGGACAGCAATTCCTTCCAGGTGCTCTTGTGCATCGACGGATGCGGGACCCTGTTCGGAGAAGGCGAGATGCTGCACTTTTTCAAAGGCGACTGCATCTTTGTGCCCGCCGACTCCATACCGCTGAAGCTTCACGGGCGGGCACAGTTTTTAAAAGTGAGTTGTTAGCGCAAATTTTTCTCATACTCCTGCAGAGAAGAGAGTGCCTGACGGGAGAGAGGAATCAGGGCGATCATGTTGAAGATGGTCATCAGTCCGATGCCCACATCTCCCAAATCCCACACAAAGGTGTAGGCGGCCAGTCCGCCGATAAAGAGCATCACAAGGGCCAGAAGCTTATAAAGGGTCTGGGACAGCCAGTTGTCCCCGAACAGGTAAGCCACATTGGGGCGGGCGTAGAACAGAATCCCGATAAAGGTGGAGAAGCTGAACAGCCACAGCACCACGGCGATAAAGATCACGCCGAAGCTTCCCATATGGTATTCCATGGCCTTCTGCAGGAGGTCCATGCCTTCCATTCCGGCAGTCATGGACTCCGGGGTCAGAAGCATAATCATGGCGGAGCAGCTGCAGATCACGATGGTGTCGATGAAGACGCCGAAGGCCTGCAGAAGTCCTTCCTTGGCGGGATGACTGATGTCGGCGGCGGCCGCCGCGCAGGGAGCGCTGCCGCTGCCGGCTTCGTTGGAGAAAAGTCCCCGTTTGGCGCCGTTCATGAGGACTGCGCCGAAGCCGCCTGCCGCTGCCTGGCGTAAACCGAAGGCTTCGGATAAGATGCGCACGAAGACGCCGGGGACTTCGGTGATGTGCATCAGGATGATGATCACGGTCAGCAGGAAATAGAAGCCTGCCATGATCGGGACCACGATGTCCAGTACTTTGACGGTGGCGTTTTTGCGAAGGACGATCACCGCGGCGATCAGTACCAGAACCGCTGTGGTACAGATGGGCGGGATGCGGAAGGCATTTTCAAAAGCCGACGAGACCGAGTTCCCGATGACCTGGCTAATGCCGCACCAGCAGATCAGGCCGGAGACAGCGAACAGGACGGCGATGACGGACCGCTTCCTGCCGCTGCCTTTTTTTGTGCGCAGGGACGCATGTGGAAATTGGCAGCTTCGCTGCGTGCGTCCCGCGCGGCGGTCAGGAAAAGCTTTTCCTGACCGATGAAAATAATGATGGATATAGTAGGCCGGACCGCCCCGATAGCCGCCGTAGAGCGGGTCTTTTTCCTTATAGATCTGGGCCAGAGTGGCTTCCGCAAAAGCGGTGGAGGAGCCAAGAAGTGCGGTCACCCACATCCAGAAGACCGCGCCTGCCCCGCCTACGGAGATGGCGGCCACGACGCCCACCAGATTGCCCATGCCGACCCGGGTGGCGGTGGAGATGATCAGCGCCTGAATACCGGAGATGGAATCTTTCTGAGTTTTATTTTTCTTTTCCACGGCAATCTTTAACATCTCGGGAAAAAGCCGGAAGGGCAGAAAACGGGTCCGGACCGTAAAGTAGATGCCGGACGGAATCAGAAGCAGCACCAGAAGGGAGAGCCCCAGCGTACTGCCCCCCGGCAGCGGAATCGTGATCAGGTCTCCCCATAAAAGTTGATAGACGAATCGAAAAACAGCCATTGTACTTTATCCCCCATATCATTTGCATTTTTTCTTCTTTTAGTATATAGTAGAATCAGGTATCTGTAAAATTGATAATGATGATACATAGGATTAAAAAAATGGATGTTAAAAATCTGATTACATTTATTCATGTGGCGGAGAAGAACAGCTTTACCAAGGCGGCCAGAGTCCTTGGATACTCTCAGTCCACCGTCTCCTTTCAGATCAAGCAGCTGGAGACGGAGCTTGGCGCCCAGCTTTTTGAGCGGGTGAACCATACCATCGCCCTGACGGAGCGGGGCAGAGCGGTGCTTCGCTATGCCCACCAGATCAGCAAGCTGACCAAAGAGCTGGAGCGGGGGATGCAGGAGGAGCAGGAAGTAAGGGGGCATTTTCGTCTGGCGGTGCCGGACTCTCTGTGCGATTCCCTTTTGGAGGAGGGGTTCGCGGACTTTCGAAGCCGCTATCCGGGAATTACACTGAAGATTATCGCTACGGGAACCGAGGAGATGTTCCGGCTGATCAACCACAACGAGGCGGACGCCATATTGACTTTGGATAACCACATCTACGATACGGAGTATGTGATTGTCCGGGAGGAACGGGTGGGCATGCATTTCGTGGCGGCTTCCGATCATCTCTTAAGCGGGCGGGAGAGCGTGTCGGTTCGGGAGCTTTTGCAGGAGCCTTTTGTACTGACAGAGAAGGGCATGAGTTACCGCAGACTAATGGACGAAAAGCTGGCGGCCATGTCTTTGGAGATTCATCCGGTGTTGGAAGTGGGGAGTACAAGGCTTCTCTGCTCGCTGGCGGAGCAGGGGGTGGGCCTTTCTTACCTGCCGGACTATGTGACGGCGAAGGCGGTGGAGGAAGGGAGGCTTTCTTATCTTCCGGTGGAGGACTTCCAGGTGGAGGTCTGGAAGCAGCTTCTTTATCACCGGGATAAATGGGTGTCGCCGCAGATGGAGTCGGTGATTGATTATTGTATAGGAAGAGAGTTCGGCGACGGGCACAGCAACTGATCCGGCTCTTTACAGGGGGCGAAAATCGTCGTATAATGAAAAAATGTGTAAACAACAAATAAGATAATTATGGGATTCAAGGAGGAGTATATGTTAGACAAGAAAGTGGTAAAACTGCTGAATCAGCAAGTGAACAAGGAATTTTACTCGGCGTATCTGTATCTGGATTTTTCCAATTTGTGTTATGACCAGGGGCTGGACGGTTTCGGCAGCTGGTATAAGGTACAGGCCCAGGAGGAGCGGGATCACGCCATGCTCTTTATGCAGTATCTGCAGAACAACGGGGAGAGACCGGTGCTTAAGACCGTCGATCAGCCGGCGGTGACGCCCGCAACCGTGAAAGAGGTTCTTCTGGAAGGTTTTCAGCATGAGCAGTATGTGACCAGCCTGATTCACGACCTGTATGAGGCGGCGCATACGGTCAAGGATTTCCGGACCATGCAGTTTCTGGACTGGTTCGTCAAAGAGCAGGGAGAAGAGGAGAACAACGCGGACAATCTGGTGAAAAAGTATGAGTTGTTTGGAGACGATCCCAAGAGCCTCTATATGCTGAACAGCGAGCTTAGCGCGCGGGTGTATGCGGCTCCGTCCCTGGTATTGTAGAAGAGACCGGGAATGATGAATCATCTGGAGCTTTTGAATGAAGAACAGCAGAAAGCGGTGCTGCACACCGAAGGGCCGCTTCTGATCCTGGCGGGAGCCGGTTCCGGGAAGACGAGAGTGTTGACGTACCGGATTGCCCGCCTGATCGACGAGTGCGGGGTGAATCCCTGGAATATTCTGGCGATCACCTTTACGAACAAGGCGGCCGGGGAGATGCGGGAGCGGGTGGACAAGATCGTGGGATATGGTTCGGAGAGTATCTGGATCAGCACGTTTCATTCCACCTGTGTCCGGATTCTGCACCGCTACATCGACCGGCTGGGCTATGACACCAGATTTACCATCTATGATACGGAAGATCAGAAAACGGTCTTGAAAGATGTATGCCGGCGTCTGCAGGTCGACACGAAGATGTATAAGGAGCGGGTACTGTTAAACACCATCTCCCATGCAAAGGACGAGTACATTTCTCCGGAAGAGTTCCGGCTGGCGGCAAGGGGAGATTTCCGTCAGGAGAAGATCGCGGAAGTCTATCTGGAGTATCAGAAGGAACTGAAGAAGAACAACGCCCTGGATTTTGACGACCTGATCGTGAAGACCGTGGAGCTTTTTCAGAGCTGCCCCGATGTGCTGGAGTACTATCAGGACCGGTTCCGGTACATTCTGGTGGATGAGTATCAGGATACGAACACGGTGCAGTTCAAGCTGATCAGTCTGCTGGCGAAAAAATATCAGAATCTTTGCGTCGTGGGGGACGACGATCAGTCCATCTACAAATTCCGGGGGGCCAATATTGAAAATATCCTGAATTTTGAGCGGGTATTTTCCGACACGACGGTGATTAAGCTGGAGCAGAATTACCGCTCTACCCAGAACATCCTGGACGCGGCCAACGGGGTAATCGTCCACAACCGGGGCAGGAAGGAGAAGGCGCTCTGGACCCAGAACGAGAAGGGAGAGCCCATTATCTTCCAGCTGCTCCAGAGCGCCTATGAGGAAGCGGAGTATGTCACCGGGGAAATCCGCAGAAAAGTAAATCGCGGGGAAGCGGAGTATCGGGACTTTGCGGTGCTGTACCGGACTAATTATCAGTCAAGGGCCTTTGAGGAAAAGTTTTTGATGGCCAATATCCCCTATAAGATCGTGGGAGGCGTCAACTTTTATTCCAGAAGAGAGATCAAGGATGTGCTTGCCTATCTGAAGACCGTGGACAACGGAAAGGACGATCTGGCCGTGCACCGGATCATCAATGTGCCTAAGCGGGGCATCGGGGCTACGACGATCAACAAAGTGCAGGCCCATGCGGATGCTACGGGGCTGAGTTTTTTTGAAGCCCTGGAGGAAGCAAAAGAGATCCCGGGCATCGGGAAAGCGGCGCTGAAAATCGCCACCTTTGTTCATATGATTCACGAGTGGCGCTTAAAACTTGCGGATCTGTCCCTGGAGGAGCTGATTCAGGAAGTACTTGACAAGACCGGATATGCCAAAAGCCTGGAAGAGGAAGGGACCGAGGAAGCTGAAGCCCGGCTGGACAACATCGGGGAGCTTGTCAGCAAGGCGGTGCTCTATGAAGAGGGGACGGATCATCCGGACTTGAGCGAATTCCTGGAGGAGGTCGCGCTGGTGGCGGATGTGGACAGTGTGGAGGACGGCGACAACCGGGTGCTTCTAATGACGCTGCACAGCGCCAAAGGGCTGGAATTCCCCTATGTGAGTCTGGTGGGAATGGAGGACGGCGTCTTCCCAAGCTATATGTCCATCGCGTCGGACAATCCTGCGGAGGAGATAGAGGAGGAGCGCAGGCTCTGTTATGTAGGGATCACCAGAGCCATGAAGGAACTGACGATCACGGCGGCGAGGGTCCGTATGATCCGGGGAGAGAATCACTATAACAACCTTTCCAGATTCGTGCGGGAGATTCCGTCAGGACTGATCGGCAGAAAATCTGCGGTGCCTCCGGCTCCGAGGGCCAAGCAGATGCCTGTAAACGACGCTTATACCAAAGCCAGAGAAGCCTTCCGGACCAAGACCTTTGACCCGAAGCAGTTCCAGGTGGTCAAAGCAGACCGGCTGGATTACGGCGTCGGCGATCGGGTGTCCCATGTCAAATTCGGGGAAGGAACAGTTCTTGATATCACCGAAGGCGGCCGGGATTATGAGGTGAAAGTGGAATTTGACCGGGCGGGAATCAAGAAAATGTTCGCTTCGTTTGCCAAATTGAAAAAAGTTGAAAGTCTATAGTATTTTTCTGGAAAGTATGGTATACTACGCTTAGGCAGAGCAGCACCGGACCATAATCTGTGGACAGGCGCCGCCGCGCAAGAAAATACAAGAAAAGAGGTATCCGCCATGAGCCGTGTAGAAGATTTTATTAATTCAGCGAAAACCAATGAAATGCTTGGTGAACTGCTTCACATCAAGAAGGAAGAAGAGAAAAAGCAGAATGCCGTGATGTGGGTTCTGATCATCATCGGCGCAGTGATCGCGGTAGCGGGTATTGCATATGCCGTATACCGTTTCTTCACGCCGGACTATCTGGAGGACTTTGACGAGGACTTCGATGATGATTTTGAGGACGATTTCTTCGACGATGAGGAAGAGACCGAAGAGGAAACCAGTACAACAGAGAAAACCGAAGAATAAAATTCAGGAAACTGATGCAGCATACAGCCCCCTGTTCCCCACGGCATCCTCCGTCAGGAACAGGGGGCTGTATGTGTGAGTGGGAGAGAGGCGGATGCGGAACTATAAATTAGGAGGTAAAAATGAAAAAAGGACAGATTTATGAGGGAACGGTGGAAAAAGTACTGTTTCCCAACAAGGGACAGGTGAAGGCAGAAGAGCGGACCGTCACGGTAAAAAATACAGTCCCCGGACAGATCATTCGTTATCAGGTGACCAAAATCCGGAAAGGAAAAGCAGAAGGACGACTGCTGGAGGTATTAGAGCGTTCTCCTCTGGAGTGCCAGCCGGCTTGCCGGCATTTTTCTGACTGTGGCGGGTGCACCTATCAAAATCTGTCCTACGAGGAGCAGCTCCGGTTAAAAGAACATCAGGTAAAAGAAATCCTTAGTCAGGCGGTGACCGGCGATTCCTACGAATTCGAAGGCGTCAAAGAAAGTCCCCGCCGGTACGGCTACCGGAACAAGATGGAGTTTTCCTTCGGAGACAGGCAGAAAGACGGGCCGCTGGAGCTGGGCATGCACCGGCGGGGTAGCTTCTACGACATTGTGACTGTGGAAGACTGCCGGATTGCAGATGAAGATTTTGGAAAGATTTTAAAAGAGACCCTTGCTTTTTTCCGGGAAAGGGAGATTCCTTTCTACCACAAGATGTCCCATAAAGGCTATCTGCGCCATCTCCTGGTGCGGAAGGCGGCAAACACCGAAGAAAAAGAGATCCTGGCGGATCTGGTGACCGCTTCCTGGGCGGAGGACGGCGAAAAAGAACTTCTGGAAGCCTGGAAGGAGCGCCTGTTCTCCCTTCCTCTGGAAGGCACGTTTGCCGGTATCCTTCACACCCGCAACGACCGCTCGGCGGACGTGGTGCAGGATGAGGGAACCGAAGCGCTCTGGGGAAGAGATTATTTTTATGAGGAGCTTCTGGGCCTAAAGTTCCAGATCACGCCCTTCTCCTTCTTCCAGACCAACTCCACTGGCGCCGAGGTGCTCTACGAGACGGCCCGCTCCTACATCGGCGACACGAAGGACCAGGTGATCTTCGACCTGTACAGCGGCACCGGAACCATCGCCCAGATCCTGGCCCCGGTAGCAAAGAAAGTGATCGGCGTGGAGATTGTGGAAGAAGCCGTGGAGGCCGCAAAGAAGAATGCGAAGCTCAACGGCCTGTCAAACTGCGAATTCATCGTCGGGGACGTGCTGAAAGTGCTGGATACCATCGAAGAAAAGCCGGACTTCATCGTCCTCGATCCGCCCCGGGACGGAGTGCATCCAAAGGCGCTGAAAAAGATCATGGACTACGGCGTGGAGCGGATGGTCTACATCTCCTGCAAACCCACCAGCCTGGCGCGAGATCTGGCGCTTTTGCAGGAACAGGGCTACCGCGTGGAGCGGGCGTGCTGCGTGGACATGTTCTGCTGGTCGGGAAATATAGAGACTGTGTGCCTCTTGAGCAACACCCAAAGAAAGAAGAAAGAATCCTATATTACGCTTGATGTGGAGATGGAAGACTACTATCGCATCAAGAACGAAGGGAAGAATTCTAACACCGGCAAGTAAGCCTCACAATTGAATAGGAATTTGAATAGATAAGCTGCAGATGCGGAAAAGAAAATCCGTATTCTGCAGCTTGTTTTGTTTTACGTCAAAAACAGTCGATTGAAAAAGGAGGACAAAAACATGGCAAAGAGGAGGATGAGGAACTTAAAAAAACAGCATAATCTTTCGACTTTTTTTGTCCAACGTATTGACATAGGCCCACTGCCGGTTCCCATCTGGCTTTACTATCCCGAAGATATCCCGGCTCAACTGTTCCTGCCAGGGAAGCAACCAGAACCTCTTGCCAGCCCATTTGCCTTTGGTATGGCACAGGTTCTCGATGAACTTCACTGCCCTGTCAGCCTTCGCTTTATCATAATGAGATATCGGAAGCATAAATCTTGACGGCTTGTAATTCTTAAGCTTCGGATAACCCGCAGGTATTCTCTCCGCCATTAAGCCTCACCCCCAAGCAATGCCTCCATCTCGTCCTCATCATCCTTGCCAACACCGGATGCTGCCATGATTCTCGATCTGGCAGACGGAGTCAGTCCAAACTCGGATGCAGCCTGCATCATAAGCCGCTGCTCCGTATTACAGATCGCAACCCATGGATTCGGTCTCTGCATACCGTTTTCTGTTTCATAGGTAGCACCCTCGGAATTGATATGCTCCTGAGCTTCTTTCCATCTTGCATAGGACTGACAATAGGCTACAAATGCAGACCGGTCGATCTCCGTCAGCACTCCCATCTGATTCAGTTTTTCCGATAACCGGATCCATTCTGTCTTGGCTTCCGGCAATAACCATGCAGGGCAGTCGGGCATTCCCTTACCCGGATTTGGTTCTTTTGTGTTCAGTTTTCTCTTTCCCGGATTGCCTTCCAGCTTTTTTACTGCTGCAGGCTTCGGCTTTCTACCAGCCATAGAGCATCGCCCTCCTTCCTTCTGTTTTGCATAATAAAAGGACCATGCTCTTCACATGATCCTTCAAAAGCTTTTTGAATATATCCTTTATACAGCTATTTCATATTTCTCTTTCAAATTATTCAACATACTGTACTTGATCATTCCTTCCAACTGCATTCTTCCAACTACTATCCCCGGAGCAATTCCTTGAGCTTTTGCAAATTGGAGTACTCTTCTCTCTGAATAGTCTCTTTCCTTTCTGAAAGCTTCAAAATCATCAGATGAAATAAGTGTATCACCAGACCATTTATCTGCTGCTTTCTCATCATCTTCAGATGTACCATTAGGCTGCCCTACATGGCCAAGAGCAATGTGCGCAAGTTCATGGAACAGACTGAACCAAAACTTGTCGGCATCCTTACCTCTGGCAGTGAGCCCTACGACAATCTTGTTCCCGTCCATAAAAGAAGCCCCCTGAAGGAATGAACCTTTAAGGTGCGGCAGGAATACTAAAGCTATTCCACAATCCGCAAGACATTTCTTGATCTGAGGACAGAATTCCTTAGGTTTAAGAACCGTCATTTTTCTTATCTCTGGCATAGCAGAAATCAAACCTTTGATATTGATCGGAGCGGTTTGGATACCACGCGCCTTAATCTTTGCCTCTTGTGCCCATGCCATTAATGCCAGATCACTTTTTTCTGTTATTGCCAGACGTCTACATGCAATTCTTGTAATCTGCTCATTCCCAAGAAGCGAAAGCTCGACTACCTCAAAGTATTTCCTCAGATTGATAACCTTATCCTTAGCTTCTCTGGTCTCCGGAACCCATCCGAATTTTGCCATCTCGCTATAAGGAAATTGCTTGGCCATCTCAGCATCAGCATCCATCGCGTTTTCTGCTTCTGCCTTAATAATCTTCTCTCTGTAGATTGCCTCAAGGTTATTCCAGAACTTAGCCGGAACACCTAAAACCATCTCTAATCTAACAGCGGTCTCTGGCGTAAGCTGTACGTCACCGTTAATGAGCTTGCTGATATGCTTCTCGGACATATCCATCCTGGCTGCAAACTCCTTCTGACTCATACCCCTGTCATTCAACTGCTCTTTAATTGTCGCCCCAGGTGGCGTTGCAATATAACTGCGACTTCTCACCATAGTGCTACCTCCTTGACTTGTCATCTTGACTATTAATGATAATCGACTATTTCCAAAATATTTGCTATTTGGATTTCGTCGCCATTCTTCTCGAATACCAATCTGTACGGATGAACCAAATCCACCGCGTATTGTCCTTTTCGATTTTGGGTAAGGGGATGACATCGTCCAATGTGGAACTGGATCATCATTTCAACAGCGTCTGCCGCACCAATCTCATCTATACGCTGATGTATTTTATCGGCCATTTCTCGGCCGTAGGTTCTCTCTGCAGTTTTGGCATCCGTACAAACCTTTTTGATTTTGTTGTTCTTGTACGTGATATCCAAACCATCACCTCTCTTTCGGATTTACCTTTGAGGTAAATCTATGATAGCACAGATATCCCATTTCTTCAAGATGGTAATTTACCTCAGAGGTAAATTCATCTAGATCAGATTTTCACTTTTTATTTTGCGATTTTGCACGCGTGACCCCCGCGCCGTTCCCTGGAAGCCTTACGTATAGAGATTTGCACCGCCCCTACCCGCGATGGTTCCCCCAATAGTCCCCTCTCTTCGCGTGTATAATCGAGTGACACGACTTGCACAGCGCGATCAGATTGCTCCGATCATGCGTGCCACCTTCACTCAAATAAACATGACATAAAGTTGTCATGTTGGGTTTGTTATGATACATATGGAGCGTGAGAAGAATGAAGATAGACAGGCTGATTGGAATGCTGTCCATACTACTGCAGGAAGAGAAAACCACGGCACCTGAGCTTGCAGAACGGTTTGAGGTTTCAAAGAGGACAATAAATCGTGACATTGAGGATTTGTGCAAGGCAGGTATTCCTATCCGCACAGCACAAGGCTCCGGCGGCGGTATCAGTATTATGGACGGATATCGGATGGACAGGACAATCCTGACATCAAAAGATATGCAGATGATCCTTGCAAGGCTACGGAGTCTGGACAGCGTGAGCGGAAGCAGTTATTACAGCCAGCTGATGGAGAAGATTCAGGCAGGATCCTCTGAGTTTATCACCGGCAGGGATTCCATTTTGATTGATCTGTCATCATGGTACCGGGATTCGCTGGCTCCGAAGATAGAGACCATACAGGATGCAATCGGAGACAGACGTTTGATCAGGTTTCGATACTATGCACCATCAGGGGAAAGTGATCGAACGGTTGAACCATATTATCTGGCATTTAGGTGGTCGAGCTGGTATCTGTGGGCATGGTGCCTGAAAAGGAAGGACTACAGGCTGTTCAAGCTGAACCGTATGGATAGAGTACAGAAAACGGAAAAGAGCTTTGAATGCAGGGAAGTGGCTATGCTAGATCTTTCCAATGAGAAGATCTTCCCAGGCGGGATTAAAGTGAAGGCTTTGTTTGAGCCGGAACAGAAGTGGCAGCTGGTGGAAGAGTTTTGGCCTTCATGCTTTACAGAAACTGATGATGGCAGGCTTCTCTTTACGGCTGATTATACGGACATTGAGAATTTGGTTACGTGGATTATGACGTTTGGAGATAAAGCTGAGTTGCTTGAACCGAAAGAAGCAAGAGAGAAAATCGCGAGTATGGTGCAGAAAATGATAACAGTTTATAAGGAGGCAGAACACGGTGGCATTTGATTTCAAGAAAGAATACAAGCAGTCTATCGGATTGCTATACGGGATCGCTTTTACAATCAAGATGAGCAAGAAGAGCGATCACCAGATTGATGGGTATTTTGATTATGTTGTTCCGCCGCTGGAAGGATTCTGGTGGCAGGGTGAGCGGCATCCGGTGGATGCCACGCTGCGAACCGACCGAGCCGGCAGGCGAGAAGGCATGGAAGGAATCGACTATGCACACAAGGAAGATTTCCATTGGATTTCCGTGATACGCCTTCCGGATTTCGTGAAAGAGGATGATTTCAGATGGGCTGTTGATGAGGCAACGAAAAAGAAAAAGCTGGATTTCTCTAAGGTGGAGTTCCTGACAGTTACGGAAGGGTTGTGCGTACAGTGTATGCATATCGGTTCCTATGATGATGAGCCTGCTACGGTTGCTATGATGCATGAGTTCATGAAGCAGCAGGGTTATGAGCTGGATATCACGGACAAGCGGTTACATCATGAGATTTATTTGAGTGATGCCAGGAAGGTTGCGCCAGAAAAGCTGAAGACTGTGATCAGGCATCCGATAAAAGTAAAGGGGAGCTGATAAAATGCATTTTGTTGATGCAAAAGGGATTCTGACCGGCAGCGGCGGATACTATGGAATGAATGTTTACCGGGGATGTACTCACGGTTGTATTTACTGTGACAGTAGGAGCAGGTGTTATCAGTTCACGCATCCTTTTGAAGATATTGAGGTGAAGCGGAACGCACCGGAGCTTCTGGAAAAGGCGCTGAAGTCGAAAAGAAAAAAGTGCATGATCGGAACTGGTGCGATGTCAGATCCATATATGCACTGTGAAGAAAACTTAAGGCTGACAAGGCGATGCCTGGAGATTATTCTGGAAAAGGGCTTTGGAGCCGCAATTCAGACAAAATCTGATCGTATACTTCGGGATATCGACTTGCTATCAGAGATTAACCGCTCTGCAAAATGTGTGGTGCAGATGACGCTTACAACTTATGACGATGATCTGTGCCGGATATTAGAGCCGAATGTCTGCAATACAAAGCGACGAATTGAAGTGCTGGAAGAAATGCGTAAGAAGGGTATTCCAACGATTGTCTGGCTTACGCCGATTCTGCCTTTTATCAATGATACTGAGGATAACATCACGGCGATTCTGAATGAGTGTGTAAGAGTCGGGGTAAAGGGCATTATTGATTTCGGCATGGGGCTGACGCTTCGAGAAGGAGACAGGGAATACTATTATGCAGCGCTTGACAAGTATTTTCCGGGAATGAAAGAACGGTACATCAAACGGTATGGGAATGCGTATGAACTGCCAAGTCCAAAAGCAAAAGAATTGATGGGAGTATTCCAGAGTATCTGTAAGGACAATGGAATCCTCCGGGCTCCGGATGAGTGTTTCAGATTTATGCAGGAACTACCGGATAAGTATCCGCAGATGAGTATATTTGATCTGTAAAGCAAAGGAGGCTGATTATATGGAGTATATCAGGGTAACAAAGGATAATCTGGAAAAGGAACACATCTGCTGTGCGATTTCCAACAACAAGGATGTGCAGGTATCTTCAAAGAAAGACTGGCTTGCTGACAGATTTGATGAAGGGCTTGTTTTTCTGAAGAGCGTGGAGCGCGGTAAGTGCTTTATCGAATATATCCCGGCAGAAAACGCCTGGATTCCGATTGAAGCAAAAGGGTATATGTACATAGACTGTCTGTGGGTGTCCGGGTCTTTCAAGGGGCATGGATACTCTTCAGATTTGTTAAATGCCTGCATAGAGGATAGCAAAGAAAAGGGAAGAAATGGACTGTGCATATTATGTGCTGCAAAGAAAAAGCCGTTCCTGGCTGATCCGAAGTTTCTGAAGTACAAAGGCTTTTCCGTTGCGGATGAGGCGGATAACGGTATTCAACTCTGGTATTTGCCGTTTGATAAGAAGTCGGACACACCACGATTCAAAGATTGTGCTAAGCATCCGCATATAGATGAGAATGGCTATGTTTTGTATTATACGAGCCAATGTCCGTTTAATGCAAAGTATGTTCCGGTCTTGAGGCAGACGGCTGAAGAGAATGGTATTACGTTCCGGGCAATTCACATAGAGAGCAGGGATGAAGCTCAAAATGCCCCGACTCCAATTACAAATTATGCTCTTTTCCATGGTGGGGAATATGTTACAAATGAGCAGATGAACGATAAGAAGTTCCTAAAGTTGGTCAATGGATAGGAGGGAAGCGGCATGGCATCAGCGAAAGAATATCTGGATTTCGTCTTAGAGCAGCTGTCAGGACTTGATGAAGTTAGCTTCCGGGCGATGATGGGTGAATATATCCTTTATTATCGCGGCAGAGTGTTCGGCGGTATCTATGATGACATGCTTTTGGTAAAACCTGTTCCTGCCAATGAGGAGCTTGATTCGGCGACACTTATTAATGCCTACAATGAATACAGAAGGAGACATAAATTTCTTCTTCCTGAAGAAATAAGAAGGATAAGAGAGCAGTATGGCCTTAGCCAGAGAAGCTTTGCAAAGCTTTTAAATTGGGGAGACAAAACTATTCGCAGATATGAAAATGGTGCTGTTCAGGATCGAGCGCATAATAGCTTGTTGCTGTTTTTACGCGAGCCCGAAAACATGCGCGCTTATCTTACTGAGAATGAAGTTGCTCTTGACGAAAAACAGATAAGCAGATTGCTTGAAACGGTCGAAAAACTGGAACAAGATACAGATTTCAGAGTCGGCAGACGCTATTTTGATTTATTCTTTTCCAGAGTTCCATGTGAGGAAAATGGTTTTAAAGGGTTTGATTACGAAAAGCTCTGTGCGATGGTTTTGTTTTTTGCGCATAAAAGCGCTGGATTGCTAAAAACAAAACTGATGAAATTGTTCAATTACTCGGATATGATTTTCTATAAAGAAAATGGATTGTCTATCTCCGGCTTAAAGTATGCACACCTTCCTTATGGACCAGTGCCTGACAATTTTGACATGATTTTGGGAAAGATGAAATCGTCGTGCAGGGTTCTTACTTACAGCTTTCTTCCGTTTATGCAAAACAAATTGAATGGGCAGAAAGGGAAGGCTATGAAAGCAGCAATGCGTTGTATGAGGTATATGTAACAGATCCGGCAGCAGTTTCAAAGGAAAGCGAACTTGTTACACAGGTCTATTATCTGGTGAAAAAGAAGGTTTAAAAGATCAGAATGACATATAGCTATTGTGAAGTGTATAAGGGGAAGAACGTATGGATCAGTTAAAAATGAAAGAGCTAGAGCAGATAATAAGCAGTAAATACGGGAATACCACAGGTATCGTCATAATAAAAGATGGAGTTGTATCCTATGAAAAATACTTTAAAGGCTGTACAGCGAATAGTCGTGTTCACATCTATTCCGTGACAAAAAGCGTCATTTCCATATTGATTGGGATCGCTCTGGAATATGCCGACCATGACGGCGCCTTATAAATATCGATTCTTTACACCTTATATAAAACCTGAATTATTCACCGAACAGTATCTGAACTGATAACTGTACCATGCATCTGA
>CAJUDY010000036.1 GCA_910584945.1 uncultured Lachnospiraceae bacterium | reverse complement strand
ACAGGGGCAGTCTGCGCTTTTTTGGCTACCCGGAAGGTTGTGTTTCATAGTAAATATAACATGTTTTTTTGGAAAAATCCATGGTACTTGTAATAATTGTGCAATAATGTTATAATCATCCAATATGAATTGCAGAGGAAGGGCGCGGCTTAGGATGAGAAGAGAGATCGGGATTCCTCTGTGCGGGGTGCTGCTGGGACTCCTGGCGTTGTCGATGGGGAGGACAAAGGCGGAGGAGAATGGATTTACCCTGCCGGAGTATCACAACGCGGACGCGAAATTTTTGGGAGAGCATATCATCACCAGCGTGGAGGAAGGGATTCAGATCCTGGACCTTGAAGGAAATGTGGTGAAGCAGTACGACGGTCTTAGCGCTTCCTGGATCTATGTACAGGAGGGGGAGCCGGATGCGGCTTTGGACGGTCCGGCAGTGGTCTACAGCAATCACGACAATGAGACGCATATCCTGAAGCTTGCCGCTTCAAAGGATTTCGAGCTGCTGGAAGACCGGATCGCATTGACGACAAACACGCTGGCCATTGATCCGATCCTTCTGGCGGACGGGGATACCTGGTATCTGACCCATACCCTGATCGAAGGAACCGTCAACAATCCGGATCCGGAGGGGGAGAACGGCACGTATACGGTGCGTCTGTACCGGTCGAAGGATCTGGAAAAGTGGGAGCCGGTGACGGACGTCATCAGCCGGAAGCAGAATCTGGAGGACGGGGATCTTCGGTGCGTGGACGGCACGTTTTATTATTTTTTTGAGATGGAGCAGTACGACAAGGGCCCTTCGGCCATCTGCGTCATGACTTCCGGGGATAAGGGAGCGACCTGGAGCGAGCCAAAGGAGCTGCTGCCCGCGGCGGCGGACAATGAGATGGCTTCCTGCGAGCGCACAAAAGAAGGCTGGAGGCTCTATTTGAGCAGCGACTATGCCTGCGTGGGAGAGAGCTACCAGGGAGCGTCAGTCTATTATGCGGATTATACGCCGGAGTTTGAGCCGATCAGCACCTATCAGCTTTCAGACATGCCGGACAACCGGTCTGTGCGGCTCTACGAGGTAAAAGAGATACAGGGGCAGCTTGGTTTTCTGTTTGCCAGGAATTTTCTGACGGACTGCGATCTTCTGTTCCGCACATTAGAAATAGAAGGAGGACATTAGAGAGATGAAAGGAATTATATTAGCGGGGGGATCGGGCACCAGGCTGTATCCTCTGACCAAGGCGGTGTCCAAGCAGATCATGCCGGTCTATGATAAGCCCATGATTTACTATCCCCTGTCGATTCTGATGCTGGCGGGGATACGGGAGGTGCTGATCATCTCCACGCCGAGGGATCTGCCGGTATTTCAGGAGCTTTTAGGAGACGGAAGCCAGCTTGGCATGCGGTTTGCTTATGAGGTGCAGGATCAGCCGAGGGGACTGGCGGACGCCTTTCTCATCGGCGCGGATTTTATCGGGACGGACAGCGTGGCGCTGATTCTGGGAGACAATATTTTCTACGGACAGAGCTTTTCCCAGGTGCTCAAAAGGGTGGCGTCTCACGAGAGCGGCGCGACGATCTTCGGGTATTATGTGAGAGATCCCAGAGAGTACGGCGTGGTGGAGTTCGACGAAGAGGGAATGGCCATCTCCATTGAGGAGAAGCCGGAGCATCCGAAGTCCAACTACGCGGTGCCGGGGCTTTACTTTTACGACAATGACGTGGTAGAGATCGCGAAGCATGTGAAGCCTTCCGCTCGGGGAGAGATCGAGATTACCAGCATCAACAACGAGTATCTGAGAAGGGGGACCCTGCGGGTAGAGACCCTTGGACGGGGCTTTGCCTGGCTGGATACGGGGAATCACGATGCGCTTCTGGACGCGGCGGACTTTGTGGCGGCTTTTCAGAAGAGGCAGGGGCTGTATATTTCCTGCATTGAGGAGATCGCGTTCCGAAGGAAGTTCATTGATAAAGAGCAGCTTTTGAAGCTGGCGGAGCCACTGATGAAGACGGCGTACGGGCAGTATCTGGTGGATGTGGCCAATGGGCTTTGAGGAAGGCGGGAGACTGTGAGGAGAAGCCGGGAGTCCTTGTGGGCCCGGGGAGCGGGTGCCGCCGGGAACCCGGACGGCTGGGCATTCCGATGAGCCTCTGAGGGCGAAAAATGTGTCGGCGTGTGGGCCTCCACATTTTTTGAGTCTCATCTCCATAGCCTGAAAGGGTTCCCGACGGCACCCGTTCCCGGCCGGGCGAAGGGTTGCGGGCTTCGCCGCTTTGTGTGGAGAGATAGATAAATTGAGAGAGATAGGAGAGAGAGTATGGGTAAGATTTTGGTGGAGACTTGTGAGATTGAGGGGTTGAAGGTGATTACTCCGACGGTGTTTGGGGATGAGCGGGGATATTTTATGGAGACATATAATTATAAGGATTATGTGGACGCGGGGATTGATATGGAGTTTGTGCAGGACAACCAGTCGGCTTCGAAGAAGGGCGTGCTGCGGGGGCTGCATTTTCAGATTCATTATCCCCAGGACAAGCTGGTGCGGGTCATCAAAGGGGAAGTGTTTGACGTGGCGGTGGACTTGCGGCCGGGGTCGGCAACTTATGGGAAATGGCATGGGGTGATCTTGTCTGCGGAGAATAAGAAGCAGTTTTTTATACCGAAAAATTTTGCCCATGGTTTTCTGGTGTTGTCGGATACGGCGGAGTTTGTGTATAAGTGCACGGACTTCTATCATCCGAATGACGAGGGCGGACTGGCCTATGATGATCCGGATATCGGGGTGGAGTGGCCGATTCCAGAGGGGATGGAGCTTATCATGTCAGAAAAGGATCAGAAGTGGGGCGGTATCCGGGAGCTTGTAAGGTAAGGAGGAATCCGATGGCGGACCATATGTTTCAGGATTTTTGGAAGAACCGAAAGCTGATCTGGAAGCTTTCCAGGAATGATTTTAAGACCCGGTACGCGGGGTCTTATTTTGGCGTACTCTGGGCAATGGTCCAGCCGGTGGTGATCGTACTGGTGTACTGGTTCGTCTTTCAGATTGGATTAAACAATGCGACCGCGGAATTAAAGCAGGGGATTCATGTGCCGTTTGTGCTGTGGCTGGTCAGCGGCATCGTGCCCTGGTTCTATTTTTCAGAGAGTTTAAGCAATGGAACGAACGCGCTGCTGGAATATCATTATCTGGTCAAGAAGGTGGTTTTTAACATCAACATTCTGCCTTTGGTCAAGACGATTGCGGCGCTGTTTATCCATGTTTTTTTTGTGTTGTTTATGATTCTGCTCTTTGCTTTGTATGGCTACTATCCGGGGCTTCATACGCTGGCGGTGGTCTACTTCAGCGTCAGCCTGATGGTCTTTGTCACGGGGGTCTGCATGCTGACCAGCGCGCTTGTGGTTTTTTTTCGGGATTTGAGCCAGATCATCAACATCTTTTTGCAGGTGGGCATCTGGATGACGCCGATTATGTGGTCCCTGGAGGATCTGCTGGCCAAGTATCCGATCTTGATTGTGTTGAAGCTGAATCCACTGTGTTATATTGTCTACGGCTATCGGGCCGCTCTCTTTCAGACGGATTCCATCGTGGGGCTTGGATGGATGCACGTTTACTTCTGGGCGGCGACGGTTCTCATCTGGGCGGTCGGAAGTCAGGTGTTCCGGAGGTTAAAAGTGCATTTTGCAGATGTACTGTGACGTTGCTTTTCGTGTTTATGCCATCCGGACGCCCGATTCGGACAGATCATCCTTCCAGACCCCGCTTGCGCTTAGTGAGAGGACGCAGCGGTACTAAGGGTGCAAAAGACGCACCCTAAGGACCGGCGCCTCTCAATGGGTCTTTCAGGAAAATCTGTCCGCATCAGGCTGTAGAATGAAGGAGGACGCAAAATTGAACAGTGAAGCGATTAAATTAGAGCATATTACAAAGATTTATAAGTTATATAACCGGAACCGGGACCGTCTCAAGGATTCTCTGGGACTGACGAAGAAAAAGTGCTATCGTGAGCACTACGCCCTCAGAGATGTGAGCATGACCATCCATCAGGGAGAGACGGTGGGGATCATCGGGGTCAACGGCTCCGGCAAATCGACGATTTTGAAAATTATCACCGGGGTCTTAAGCGCCACCGAGGGAGAGATGGAGATCAACGGACGAATCTCGGCCCTTCTGGAGCTTGGAGCCGGGTTCAATATGGAGTACACCGGTCTGGAGAACGTATATCTCAACGGAACGATGCTGGGCTTCTCGGAGAAAGAGATTGACGAGCGCCTGCAGGACATTCTGGACTTTGCGGATATCGGAGAGTTCATCCATCAGCCGGTCAAAACTTATTCCAGCGGCATGTTTGTGCGGCTGGCTTTTGCCGTGGCTATCAATATCGATCCGGAGATTCTGATCGTGGACGAGGCGCTGTCGGTGGGGGACGTGTTTTTTCAGGCAAAATGTTACCATAAGTTCGAGGAGTTCAAGAAGCTGGGCAAGACCATTCTCTTCGTCAGCCACGATCTGACCAGCATCGCCAAGTACTGCGACCGGGTGGTACTTTTGAATAAAGGGGTGAAGCTGGCGGAAGGCTCCCCAAAAGATATGGTCAATATGTATAAGAAGCTTCTGGTCCATCAGCTGGACGAGGAGACCCTGGAGGATGTGAGCGAAAAAAGCACGATTCATCAGCACACGGAGGAGGGGAAAGCCTGGAAGGATCATTTTGAAGTGAATCCCACCCTTCTGGATTACGGAGAAAAGCAGGCGGAGATCGTGGATTTTGGCATCATCGACCAGTACGGACAGTTTTCCGGGATCATCGAGAAGGGCTCCACCTGTCAGGTCAAGGCAAAGCTTTATTTTCACAGCCGGATCAAGAACCCCATTTTCACCATCACCATCCGGAACAAGCAGGGAACCGACATCACCGGGACCAACAGCATGTTCGAGCGGGTGGAGACCGGGACGGTGGAGGCGGGAGAGATCCGGATTGTGACCTACACCCAGAGGATCGACCTGCAGGGCGGGGATTACCTGATCTCCCTGGGCTGCACCGGATATGAAGGGGACGAGTTCAAGGTGTACCACAGGCTGTACGATCTGGTGGGCATGACGGTTCTGTCCGACAAGGACACGGTGGGATTCTACGATATGAACACCGTGATCACCATAGAAAAATGAACGGATTTGAGGTGTTTTAGGATTGCGGGGGCGCAAAGCGCGGAGCAATCCGTGGTATCATCTCCAAGACATTGTTAAAAAGGGGTATATGACCGGATGGAAGAAAAAATTCTGGAACTTCTGGAAGCGGAATATGACTGTCGGCGGGGGACACAGAACTCTTTTGAGGTGCTGTATCATCTGTCCCATCTGCGGGGCAATCTGACGGAGTGGCTGCCCGTCAAAGATACGGAAACCGTGCTGGAATTCGGCGCCGACACCGGACAGCTGACCGGGGGATTGCTTGGGAAAGCAAAGAGGGTGGTCTGCCTGGAAGAGCGGGAAAAAAGACGCCGGATACTTCAGAAGCGGTATGAAAAGGCCGGGAATCTGACCATCCTTTCGGGCAATCCCTGGGAGGCTTTGAAGGCCCAGGAGGAGTCTGTCTATGACTGGATTGTGGCGCCGGGGCTTTTATCTCAGGCGGTTTTGTATTTTTCAGGGGAGCAGCCGGAGGTGCAGGCCTTACAGGCGATCCGAAAGTACTTAAAGCCGGAAGGCCATCTGGTGCTGACGGCGGACAATCGATTCGGACTAAAGTACTGGGCGGGAGCCATGGATCCCCACACGGGAAACTATTTTGACGGCCTGACCGGAAACGGTCCCTTTTATTCGAAAAAAGAGCTGGAGCGGATTCTCAGAGCGGGCGGCTGCGAGCAGGTACAATTCTACTATCCCTATCCGGAACGATGGTTCCCTTCGGCGATCTATTCGGACGCCTGGCTTCCGAAGGCCGGAGAACTCAATCAGAATCTTCGGAACTTCGAGGGAGAGCGTCTGGTGCTCTTCGACGAGGAGAAAGTCTACGACCGGCTGATCGCCGACGGAAGGTTTCCGGAATTCTCCAACGCCTATCTGTGCGTCGTGGGACCAAAGATGGAAGAAGAGATTCTTTTTTCCAAGTATTCCAACGACCGGGCGGAGGCTTTCTGCATTCGTACAGATATTGTAAAAACAACAGAAGGTATGGAAGTGCGGAAGGTTCCGGCGTCCGAGGCGGCGAAAAAACACGTCCGCGACATGAAAGATTGGGAAGAAGTACTTGACAGATTATATAAAAAGAATCATATTATTGCTAATCGGTGTGAACTTCGAGGCGGCATTGCCTGCTTTGAGTTCTTAAAGGGCCGGACTCTGGAGGAGCATCTGGATGAACTGCGAAGACAGAAGGACTACGCGGGGCTGACCGGGGAACTTCTTAAATTCCGGGCGCTGCTCTTTGAGACCTTAAAGCCGGAGCTTACCGCTTTTGAAAAGGGAGACGCGTTCCGGGAGATGTTCGGAGATCCTGCGTTTACGCGGGCTTACGAAGGAGCGCCGGTCAACAATCTGGACTGGATCTTCGGAAACCTGATGGAGACAAAAGAGGGCCTTCAGATCATCGATTACGAGTGGACCTTCCCGGTGCAGGCGCCGGTGGAATATCTTTTATGGCGGGCGCTGTCCCTTTATCTTGCCAGCCGGGAGGACTTAAAGCACCTGGGACTTTTGTCTCAGATGGGCATTACGGAGGAAGAGGAAGTGCTGTTCTCTGAGATGGAACACTGTTTTCAGATCTGGCTTCTTCAGGGCACGATCCCCATAGGCGCTCAGTATCTGGCGACCGCGGGCCGGACGATCCCCCTCTCTCAGATGGTGGAGAGGGCGAATAAGAACCGGATGCAGGTTTATACGGACATGGGAAGCGGTTTTTCCGAGGCGGAGAGTCGGTGGGTGACGACTGAGCCGGACAAGCGGGGACTTCTTCATCTGGAGCTTCTGCTTCCGGAAGGGACGAAGGCTCTTCGGCTGGACCCGGCGGAGCATACCTGTCTGGTGAGCGTGAAGCGGCTGCTGGGTGAGCTCTCCGGAACTTATCCCCTGAACTGGACCCACAACGGGCGGGAACTGGAAGAGCGGGGAATCCTCTATACGACTACGGACCCTCAGATTCTGATTCCGGAAATTGTGCCCGGTACCCGGCGGATCTATGTGCAGATGACCGTAGAGGAGCTGTATCCGGACACGGCCTACGCCTGCATGAACCTCCTGAACCGGGTCAGGAAAGCGGAGCGCTTCTACGAGAGCCGTCCGGTCCGGTGGCTTTTGAAGCTGAAGAAAATGCTGCGGTAAGGTAAAATCCATTTAAGATCGCCTTCGGCGATGGGGTTTTAAGCGCCAGTGGCGCTTGTTTAGAACGGACCGAAGCGGAGTGTAGACTTTTGCACTCCTGAATCACATTCTTACGGTCTCAGCAGCAAGCGCTTCGACCTGTGCTGAATAGTTACGATACAGCAACGAACCAAACAGGCCCCGGGAGGGGAGTTGCGGAACTTTAATAAGGATTACACTATGAGTAAGACACAAAATCAAGGGGAGCTGCCTCCCCACAGAGACAAACGATTCGACAGCGTGCGCGACACCTGGTACTGGAAAGCCAGCAAGCCCCTTCGGGTGGTGGTGCACTTTTTCCTGCGCATTAAAAATGCCTATATCCATTACGGCGGCCTGAAAGGGATGTACCGGCGCTGGAAGCAAAAGAGGGGAGAGGCCGGCAAACGGGCGGACTTTGGAACCAAAAGCTTTCCCGATGAGGCGCGGCGCAGAAAAGAAGAAGAGACCGTCTTCCCCCGGGATATTAAGATCAGTATTCTGGTGCCCCTCTACAATACTCCGGAAAAATTTCTTCGGGAGATGTTGGACTCCGTGAAGAATCAGACCTATCAAAACTGGGAGCTTTGTCTGGCGGACGGAAGCGATGAAAAGCATCCGGAAGTGGGGGAAGTGTGCAGAACGTATCAGCAGGAGGATCACCGGATCGTCTATCAGAAGATCAAGAAGAACCTGGGGATCTCCGGCAACACGAACGTCTGCTTCTCCATGGCCACCGGAGATTTTATCGGACTGTTCGACCACGACGATGTGATGCATCCCAGCCTTCTCTACGAGTGCATGAAGGTCATCTGTGAGAAGGACGCGGACTATGTGTACACAGACGAGGCCACTTTTACCTCCCCGAACCTTGATGATCTGATCGTGCTGCATTTTAAGCCGGATTATTCTCCGGACAATCTGCGGGCCAACAACTATATCTGTCACTTTTCGATCTTTGACGAGAAGCTTCTGGAGCGCACCGGGCTGTTCCGGCCGGAATATGACGGAAGTCAGGACCACGACATGATTCTGCGCCTGACCGAGGAGGCCCGGAATGTCCGGCATATTCCGAAGATTCTCTATTACTGGCGGTCCCATCCGGCCTCGGTGGCGGCGGATATCAATGCCAAGACCTACGCCATCGACGCGGCAAAGCGGGCGGTACACGACCATATGAGAGATTATTACGGTATGGAAGTGGAGGTGGAGAGCACCCGCGCGTTCCCGACGATCTTCCAGATTCGATACCAAATAGAAGGGAATCCGCTGATCAGCATCGTGATTCCCAATAAGGATCATGTGACGGATCTCAGGCGATGCGTCGGGTCCATTCTGGAACGGTCCGCCTGGAAGAACTTTGAAGTCATCGTGGTGGAGAACAACAGTGTGGAGCCGTCCATCCGGGACTACTATGAGGAACTGAAAAAGCTGCCGCAGGTTCAGGTGGTGACCTATGAAGGAGAATTCAATTACTCGAAGATCAACAATTACGGAGTGTCTTTCGCAAAGGGAGATTACCTGCTCTTCCTCAACAACGACACGGAAGTGATCACGCCGGACTGGATCGAACAGATGCTCATGTACGCCCAGAGGAAAGACGTGGGGGCGGTGGGAGCGAAGCTCTACTACGCCGACAACACGATCCAGCACGCGGGGGTGGTGATCGGTCTGGGGGCTCACCGCTCCGCGGGCCACACCCACTACAAGATGCCCAAAGAACATCTGGGCTATATGGGGCGTCTGTGCTATGCCCAGGATGTGACAGCCGTGACAGCGGCCTGCCTTCTGGTGAAGCGCAGTATTTACGAAGAAGTGGGGGGCCTGGACGAGACCTTTACGATCTCTTTAAACGACGTGGACTTCTGCCTGAAGATCCGGAAAGAGGGGTATCTTAATATCTTTACGCCCTTCGCGGAGTTATACCACTACGAATCCAAGACCAGAGGAATGGAAGAGGGCGAGAAGCTTCGCCGCTATGAGAAGGAATGCGCGCATTTCCGGGAAAAGTGGAAAGCGGAGCTGGATGCGGGAGACCCCTATTACAATCCGAATTTTTCGTTGGATTATTCTGATTTTACACTGCGTTTTTAGGTAACAATTCAGATGAGAGGGCTGAACGGTTACATTTTTAGGATAGAGGAGTGCCATGAAAAGAATAGAGCGGGAAAAAGTGATACGCAACGCCTACCGGAGCACCATCCTGGCGTTGACCATCTGCTGCTTTTTTTTGGGAGCCGTGCTGGTGGTTCATGAGACCGCCAGAGAGTATGAAGTAAAGGTGCTGGAAGAAAAGCTGGAGGCAAAGGGCGTGGTGCAGAACGATGAGGGGCTGTTCTCCGGTATTCAGCTGTATCTGCCACAGGAGATCTATGTGGCGTCCGGCGTGACGCTGGAACTGTACAACAGTCAGCTTTCCTCCATCGGAGAGCGGATTAGCAGTTATGATGTGAAATGGACCTGTGCGGTGGGAAAGAATATGCAGCGGAAGTTCTCCATCACCGGGACCGACGAGCTGATCGGCAGCTATCCGTTGATCTTTACCGTGTTCGACGGCAACGGCGCTCAGGTGGTGAAGGCGTCCACGGAGTTGAAGATCGTACCGTCGCTCAAAGAAGGGTTTTCTCTTCTGACCTTAGGGGACAGCCTGTCCTGCGACACGGCCACCTACGAGCGCCTGAATGAACTGACCGATGGTCAGATTATCTATATGGGTACCAGAGGCGTGGGCGGCTCGCTGACCGAGGCCAGACGGGGCTTTTCCGCAAAAGATTATCTGACCAGGACCGGTTATTCCGAGGAGGAACCGGAGGAAGAGGTGCATCCTTTCTATGACGAGGAGACCAGAAGCTTTGACTGGGAGTACTATAAAGAGACTACCGGATTTGATCCTGATGCGGTGGAGATCTTCCTGGGGACCAACGGTATCGATACGGACCCGTCGCAGAACGGAGACAGTATTGCCCGCATCGTGAGAAGGATACACGAAGACGATCCAAAACTTCCCATCTACCTGGTACATACCCTGTATCCGGCAGGCCAGGATGGGATCGGCTCCTGGAGCAGTAAGGACGGCTACGCCCTCTACGGGGACCGTTATAAGTACGAGGAAGATCGGAAGGTATTCCATCTGATGACTTACGTGGAGGAGATCTTAAAAGATGAGGAATTCCTGTACTTTGTCCCGGCGGGGCTGTGCCATGACAGTGCCAACAACTTTAATACAAATACCGTGCCGGTGAATCCCCACTCGGAGGAAACCATGGAAGTGCCGGACAACGCCATACATCCGGGCCGGGCCGGATATGAGCAGATCGCAGACTGCCTGTACAGTGTGATCTGCGGGACGAAAGCAGGTTGGAGTGAGTAGCTTATGAAAAAATTGATGGAACAGATCATCAAATTTGGTTTTGTTGGTTTTTTGTGTTTTTTTATTGATTATGGAATCATGGTCCTACTGACCGAACGGTTCGGTGTGGATTATCTTCTGTCCAGTGGGATCTCGTTTACCGTGTCAGTGGTGGTGAACTATATTTTAAGCGTCACCTTTGTCTTTGAGACGGACAAAAAGAAAAACCGACTGAAGGAGTTTGTCGTCTTTGTGTTCCTGAGCGTGATCGGGCTTGGAATCAACGAGGTCTGCATGTGGCTTTCCGTGGAGTGGCTGGGAATTCATTACATGATCTCCAAGATTGGCGCTACGGCCGTGGTGATGGTATATAATTTCATCAGCCGGAAACTATTTATAGAGAAGAGGAATTAGGATTTGATGAGGAAAAAATATCTGGTGATACTGGGAGTCTGTCTGTCTCTGCTTCTGCTGGGAGGCTGCGGAAAGAAGGAGAAAACGCCGGAGAACTGGGGAACGGCGCCGGATTATTCCGTACCAATGCTTACAAGTACTTCGATTCGTTATTTGTCCGTGAACGTGGGGGCCACGGAAGATCAGGTTCACCTGGTCTGGTATTCTCCGTCGGAAGAAGCCGGACAGGTCTTATGGACCACAGCGAAGGATGAAGATTTTGAAAATCCGGAAGTTTATCTGGCGTCGGTGGAGCCGTCTCAGGCAGATCCAGGGTATTATGTCAACAAAGTGGTGGTGGAAGGGCTGAAGTCCAATACGAAATATCTCTACCAGGTGGGGAACGGGGAGGCCATGTCCCCGGCCTATTCCTATAAGACGACAAAGTTCTCGGATACGGTCCGCTTTACCGCAGTGGGCGACACACAGCTTGGAAAACCGGCGGAGGATCTGGACTGGCAGAAGAAGAACTGGCATCTGGTCCTCAATAAAATAAAATATCACTTTCCGGACTCCAGTTTTTTGATCTCTCTGGGGGATCAGGTCAATCATTTTGACAGCGGCGGAGAGTACGAGGCGTACCTGAATCAGGGAGTTCTCTACAGTATGCCGCTGGCTCCGGTGAAGGGCAATCATGATGTGGGCGGTCCCCAGTACTCCGAGCATTTTATGCTTCCCAATCAGTCTTCCCTCGGCAACTGCGACGACGGGGGGGACGGGGACTACTGGTTTACCAGAGGGAAGGCGCTGTTCATCGTGCTGAATACGATGAACAAAGAAAAATGGAACGAACACGGGGCGTTCATCGCCTCGGCGGTGGAGGCCAATCCGGATGCCAGATGGAGGATCGTGTTCTCCCACTACTCACCTTACAATGGATATGAGGACTATCTGGAGAATGCGGAGGCGATCCGTCCCTACTTCCTCTCCTTTACGGATCAGTACGACATCGATCTGGTCATGTGCGGTCACGATCACGCCTATGTGAGGACCTACTTTATCAAGAAGGACGGCAGTTACGAGGAATATGAAAGCCCGGCGGTCGATCCGGAAGGGACGATGTACCTGACCTTAAGCTCCTCAAGCGGAAGTCTTTACCGGCGTCCGGTCTCTCAGAATGAGGCGGCGGTCTCATCCAAGCGGCATGCGCCGGAGGTGACGGATGTGGAGATTACGCCCAAATCCCTGAAGGTTGTCACCTACAACGCCGAGACCTGGGAGGTGACCGATGAGTTTGAGATACGGAAAAAAAGGACATAAAGTTGCGAAGCGAAAAGGAAACTGCTATAATGGGTAAAAAACTGACCTTATTGTTCAGTGTGCTGATGCTTTTTGGCGTTTTTTTGTTCCGGGCATACGCTGCTTTTCTAAGGGAGAATCCAAAGACTCTGGCGGCGGGGGCTCTGGCAGGAGAAGTGCGTCAGGCCGAGCTGCTTAAGGGAAGACTTCCGATGACCATGGATACCGGCGGGCTTCAGCTTTGCTTTCGGGAGGAAACCCTGGCCTGCGACCGGGAAACCGATACCTGGTATCTGCCGGTGGATATGGACAGCGGCGGCTGGGAGGCGGGAAGCTTCTCCGATGCCGGAGAAAAGATCTCGATTCTGCCGCTTGTGGACTACACCGTCCTGAACAAACAATCGGTGGTGGCAGAAGGGCAGCAGGTTCCGTTCCTTGCCTGGCAGGAGGACGAACAGGCCTGCGCCGTGGTGTATGTGGTGTTCACCGGTCTTCCGGTAGTGAAGATCGAGACCGGGGCGAACCTTAATCAGGATACGGTGTTTGCCGGGGAGGTGGTTTTTTACGAGTCCTGCGGCAGGCCGGACTGGACATTGACCTCTGCTTTTGAAGCGCACGAAAGAGGCCAGACCACCCGGGCATTTCCCAAAAAAGGATATCGTCTCAATCTGGTGACGGTCACTTCCACAGGAGTGGTCAATGAGAACCCAAAGCCGGTGCTCGGCATGAGGAATTCGGATTCCTGGATTTTTTATGCGATCTACACAGACGGGACGAAGGTCAGGGACAAGTTCAATATTGAGCTTTGGAACGAATTCGGAGCGGACAGTACCCCCTATGACGCGCATTATGGAACGCATATGGAGTATGCGGAGCTGGTGGTCAACGGAGAGTACAGGGGGCTGTACGGCATCCTGGAGCCCATTGACACCTCCCAGCTTGGGGTGACGGACCAGGAGTATCTGTACAAACGCACCGTGGGCCGGGAACTGCTTCCGGAGCTTTTTGACGAAGTGGAGCCAAAGGACTATCTGACGGTGCTTGGCATGGAGATCAAGGGAAAAGAAGGGTACGGAAGTCGTAAGGACTGGCAGTGCTTTCAGGATTTTGTAAAGCTTTTGGGGGCTTCGGACGCCGCCTTTTCGGAAGGCTTCGCTTCTCTTCTGTATATGGACAATGCCGTGGATATGTGGCTGTATCTTCAGATGTTGTATGGGGAAGATAATATATACAAGAATATGTTCTTTGCTTTTAAGCGGGAGGACGAAGGCTACCGGATGTATCTGGTGCCCTGGGATGTGGATTTGACCTGGGGGAATGTATACACCGACGATGCCAAGATGCTCTATACCGTGTTTGCACCGGAAAATGCGAAAGGCTATCTGGAATGGCCCTTTATGGACCGGATACTTTCTTTGAATGTGGGAGATATTAGGACCATGGCGACGGAGCGTTATTTTGAACTGCGTGACGGCCCTTTGTCCGGGGAACATATGCAGCGCGTGCTGGAGGACTGTATTCATCAGGTGCAGGATTCGGGGGCTTTCAAAAGAGACGCAGCCCGGTGGCCGGACAGCCATCACGATGGGAATTATGACGGTCTGCGGGAATTTATGGAGGCAAGGATGAATTTTCTTGATAAAAAGATAAAAAATATGGATGAATGGATCAAGGAAAGAGACAATATAGAGTAGAACGGAAGTGAATGGATGGAGACCAATGTTTATGATCCCTCTCTGCCGGAGAACCAGTACCGCCATGAGTTCAAGTATCTTTGTTCTTATGGACAGTTAAAGGTGCTCGAAGCACGTCTTCGCGGTCTGGTAACTCTGGATGCTCATGTGGGGGAGGATGGGGCATACAATATCAGGAGCCTGTATTTTGACGATTGCTATGATACCTGTCTGAGAGAGAATGAGGCAGGGACGGACCCGAGAGAGAAGTTCCGGATTCGGATTTATAATCATCAAAAGGAGCGGATCTCGCTGGAGTTAAAGAAGAAGGTTCGGGGGAAGACCCAGAAGCTTTCCTGCCCTCTGACCGAGAGAGAATGCCGGGTGCTGATGGCAGGGGAAGAGCTTCCGCTCCATGAAGAGACGCCGGCGCTTCTTAGAAAGCTTTGTCTGCTTAGGAAGACCAGGCGGATGGCGCCCAAGGTGATTGTGGAGTATCGAAGAGTTCCATATGTGTATCCTTTGGGCAATGTGAGGATTACGATGGACGAGAACATCAGTTCTTCCGGGCGGACGGATCTTTTTCTTGAGGAAGAGATTCCTCTCCGGCCGGTTTTAATGGCGGGACAACACATTCTGGAAGTGAAATACGATGAGTACCTTCCGGATTATATCTATCGGACGGTGCAGACGGAGAACTTAAGGCCCACGGCCTTTTCCAAATATTATCTGTGCAGAAAGTTTCATCTATAAGACAAAATAGAAAAGGAGATTTACATAAGATGGGATTCAAAGATGTGTTCAAAAAATCGTTCCTGGAAGGCTTCGGCGGGATGGACATTACCACCGGAAAGATTGCCGCAACGCTGTTTGTCACGGCGCTTCTTGCGCTGTACGTGTTCATGATCTACCGGCTGGTCACAAGAAAAGTGTTCTATTCCAAGAACTTTAATATCTCCCTGGCCGCCATGTCTCTGATCACGGCGGCGATCATTCTTGCCATGCAGTCCAACCTTGTGATCTCCCTTGGTATGGTAGGCGCTCTTTCCATTGTCCGCTTTCGGACAGCGATCAAAGACCCCATGGATCTGGTATTTTTGTTCTGGTCCATCAGCATCGGCATCATCTGCGGCGCCGGACTTTATGAAGTGGCGCTCGTGACTTCCGTGGCGGTGACGATCTGTATTCTGGTGCTGGACCTGATTCCGGTAGCCAAGGTACCTTCCATGCTGGTGGTCAACAGCACTTCTGTGAATGGGGAAGATGCGGTTCTGGAGGTGGTGAAAAGATACGCCAAAGCCTATAAGGTAAAGTCCAGGAATCTTTCCAAAGATCGTCTGGACCTGGTGGTGGAACTTCGGGTCAAGGATGAGAGCGGCCTGATCACGGAAGTTGCGGGACTTGAAGGGATGGTATCCGCTTCCCTGATTGCCCATGACGGCGAAGTGACCTTTTAAAAGTTATAGAAACGAACATCCTTAAACGCAGACAGAGAGAAGAAGCCACTATGAAAAATGTCGATTACGCAAAGCGCGGTTATCATTATGTAAAAAGCTACGGCGTGACACAGCTTCGCAGAAAGGTGCAGGAGCGTCTGTATCGGAACAGCCTGGAGAGAGGGTACCAGGACTGGATGATCGAGGCACGCCCGGCGCCAAGCGAGAAGGAGCTGCAGCGGGAGCACCGGTTTTCACGCGAGCCCTTATTGAGTATAGTGGTGCCGGTCTATCGGACGCCGGAGCCTTTTTTCCGGGAGATGGCAGAATCGGTCCTTGCCCAGACCTATCCAAAGCTGGAGCTTTGTCTGGCAGACGGAAGCGGGGAGGACGAGACCATCCGGGGAATCGCGGAAGCGTACAGAGCCCGGGACGCCAGAGTGCGCTACGAGAAGCTCCCGGAGAATCTGGGAATCTCCGGCAACACCAACGCGGCCCTTTCCATGGCGTCGGGAGACTATCTGGTGCTTCTCGACCATGACGACCTGCTGGAGGAACACGCCCTTTTTGAGGTGGTGAAGTGGCTTTCGGAGCACCCGGATACGGAACTGCTCTATACGGATGAGGATAAGGTGAGCTTTGACTCCAGGACTTATTTTCAGCCTCATTTTAAGCCGGATTTTAATCTGGATCTTCTGCGGAGCAACAATTATATCTGCCATATGCTGGTGGTAAGCCGCGGGCTTCTTGACCGGGCGGGGATGTACCAGGAAGCGTTTGACGGCGCTCAGGACTATGATTTCATCCTGCGGTGCGCGGAGCAGGCCCGGGCAGTCGGTCATATTCCCAAGGTTCTGTACCACTGGAGATGCCATGAATCGTCCACGGCGTCCAACCCGGAGAGCAAAGCTTACGCTTATGAGGCCGGTCAGCGGGCGCTTATAGAACATCTTCAAAGAACAGGCGTGCGAGGAACGGTGGAACCGCTTAAAAATCCCGGGTTTTACCGGGTGAATTACACTCCCCGCACATCGGAAAAGATCAGCATTGTGCTTCTGGACACCCCAGATTTTCCGGTATTAAAACGTTTTTTAAAAGTGGTCGCTTCCAGTCAGGATTGCGGGAATCTGGAGCTTCTGCTCCTTCTGGATACCCCGGAAAAAAATAAATTAATTCTGAATTTTATAAAAGAACATAGACAAATGCCGATAAAAGTAGTATATTGTACTAGTGCGTGTAATAAATTTGTAACATTTTCCAGACTGGCGGAGAAGCTTGACAGCGAATATCTGCTTTTTATGGAGAGCCGGATTGAGAAGGCGGGCAGAGAATTTGCGCAGATCCTTCTGGGCAGCGCACAGCGGGCTGATGCCGGGGCAGTGGGAGGTCGTGTCTACGACGGGAACCGGAAGCTTCGGTACGGAGCAAAGATCCTGGGGCTTTTGGGGCCCGCGGGGGATGCTTTTGCCGGCCTGCCGCTGGGATACAGCGGGTACTTTCACAAGGCGGTGCTGCAGCAGAATTATCATGCGGTCTCCGGAAAGCTCATGATGGTAAGGAGAAGTCATTTCCTGAAAGCAGGCGGATTTTCCGAAGACGTGGAGGACCGGATGAAAGATGTGGATCTGTGTCTGAAGCTGGAAGGGCTTGGCCTGCGCAACATCTATGACCCGGGGGCTCTGATTGTGGAGCAGAGGCGTCGTGTCCGCAGAAAGAAGTCAAGACGGACGTCGGCATTCGAGAAGAAATGGAAAGAGCTTCTGCAGAGACCGGACGGATATTACAACAGCAATCTTTCTCTGGAAGATACGAGCTGCCGGATTCGGGGACTGCGCCGGAGAGGTTGACGCATGACAGATGTAACGATTGTCATTCCAAATTACAATGGAATCGCGTTCCTGGACGCCTGCCTTAACTCTGTGTTTCAGCAGACGGACGTGCTTATGGAAGTGATCGTGGTGGACAACGGTTCTTCCGACGGAAGCCAGGACTATATCCGGAAATGCTTTCCGGAATGCAGACTGATCTGCCTTCGTCAGAACTATGGGTTCTGCCGGGCAGTCAATGAAGGAATCAAAAGGGCAAAAAGCCCTTATATCATACTTTTGAACAACGATACGGAAGTGTGCCCGGATTTTGCGAGGCAGCTTCTTTTGGCAATCCGTGAGGATGACCGGCGGTTTTCCTGCGCGGCGAAGATGCTTAAGTATCATGCGCGGGATCTTGTGGACAATGCCGGAGATTACTACTGTGCTCTTGGCTACGGAGTGACCAGAGGCAAAGGCCGACCGGCCGGGAAGTATCAGAAAGGCTGCAGGATTTTCTCCTCCTGCGCCGGTGCGGCGATCTACCGGAAAGACCTGGTGGATAAGCTGGGAGGATTTGACGAGGCACATTTTGCCTATCTGGAAGATATGGATCTGTCCTACCGGGCAAAGATCTACGGCTATTACCACTGGTATGTGCCGGAAGCGGAGGTATATCATGTGGGCAGCGCTACCAGCGGCTCCCGCTACAATCGTTTTAAGGTACTGCACTCCGCGGGAAACAATGTTTATCTGATCTACAAGAATATGCCTTTTCTTCAGATGCTTTTGAATGCGCCCCTGCTTTTGACAGGATTTTTCATCAAGTATCTGTTCTTTGTAAGAAAAGGGCTGGGAAGAGATTATCTGGAAGGACTCCGCCGGGGTATCGCTCTGTGCAGAGCGTATTCGCAGAAAAAAGTCCCCTTCCATATGGGACATGTTCCGGCGTATGTCAGGATTCAGCTGGAACTCTGGAAGAACCTCCGGGTATTGGTTTCGTAGTCATGGCGACAAAAAGAACAGGTGAAGTATTTTGATTAAAGACAATCAACGGTATTTTAACCGACTCCATGTGGTGGTTGATGCCATTACCATCTGTATCGCGTATTTGCTTTCGTGGGTACTGAAATTTATCATACTGGCGGACCCCAGGGGTTTGAGCTTTTTACAGTACTGTATTGTACTGATCCCCATCATACCGCTGTATCTGATTCTGTATCTGGCGTTCAACCTGTATACCTCCAAACGGCTGCAGGGAAGAAGACTGGAAGGAAGCAATATCATAAAGGCGAATACCATCGGTCTTCTGCTGGTGATGGGAACTTTTTTCCTGCTCCGCAGCTACAATGATTACGCCGATTATTATTCCAAAACCATGTTGTTCTATTTCTATGTGATCAACATCGGCTTGGAGACCGGAGTCCGCAATCTGATCCGGATCGGGCTTCGCAGGATGCGAAAGAGCGGCTTTAATCTGCGCCATATTATTTTTGTCGGCTACAGCAGCGCCGCGGAGGCTTTTATCGACCGTATCCGCAAGAATCCTCAGTGGGGCTATAAAGTCAAAGGAATTCTGGATGATAACAAAGAGATCGGCTATACTTATAAAGGAGTTCCTGTGCTTGGCACGACGGACGAATTGGAGGAAATCTTAGAGAACAACCGTCTGGATGAGATCGCGCTGACTCTCGGACTTCAGGAGTACTACAAATTAAAACGGCTGGTTGCAGCCTGTGAAAAATCCGGTGTGCATACAAAATTCGTTCCGGATTATAATGATATCATTCCCACCAGACCTTATACGGAGGATCTGATGGGGCTTCCGGTGGTCAATATCCGCCATGTACCTCTGACCAACACCTTTAACATGATTGTGAAAAGAGCGATGGACCTTGCGGGGGCAGTGGTTGCGATCATCGTTTTTTCGCCGGTAATGCTGGTTACGGCTGTTTTGGTAAAGGCAACTTCCAAAGGGCCGCTGATATATAAACAGGAGCGGGTAGGGCTCCACAACCAGATTTTTAAGATGTATAAATTCCGTTCCATGGAAGTACAGTCAGCAAAAAGCGAGAAAAAGGCATGGACTGTGCGGAATGACCCGCGGGTGACCGTGGTGGGAAGATTTATCCGCAGGACCAGCATTGACGAGCTTCCGCAGCTGTTCAATATCCTGAGAGGCGATATGAGCCTGGTGGGACCCAGACCGGAGCGTCCTTTTTTCGTGGAAAAATTCCGGGAGGAGATTCCCCGCTATATGGTCAAGCATCAGGTGCGTCCGGGGCTGACCGGCTGGGCGCAGGTGAATGGATACCGGGGTGATACATCAATCAAAAAACGTATCGAATACGACCTGTACTATATTGAGAACTGGACGATTGGACTGGACATTAAGATTCTTTTCCTGACTTTTTTTAAAGGTTTTGTGAACAAGAATGCTTACTAACAGGCGTAGAAAGGATGAATTATGGCAAAAGAAACGATGAAAAAAACAGGCTCAAAGAAGAAACCTTCTTCTGCCGGAAGAAGCAGTTCTGCAAAGGGCGCCGCTCCGTCTACGAGGAAAAAAGGTTCTTCCAGAAGAAAAGCGGCTAAGAAGAAAAAGAGATTTATTATTTTTGGAATTGAGATTTTACTGTTGGTGGTGCTGGTTGCGGGCTTCTATGTGGTGCGGCAGCTGGACCGGATTCAGAAGCCCATCGTGGACCCGGAGCAGGTACAGGTTAATGAAGACATGCCGGAAGAGACGGTAAAGACCATGTCAGGATATACGAACATAGCGCTGTTCGGACTGGACACCAGAACACCGGGACAGCTTGGAAAAGGAAACCGAAGCGACACGATTATCATCGCCAGCATTAACAATGATACGAAGGAAGTCCGGCTGGTATCGGTATTCCGTGATACTTACCTGGATCTGGCCAACGGCAAGTACAACAAGTGTAACGGAGCGTATTCTGCGGGCGGTCCGGAGCAGGCCATGACCATGCTGAACAAGAACCTGGACCTGGATATTAAATATTATATGAGCGTGGACTTTGCCGCGCTGACAGAGACGGTGGATCTTCTGGGCGGCATCATGATCGATGTGGATGAAGAAGAGCTTCTGCATCTGAATAATTATACCGTGGAGACGTCCAAGGTTACCGGCGTGGAGACCCAGAAGCTGGTGCAGCCGGGACTGCAGCTCCTGGATGGCGTACAGGCGACTTCTTACTGCCGTATCCGCTATACGGCGGGGGATGATTTCAAGAGAACCGAGCGCCAGCGGGAAGTGATTATGGAGCTGGTGAACACGGCGAAAAAAGCGGATATTACGGAGATCAATGAGATCATCAACGCGGTCTTCTCCAAGATTGCCACCAATTACACCAATGAAGAGATCCTTCAGATGGCGCCGGAAATGCTGGGATATGACATTGTGGATACCCAGGGCTTCCCCTTTGACCGGACGCCGGGCACGGTCAGCGGCAAGGGTTCCTGCGTCATTCCGGTGAACCTGGCAGAGAATGTAAGACAGCTTCATGAGTATCTGTTCGGCAATTATTCCTATACGCCGTCGGACGAAGTACAGGCGATCTCCGACAAGATCGCACAGGATACCGGTTATTAAGAGAACTTCAGGGGGATTTTGAAAATCCCCCTTTTTGGCATATCAGGAGGGTTCCATGTTGACGGCAGACGTACTGATTCCCGTATACCGCCCGGGAGATTTACTGGAAGAGCTTATAAGGCGGCTCAGAGCCCAGAGTGTTCCTGTGGGCAGGATGATCCTTATGAATACCGAAAAGGCGTATTTTCCGAAGGAGCTTCTTTCGCGGTATGAAGGTCTGGAAGTGCACCATGTGACAAAGGCGCAGTTCGACCATGGCGGAACTCGGGATCAGGGGATGCGTATGTCCCGGGCGGACGTGGTGGTATGCATGACCCAGGACGCCATGCCGGCGGACCGGGATCTTCTTAAGCATCTTTTAAGTCCTTTTGAGTCTCCGGAAGTCTGGGCCGCTTATGCCAGGCAGCTTCCGGCGGAGGGCTGCAGCGAGATCGAGCGTTATACGAGAGGGTTCAATTATCCGAAAGAAGACTGCATCAAAAGCAGAGAAGATCTCACGCGGCTTGGAGTAAAAGCCTTTTTCTGCTCCAACGTCTGTGCGGCCTGGAGGCGCGACCGGTATCTGGAGCTGGGGGGATTTGAAAAACGTACCATCTTCAATGAAGATATGATCTACGCGGGAAAGCTTCTGAATGCGGGCGGAAAGATCGTCTACTGTGCCGGGGCGCGGGTGATCCATTCGCATAATTACAGCGCCATCCAGCAGTTTCACCGGTATTTTGATCTGGCTGTCTCCCAAAAGATGCATCCGGAGGTCTTCGCGGGTGTCAGTTCAGAGTCCGAGGGAATGCGGCTGGTGAAAAAAAGCATGCTTCACTGTCTGCGCATCAGGAAGCCCTGGCTGATCGGAACCGTGGTGACCCAGAATGCGGGAAAACTGCTGGGCTATAAGCTGGGGCAGCGTTACCAAAAGCTTCCCCGGGGAGTGATCCGGATGTGCACTATGAATCAATCGTTTTGGCAGGAGGAACGAACATGAATAATAAGAGAAAGATGTGGATGGCCGCCGGATGCTGCGTCCTCTGTCTCGCGGGATGCGGGAAGAGCAAAGAAGTGGAGGAACGGCAGCTCTCCCTCCGAAGCCAGGGGATGCAGCAGGCTCTGGAGGGGGATTATGAGGCGGCCGTCGCTTCCTATGAAGAGGCGCTTGCGCTTTCTGCGGGCCGGAATGCGGGGGCGCTGGAACTGGATATCGCGGCATATAAGGCTTCTGCACAGCATTATGCGGGAGAGACCCAGGGTGCCATCGACACCTGCAGCGCGATCCTGGATCTGAAGGAGAGCGCCGAGATCTATATGACCCGGGGACTTCTGTACCGGGAGTCCGGCAATACCGAGGCGGCCAACGCGGATTTTGCCAGGGCAAAGGAGCTGACCCCCAAAAAGGACAGCGTGACGCTGGGACGGCTTTCTTATTATATGGAAGATTATTCCGGCGCCAAGACCTATCTGGAGAGCGCGTCGGACGGAGGAGACCCGGAGGGGGTCTACTGGGAAGCCCAGCTGTACTGGCAGATGGGCAATACGGACTATGCGGTGACTCTGTACCAGCAGTATCTGGAGGGGGAGTCGCCGGAGCATCAGAACGCCTATGCCCGGGTTGCCGCCTGGCAGATGGACCAGAAGGACTATGACGCGGCGCTTGGGACCCTGGAGTCCGGGATTGCCAGAGGAGAAGGGGAGAGCTTAAAAGAACTTCTCGGCAATGAGATTGCGGTCTATGAGCAAAAAGGAGATTTTGAGACCGCAAAGCTGAAAATGGAGAGCTATCTGGAGCGTTATCCGGATGATGAGAAAGCCCAGCGGGAATATGTATTTCTAAAGACTCGCTAAGATTTGCATAAAAAAACAATAAAAGTATTGACAAAGCACCCTTCGGGGTGCTATCTTTATCTCAGTAAATGTTAGCACTCTTACAAGCCGAGTGCTAACAAGACCAAAAGAAAGGATGTGTGATTGTGGATCTGGATGAGAGGAAGCTGAAGATTCTGCATGCGATTATCCAGACATATCTGGAGACTGGCGAGCCGGTAGGTTCCAGGACCATCTCCAAATATTCGGACCTGAAGTTGAGTTCCGCCACAATCCGCAACGAGATGTCGGATCTGGAGGAGATGGGATATATCATCCAGCCTCATACTTCGGCGGGAAGGATTCCTTCGGACAAAGGCTATCGCTTGTATGTGGACCACCTGATGCAGGAAAAGGAGCAGGAGGTCAAAGATTTAAAAGAGCTGATGATTCAGCGAACGGATAAGCTGGAGCAGGTATTAAAGCAGGTGGTGAAAGTTCTTGCCAACAATACCAATTACGCGACGATGATCTCGGCGCCTCAGTATCATCAGAATAAGCTGAAGTTTATCCAACTGTCCAAAGTGGATGAACATCAGATTCTGGCGGTGATTGTGGCGGAGGGCAACGTCATCCGCAACAAGCTGATTCCGATCTGCGAGGATCTGGATCAGGAGACGATCCTGAAGCTGAATATTCTGCTGAACACCATGCTCAATGGCAAGACCATCGCGGAGATCAATCTGCAGATGATTTCCAGTATGAAAGAGCAGGCAGGCATCCATAGTAATATCATTAGCGATGTGGTGGATGCGGTGGCGGAGGCCATCCATTCCGACGAAGGGATGGAGATCTATACCGGAGGCGCAACCAATATCTTCCGGTATCCGGAACTCAGCGACAACGGAAAAGCCAGCGAGCTGATTCAGACGCTGGAAGAAAAGCAGATGCTGGCAGAGCTGGTCACAGAGACTTTGAGCAAAGAGGACAAGGGCATCCAGGTTTACATCGGAAGCGAGTCTCCGGTCCAGAGTATGAAGGACTGCAGCGTGGTGACCGCCACCTACGAGCTGGGCCAGGGACTGCAGGGGACCATCGGCATCATCGGACCGAAAAGGATGGATTACGAGAACGTTATGAGTACGCTGAAGACCTTGATGGATCAGCTGGACGACGTTTTCCACAAATAGAAAGGCGGAGACAGAATTGGAAGAAAAGAAAGAACTTGAAAAAGAGTTGGAAAAAGAAGAGGCCATGGAGGAAGAAGTCCTGACCGAAGCGGCGGAGGAGACCGAAGAGACGCCGGAAGAGACCGCGGCGGAGTCTTCGCCGGAAGAGCAGGAAAGCCCGGAGGAGGCGGAGCAGGCGACCGGGCCGGGAGAGAAGAAGGGCTTTTTTAAGAAAAGAGAGAAAAAGGACAAAAGGGATGAACAGATCGCGGAGCTGACGGATAAGGTGAAGCGTCAGCTGGCGGAATTTGAGAATTTCCGGAACCGGACAGAAAAAGAGAAGTCCCATATGTACGCCGTCGGCGCCAGGGACGTCATCGAGAAGATTCTTCCGGTGGTGGACAATTTTGAGCGGGGCATCAAGAGTGTTCCGGAGGAAGAAAAGGAAGGACCGGTAGCCAGCGGCATGGAGATGATCTACAAGCAGCTGATGACGGTGCTGACAGACTTGGGTGTGACCCCGATCGAAGCGGTCGGCCAGGAATTCGACCCCAACCTCCACAACGCGGTCATGCATGTGGAGAACGAGGAACTGGGCGAGAATATCGTCGCGGAAGAATTCCAGAAGGGTTATCAATATAAAGATGCCGTGCTGCGGTACAGCATGGTAAGCGTAGCAAACTAAGACAATTTAAATTAGCAGCGCAGCTGCGGAACAATGAAAAACAGTAACGGAGCGGACAGTGCCCAGATTGATTTACGGACGTGAAACGGACGGAAATTAATCTAGTACCCGGGCACTGGAAGCGGAGTTGCGGAACTATAATAGGAGGAGTTATCATGAGTAAAATTATCGGTATTGACTTAGGAACCACCAATTCATGCGTATCGGTGATGGAGGGTGGAAAACCCACCGTCATCGCAAATACAGAAGGCGCAAGAACTACGCCGTCTATCGTGGCGTTCACGAAGACCGGCGAGCGTCTGGTCGGGGAGCCGGCGAAGCGTCAGGCAGTGACCAATGCAGAGAAGACCATCTCTTCCATCAAGAGACACATGGGCAGCGATTATAAAGTAACTATCGACGACAAAAAGTATTCTCCTCAGGAGATCTCCGCGATGATCCTTCAGAAGATGAAGGCGGATGCAGAGAACTATCTCGGCGAGAAAGTGACCGAGGCCGTGATTACGGTTCCCGCGTACTTCAACGACGCCCAGAGACAGGCGACCAAGGACGCCGGCAAGATCGCGGGCCTGGATGTGAAGCGTATCATCAACGAGCCCACGGCGGCAGCGCTTGCTTATGGTCTTGACAATGAAAAAGAACAGAAGATTATGGTATACGACTTGGGAGGCGGTACCTTCGACGTGTCCATCATCGAGATCGGCGACGGCGTCATTGAGGTGCTGGCAACGGCCGGAGACAATCGTCTGGGCGGCGATGACTTTGACCAGAAGATCACGGACTGGATGCTGTCCGAGTTCAAGAAACTGAACGGCGTGGACCTCTCCAATGACAAGATGGCGCTTCAGAGATTAAAAGAAGCGGCAGAGAAGGCGAAGAAAGAGCTTTCCGCAGCGACCACCACCAACATCAACCTGCCGTTCATCAGCATGAACAGCGATGGGCCGCTGCACTTTGATATGAATTTAACCAGGGCGAAATTTGACGAACTGACCCATGATCTGGTAGAGCGCACGGCGAATCCGGTGCAGGCAGCGCTTCGGGACGCAGGCGTGAGCCCCTCGGAGCTTGGCAAGGTCCTGCTGGTAGGCGGTTCCACCCGTATCCCGGCAGTACAGGATAAGGTAAAACAGCTGACCGGCCATGAGCCCAGCAAGACCCTGAATCCGGATGAGTGCGTGGCCATCGGCGCTTCCATCCAGGGCGGCAAGCTGGCAGGCGACGCGGGCGCAGGCGATATCCTGCTTCTGGACGTCACTCCGCTGTCTCTGTCCATCGAGACCATGGGCGGCATCGCTACCCGCCTGATTGAGCGGAATACGACGATCCCCACGAAGAAGAGCCAGATCTTCTCCACGGCGGCGGACAATCAGACGGCTGTTGACATCAACGTGGTACAGGGCGAGAGACAGTTTGCAAAGGACAACAAGTCCCTTGGACAGTTCCGTCTGGACGGAATCCCGCCTGCACGCCGGGGCGTTCCGCAGATCGAGGTAACCTTCGACATCGACGCCAACGGGATTGTCAATGTATCTGCGAAGGATATGGGCACTGGAAAAGAGCAGCATATTACGATCACCGCAGGCTCTAACATGTCTGATTCGGACATTGAGAAGGCAGTGAAGGAAGCGGCGGAGTTCGAGGCCCAGGACAAGAAGCGCAAGGAAGGCATCGATGCAAGGAACGATGCGGACGCCATCGTCTTCCAGACCGAGAAAGCATTGGAAGAGGCGGGCGCGAACCTGGATGCTTCCGAGAAGGCGGCAGTGGAGGAGAAGATTGCTTCTCTGAAGGCCGTGGTAGAGCGGACGGCGAACCAGACGGATATCTCGGATGCGGATATTGACGCGCTGAAGGCAGGAAGAGAGGATCTGATGACGGCTTCTCAGAATCTGTTCCAGAAGATGTATGAGCAGGCGCAGGCGGCAGGTGCAGGCGCACAGGGCGCGGGGCCGGACATGGGCGGTGCGCAGAGTTCCCAGGCTGCGGATGATGTGGTAGATGGGGATTATCGCGAAGTGTAAAGAGCTGTGAGCAAAACCCTTGTAGGGACTGACGGGGGACCCGGGGATGCTACCCCGGGAAACCCGTACGGCTGGGCATTCCGTCAAGCCTCTGAAAGCGAAAAATGTGTCGGCGTGTGGGCCTCCACATTTTTTGAGTCTTGACTCCATAGCCTCAAAAGGGCTTCCCGGGGCAGCATCCCAGGGTCCTGACGGAGGTTCACGCGGGTTTTGCGCGGAGGCTATGGCGTGGAGAAGGCGGCAAGGGACTTGCGCGGAAGCTGCGGCGTGAAAGAAAGCAGGGACTTGCGCGGAGGACTGCGGAGTAAGAGGCGACAGGAAACTGCTTGTGCGGAGGTCTGTGGAATAGAATACCCACGGTCAATGGGATTGGCCGTGGGCGTTTGGCTGTGTGGGAGGAGCTCCTGCAGTTTGGATGAGAGGTAGAAGATAGATATGGCAGAGACGAAAAGAGACTATTATGAGGTCCTCGGAGTGGATAAGAATGCGGATGATTCGGCCATTAAGAGCGCGTATCGGAAGCTGGCGAAGAAGTATCACCCGGATATGAATCCTGGGGACAAGGAGGCGGAGCAGAAGTTTAAGGAGGCCTCTGAGGCATATGCCATTTTGAGTGATGCGGATAAGAGACGGAAGTATGATCAGTTCGGACACGCGGCCTTTGATCAGGGAGGCGGGGGCGGAGGCTTCGGCGGCTTTGACTTTACGGGCGCGGATATGGGCGATATTTTCGGCGATATTTTCGGCGATCTTTTTGGCGGCGGACGGAGTCGCAGGGCGAACAACGGACCCATGCGCGGTGCGGATGTGCGCGCCAGCGTGAGAATCAGTTTTGAGGATTCGGTGAAGGGCTGCGAGAAGGAGCTGGAGCTGACGCTGAAGGATGAGTGCAAGACTTGTCATGGGACCGGTGCGAAGCCGGGGACGGAGCCTCAGACCTGTACGAAGTGCGGCGGCAAGGGGCAGGTGGTCTATACCCAGCAGTCTCTCTTTGGCATGGTGCAGAATGTAAGGCCCTGTCCGGAGTGTAACGGGACAGGCAAGATCATCAAAGAGAAATGTCCGGACTGTTACGGGACGGGATTTATCTCCAGCAAGAAGAAGATCTCGGTCACGGTGCCGGCGGGCATCGACAACGGGCAGAGCATCCGCATCCGCGGAAAGGGAGAGCCGGGAGTGAACGGCGGTCCCAGAGGAGATCTTCTGGTGGAGGTTATTGTGTCCAGGCATCCTCTGTTCCAGAGACGGGACATGGATATCTTCTCCACCGTACCGATTACATTCCCGCTTGCTGCCCTTGGAGGAACCATCCGGATCAAGACCGTGGACGGAGAGGTGGAGTACGACGTGAAGGCCGGAACCCAGACGGATACCAGAGTCCGCCTGAGAGGCAAAGGTATGCCCTCCCTTCGCAATAAGAGCGTCCGGGGCGATCACTATGTGACTCTGGTGATCCAGGTGCCGAACAACTTAAGCCACGCGGCAAAGGAAGCGCTCAAAGAGTATGATCTGGAGAGCGGCAATTCTCTGAATCAGAAGAATACTGCCACAAAGAAGAAAAAGGGCTTCATGGAGAAGATTAAGGAGTCGCTGGAAGATTAAAAAAATATAGAGGAGAAGAAAGTGCTGACTGAAAAAAGGCTTTCTTCTCCTTTCTTTTGTCTGTTTTGCTGTATGCTTTCTTTCTAAAAGCAAATTTTACCAATGATTGATTCGGTAAAATTTATAAAAAAGGGAGTACAGATTTTAAAAGGCGGTGATATTGACTAAAAATTCGGGTGCATGGGACAAATTTCTCTATATCTTCACGAAAAATCGGATGATAAAATAAAAATATCAATTCAATGAAGTAGGAGGGAATGAAAAAATGAGAAAGATGAAAAAAATTGCGGCGGGCAGCCTGGCGGCGTGCATGTTCCTGCTCACAGCCTGCGGAGGGTCCGGCGGATCAACGGCAGTTCCCGGCGCATCCGAAAGCACCGGGGAGACGGAGGCGTCTGGAGACAAGATCCCGCTGACGCTCTGGCATATTCAGACCGGGACAATGAATGATGTGATTCAGGCCTCGGTGGATCGTTTTGTGGCGGAGAATCCCCAGTACGACGTGACGGTGGTAGAGAAGCAGAACGACAGCTACAAATCCGATCTGTCCCTCGCGATCAATGCAGGTACCATGCCGGATATCTTTATCACCTGGGGTGGACAGACCATGTATGACTATATTGAGGAAGGACTGATCTACAATATTACGGATCTGATGAACGAAGACGGTTATGCGGATCAGTTTGTGGACGCGGGGATTGCCCAGTGTTCTTACCAGGATTCCATCTATGCAGTGCCGGTGGAGAACATCTCCGTTGCCGGTATCTTCTATAATAAGGATGTGTTTGCCAAATACAACCTGGAAGAACCGACCACCATTGCAGAGCTGGAAGCGGTTTGTGACACATTGGTTGCCAACGGAGTCGCTCCCTTTGCCCTGGCCAACTCCACCCAGTGGACCGGTTCCATGTATTTTCAGTATCTGGCGACCCGTTACGGCGGCCTTACGCCCTTTGCGGACGCAGCGGCAGGAAGCGGCTCTTTTGAAAACGACGCCTTTGTCTATGCCGGACAGACCATCCAGGACTGGGTCAGCAAGAAGTACTTTTGTGACGGATTCAACGGCATGGACGATGATTCCGGGCAGGCCCGTATGCTGTTCTACTCCGGCAACGCTGCCATGGATCTGATGGGTTCCTGGTTCGTCAGTACGATCGCAGGAGAGAATCAACAGTTTCTGGATGATGATAAGCTGGGCTTCTTCCCGTTCCCGGCCCTGGAAGGCTCTGACGCAGATCCGAATCTCTGCCTGGGCACCATCGGAGACAATCTGTACTGCGTGTCCGCTTCCAGCAAAGATCCGGAGGGCGCGTTCCATCTGATCCAGTCTCTTCTGGATGAGCAGGCGTTGACGGACCGTACGGCGAACGGCAAGATCATCCCCTTGAAAAGCTTCACTTCCGATGATGAAGTCGTCAACGAAGTTCTGGATACGGTCAACGGAGCGTCGGGTATTCAGCTCTGGTATGATCAGTATCTGCCCGCAGAGGTTGCGGAAGTACATAAACAGACCAGTCAGGAGATCTTTGGGCTGACCATGACGCCGGAGGAAGCCAACAAAGAGCTGCAGTCTGCCATGACCGCTTATCTGAACAAATAGGAGAGGGAGGAACTTCCTGATGAGTAAAGGATCATCCATGAGCCTGCGGCGCAGAAAGGAGACGGCTGTTGCGGCAGCCATCTTCCTGATCCCGGCGCTGCTGGTGATCGCTGTCTATATCATCTATCCAATCATCCAGTCGTTCATCACCAGCGGATACGAGTGGAACGGTTATTCCAGCAGCAAGTCGTTCATCGGTCTTAAGAACTGGGCGGAGCTTCTGACGGATAAGGTATTCTGGAATGCATTTAAGAACAATCTTCTGGTCATGGTGCTTTCCATCGTGATTCAGATGCCCATCGGTCTGGCGCTGGCTACGTTTCTGGATAAGGTCGGCAAAAAGGGGAATGTCTGTAAGGTCATCTGGTTTATTCCCATGCTGATGTCTTCCGTGGCCATCGGTTATCTGTTCCGGTATGCGCTGGACGCCAACACCGGCTTCGTCACGGCGATCTCGAAGCTGTTCGGAGGGGGGACAGTGGACCTGCTGGGCAACACGGGGACCGTGCTTGTGACCTGTATTTTTATCATCGCCTGGCAGTTTATTCCGTTTTATATGGTCTATTATCTGGCCGGTTACAGCGGACTGCCTTCCGATGTTCATGAGGCGGCGATGGTGGACGGAGCTACGGAGAGTCAGTATTTCTGGCAGGTGTCCCTGCCGCTCTTAAAACCCACGATCAAAAGTGCGGTTGTGTTATCGATTGTAGGTTCTTTGAAATATTTTGACCTGGTGTATGTACTGACCAACGGCGGCCCAAGCCATGCGTCGGAGCTGATGGCAACGTATATGTATTCCAACGCGTTCAGCTCCTACCGCATGGGCTATGCCTCGGCGATCGCATCCGGCATGTTTCTTTTGATCTCCGCGATTGCGATTGTCACCATGCGGATTCTGAACAGAGAGGAGGATTAGGAAATGGCTGGCAGAAAAAAGGGTTTCCGGCCGTCGTCGGCTTTGATCGGTGTGCTGGTGGTTGTCTGGTTTCTGGTCTGCATGATTCCGTTTTTCTTTCTGATCATGTGTACCTTGAAGGAACAGTTTGAACTGATGAACAACGGGGTGTTCTCCCTGCCGGAAGGACTGTATTTGAAGAATTACATCGATGTATTTACAGGAGGGATCTGGAAGTATTTCTTCAACTCTGTTATAGTTATGGCAGTATCCCTTGTGATCCTGCTGGCACTCAGCGCGCTGGCAGCTTATCCGCTTTCCCGCTGGACCTTCCGTCTGAATAAACCGATCTATTCCCTGATCGTGGCGTGTATGTCGGTGCCGATCCATGTGACGCTGCTTCCGATCTTTATGATGTCGGTGAGAACCGGGCTGTATGACAGTATCTGGGCATTGGTGGGACCTTATGTGGCATTTAACCTGCCAATCTCGGTCTTCATTCTGACAACCTTTATGGCGACAATCCCCAAGGATCTGGAGGAAGCGGCGAAAATCGACGGCTGCAGTCTGTACGGGATCTTCTGGCGGATTATGCTTCCACTAGTCAAGCCGGGACTGGCGACTTTGGTCATTTACGACGGAGTCAATATCTGGAATGAGTTCAGCTTTGCTCTGACTCTGACGCAGACCGCGGGCAACCGGACGCTGCCGCTGGCCGTACAGGAGTTTCAGGGGCAGTATTCCATGAACATTCCCATGATCATGACAGTATTGTTTATCTCCATCCTGCCCATGATTATTGTCTTTATCTTCGGCCAGGATAAGCTGATCAAGGGTATGATGGCAGGAGCGGTCAAGGGTTAGTCTGGGATAATGGAGTGATGGATCATGAAGCAAAAGAAGAGAAGTCTGATACATTGGTTTGGAACCCTTCGTCTGTCTCATAAGATGATGATGGCGGTCGGGCTTCTGTTCTTCTGCTCGAATCTGGCGGTGCTGTTTCTGATCAGTCATGTGGCGACGGCGGTTTTAAAACAAAAGGCCTGTGACCAGCTTCAGGGACAGCTTTCCGTTACCTTGTCCGTTATGGACAGTTCGTTCAGCGATATTACGGACCTGATGGTTCAGCTGGCGCTGGCGTCGGATCTGGCGGATTATGTGGACCGGGGCGCGGAATACGAGAGTAATCATCTCAAAGTGGTGAACGGTGCTAACGAGTCCATGAGGGTTCTGCTGAGGGCTAACAACATGATCGATTATGTGGCGCTGATCCGGCTGGACGATCCGGAACTTCTCTATCAGGGAGAACCACAGATACAGGACAAAACCAATCCGGAATATAATATCCGGAACATTTTTCTTGAAAATTATCAAGGCGCCGAACAGCTTAGAAACAGCAGCATTCAGTATAATGTGCAAAAAGAGCATTACCGGCTGCCGGAACTGAATCTGTTCTATCCGGTCTGCAGAAGATATGCGTCTCTGGGCGAGGACCCGGTTGCACTTTTGGTGGTTGGCGTCAATACAGAGAAAATGCTTCGTTATGTGGCGGCGGAAGACGAAAATCTTCATATCCGTTTTCTGACGGCGGACGGCGTGGTTTTGGTGTCGGAAGAACCAGAACAGATTGGAATAAGGGAAGAACAGTTTGCGCAGTATCAGGGGCGGAGAGGACAGTTTGCCCAAAATGACGGACTGGTGGTCTATCAGTACAGCAAGGACGGGTTGTGGGCGGCAGACGGACAGATCTCTCAGAAAATTCTGTTTGCGGATATCCGGCGGATATCCTGGCTTCTTTCGCTGGTGATTCTGTTTGCCACGTTTCTTTCCATAGCAGTCAGTGCCGTATGCTGCGGACGTTTTTATGCGCCCATGCAGGAAATCATCCGTCGGATGCAGCAGGTGTCGGAGGGAAAGCTTGATCAGAAGATGGGACTTTATGAAGAGAAAGATTTCCGGCAGCTGTCCAGGGGCTTCAACCATATGACCGAGAGCATCCAGAATCTGATCGCGGAAGTTCATGAGCAGGAGCAGGAGATGACGGAGATTCGGCTGAACGCCCTGCAAAGCCAAATCAAGCCCCATTTTCTGTACAATACCCTGGAGTGCATTCACTGGCAGGCACTGTTGGAGGGAAATGTGGAGGTGTCAAGGATCGTCATGGCGCTGAGCAAGTACTACCGGCTCTGTCTGAGTAAAGGACAGGATCTGGTGCCTTTGTCTCAGGAACTGGAACATACGGACAGTTATGTTACAATCCAGAACATGCGTTTTGACAACATTGTACAGATGGAAATTCGGATCGACGACGGACTTCTGGATCGGATGCTGCCGAAGATCACGCTGCAGCCGCTAGTGGAAAACGCCATCTATCACGGCATCAAGACGGAGGAGGACCGGAAAGGGCACATCCTCATTACCGGACAGAAGGTTGGAGAGGAAGTGCTTCTGACGGTGGAGGACGACGGGGTCGGCATGACCGAAGAAGAGATCGACCGGCTGAATCAGACCATCGACGTTCTGATCAATGACGGCAGCTATGGTGTGAAAAATGTACATCAGCGCCTTGCGATCCGTTACGGGAAAGAATACGGACTGTACTACAGAAAGAATCCGCATGGAGGGATCACCGTGGAGATCCGTCTGCCGGGAACAGACGGGGAAAGAGAGCCGGGGGGAGGCGAAGAAACGTTTGTACAGTATATTGATCGTGGATGATGAACATTTTATGCGCAACGGCATCGCCAGGGTCCTTCCGTGGGAGAAGCTCCAGATTGATCGGGTGGATACGGCGGAATCTGGAACCAAGGCGCTCAGGAAGATGGAACTGCATATGCCGGATATTGTGATCACGGATATCGAGATGGATCAAATGGACGGTCTTTCGTTGATCAGGAGAATGAACCAGTTGAATCCGAAGCTCCGGATTATCGTGCTTACAGGACACGATGATTTCGACTATGTGCGGGAATGCTGCCGGATGGAGGTGCAGGATTATCTGTTGAAACCGGTGGAGGCGGAGAAGCTGTCGGAGGCGGTGGGCGCGCAGGTGAAAGCGCTGGAGCGGTATGCCAGAGAAGAGGCGCAGAAGCGGACCATGGACCGGGTCAACGGACTGGCGCAGCAGATGAAAGTGGAACGGATCTTCCGCACCTTTTTAAAGACCGGTTCCGGACAGGAGGAAGTCCGGAAAATACTGAAAGATTATGGCTTCAAGGAAGGAGACCGATTTCAGGCGGCAGTCATAAGCCCCGAGTGCGCGGTGAAAAACGAGTGGAGCGGCAACTTTGAGCTGTTGCATCTGTCCATCAAAAGCGTCTGCATCGAACATATTGAGTACCGGCATGACGGAATTACCTTTCAGGATGAGGGAGGCGCTTTTGTGCTTCTTCTTTTCCGGAGCAAAGCCCATCCGGACAGCCGGGAGCTTTTAAAGCAGCTGGGAACGATTCTGCAGAATGAATATGATGTGATACAAAAAGTAAGTCTGGGCCGGGAAGTGGACCGCATCCGTGAGATTCCGGAATCCTATCAGGATGCACTCGGTCAATGTTATGATGAGAGCCGCAAAGGGCCTGCCCACAGTATGTTTCAAAATTATCAGCAGGAGATTATACGCAGCCTGGGCGATACCGAATGGGTTCTGCGCCTGTTTGAGTCCTACTGGAAAGAGCTTTCGGTCAGCCGGATGTCTCCGGCGCTGATGCAGAAAGACTGCTTTCACCTGTTGAGCGACATCTATTATGACTGGCTTCAGGAGACCGGAAATACAGCGAATCAGATTTTGACGGAGCTTTTGATCCGGCTGCAGTCTTCCGACGAATGCGGAATCTACGAGGCGGGGCGCGCGTTCCTTGAGCAGCTTCTCTCAGAGAGTCCAAAGAAGGATGACGATGTGATCGGCAATGTCAAACGCTATATCGACAGTCACTTGAATCAGCCGCTGTCCGTCAGCCAGCTGGCCGGTCAGTTTTATCTCTCCGTGGCGTATTTTTCCAAATTGTTTAAGAAGACCACCGGAGTTGGATGCAATTATTATATTGTATGTCAGAGGATGGAGCGGGCGAAGAAGCTTCTGAAGTCCGGTTCCGTCAAGGTTGGAGAAGTGTCTGAAAAGGTCGGCTATAAAGACGTGAATTATTTTTCATTGACTTTTAAAAAATATACTGGATATTCCCCGGCAGAGTACCGGGAGAAAAATATATCCAGATAAACAATCAAAAACAGCAAAGGAGAGAACATATGATCTATTATGTATCGGCAGAAGCAGCGCGTTCCGGGGACGGCAGCCAGGAGAGACCCTTTTGCACAATCAGCGAGGCGGCGTCCAGGGCCCGGGCCGGAGACGAGATCCTGGTAGCTCCCGGAGTCTACCGGGAGGCGGTGGACCCGGCGCAGGGAGGGACAGACGACAGATATCGGATCACCTACCGTTCCGAAGTAAAAGGAGGGGCGGTGATCTCGGGAGCAGAACCCGTGAAAAACTGGACAAAGTATGAAGGAGATGTGTGGCTGGCGCGCATTCCGAACAGTGTCTTTGGGGACTACAACCCGTATACCACGTATGTCAGAGGAGACTGGTACTTTGCACCCTCGCCGGTTCATACCGGAGAGGTGTATCTGAACGGGAAAGCCATGTACGAGACCGACGCGCTGGAGAACGTGCTTCACCCGAAGGTGCGGGAAGCGTCCTGGGACCCGTCCGGCAGCCTTTACCAGTGGTATACCTGTCAGGAAGGGGAGTATACCCTGATCTATGCGAATTTCCAGGGCACGGACCCTGCCGAAGCTCAGGTGGAGATCAACGTGCGGAAGAATTGCTTCTATCCCTCCAAAACCGGGGTGGGATACATCACGCTGTCCGGCTTTGCGATCCGTCAGGCCGCGACCCAGTGGGCGCCGCCGACCGCGTATCAGGAGGGAATGGTCGGTCCCCACTGGTCCAAGGGCTGGATCATTGAGGACTGCGAGATCTCGGATTCCAGATGCAGCGGAATCTCTCTGGGAAAATATCTCCAGCCGGAGAATGAGAATAAATGGTCGACCAGGTATTATAAGGACGGCACTCAGACCGAGCGGGATGCCATCTGTCAGGCACAGCGGGAGGGATGGACGAAGGAACAGATCGGTTCCCATACCGTCCGCCGGTGCAACATCCATGACTGCGGTCAGACCGGCATCGTGGGTCATCTGGGAGGCGTTTTCTCTGTAATAGAAGATAATCACATTCACCATATCAACAACAAGCAGGATCTTATGGGGGCAGAGATCGGCGGGATCAAAATGCATGCGGCCATCGACGTCATTTACCGCAGAAACCACATCCATCACTGTACCCGCGGCCTGTGGCTGGACTGGCAGGCCCAGGGAACGAGAGTTACGCAGAATCTGTTCCACGACAATGTGCCGCCGAAGGGAACCCGGATCGAGAACGGTCTGTCTCTGGGGGAGGATATCTTCGTGGAAGTGTCTCATGGACCGACCCTGATCGACCACAATCTGCTCCTGTCGGACTGCGCCTGCCGTCTTAGCACCCAGGGGCTGGCCTTTGTCCACAATCTGATCGCCGGTTCGTTCACTTTTGTAGGACAAGGGACGGACAACAACGGAGAGAAGTTTCCTACTCCCCGCTACACGCCTTACCATGTGCCGCACCGCACGGAGGTAGCGGGATTTATGACGATTCTGCACGGGGACGCCAGATTTTACAATAATCTCTTTGTCCAGAAGCCGGTGCGGGAGGACCTGGAGGCATATGCCAAGGATGCGGGTTTTGCCGGGAAAGACCGGTTTCAGTTCATCTGCGGAACGCTTCCCTATGACGGATATCCGAATGCGGAGACTTATTTTGGCAGATTTTCCGCCGAGTGTGCCATGGACGGCAACAGCCGGGATCTGTATTACGACCATTTGCCGGTCTATACGGGCGGCAATGTCTATTTGAACGGAGCCAGGCCCTGCGATACGGAGACCGACGCTTATGTGGACACGGAGCACCGGGTTACCCTGGAGCTGACAGAAGAAGAGGGGGTCTGGTTCCTGACGACGGATCTGTATTCCTATCTGAGAGAGAATAAACATCCGGTGATCTCCACGGCCAGCCTGGGCGAAGCCTTTGAGCCGGAGCAGAGATTTGAGCATCCGGACGGTTCTCCGATCGTATTCTGGCAGGACTATCTGGACAGACGCCGCGGGATGGAAACCATCAGCGGTCCGTTCGCCTATGGAGAAGAAAAGACAGAGGTCTGGAAGGAGCGCTGGGACTTGTGAGGATGGAGATAAAAGGCGTCAATCTGGGCAACTGGCTGGTACTGGAAAAGTGGATGAGTCCGGCGCTTTTTGAGGGAACGACGGCGGAGGATGAAGATCATCTTCCCCGGCAGCTTTCCAAAGAGATTTACGAGGCGCGTATCCGGGTGCACCGAAGCGAATATATCTCGGAACGGGATTTTGTGTCCATAAAGAGAATGGGGATGAACGCGGTCCGTATCCCGGTGCCGTATTTTCTCTTCGGAGATCGTGCACCCTTTGTGGGCTGCATCAAGGAACTGGACCAGGCGTTTGACTGGGCAGAGAAGTATGGCCTGAAAGTGCTGATTGATCTGCACACGGTCCCCCTCTCCCAGAATGGGTTCGACAACGGAGGGCTCTGCGGGGTGTGCAGATGGAGTCAGACGCCGGAGGAAGTGGACTTTGTGCTTCAGGTGCTGGAAAAGCTGGCGATCCGGTACGGACAAAGAGAAGCGCTTCTGGGCATCGAGCCGGTCAACGAGCCGATCACATCGCCCATGTGGGAGCGCATGGATGTGCCGAACCGTTATCCGGCGGCGGACCCGGAGCAGGCGGCGGGCAGCGCGCCCATCACGCTGGAATTTTTACAGGATTTTTACCGGAAGGCCTACGACCGGATGCGCCCGCATATGGCGGAGGAGAAATATGTCGTCTTTCACGACGGATTTCAGATGAAGGTGTGGAAGGAATTCCTGACCCAGCCGCATTTTTGGAATGTGATGTTGGATACCCACCTGTATCTGATGATGGCGGAGCAGGAGGGCTGTCCGCAGACGATGGAAGGGTATCTTGCCTATATTGAGGAACATTACGCCCGGGACATCCGGGAGGTGCAGGCGTACATACCGGTGATCTGCGGCGAATGGTGCCTGTTCAACTCGTATGTGGTAGGCACGGATACCCGGGGAGGGCAGAGCGCGCTGAACGGAATGAAATTTTCAGGAACAAAGGAAAGCCTTACGCCTGGGCAGAAGAAGGAGATCTATCAGACGCTTGCGGACGCACAGTTAAAGGCCTGGAGCGGCGGAAGCGGATATTTTTACTGGAGCTACAAGCTCCTCCTGGACACGGCGGGCGATCCCAACTGGACCGGCTGGGACTGCTGGGATCTGGGCAGATGCGTGGACGAAGGCTGGTTCCCCAAAAACAGCTTCGGCCCGGAAGGAGCACAGACAGATGATTCATAATCCAATCTTTCCGGGATTCAACCCGGACCCATGTATTTGCAGAAAAGGAGACGATTATTATGTAGCCGTCTTCACCTTTGAATGAAGAGATCATTGGCTATCCGAAGTGGATGTGGCGCGGCGGGCAGCACCGGCTACAATCATTGCGTGACTATGGGGCGTTCCAGACAGGTGTGTGGCCCCTATGAGAGGATCCGAAAAATCCCATCGTCACAAGCGTACCGGGCGTCTCCAACGAGCGTCACGATCCGGATCATCTCAAGCCCAAATATGATAATCCGGAATCGGTGCTTCAGAAGATGATATGGACCGACGATCAGTGGCTCCGCATGGAGGACGGCAGTAATCCGGCGAAGGAAGAGGTTCCGGAGAGTGCGCTCCCGGAAGCGCCGATGCCGAAGATCCCGGAGTTCGATGAATATCTGCTGAACGGTTCCTGCACTTTGCCGGGAACCGTCGGTGGCAGATAGATATAAGGAATTGGGTACGAAAGAGAAAGATACATATTCGCGGAGATTCTTTTCCGCATTGTCTGAATGTCTGCCGACTTTCGGCAGAAAATTCCTGAATGAATTATATAGAAATTTTTGATGAAATAGCAGAATCCCGTTGTCTGCCGACCCAAAAGAAATTATAATGTAACTATTCAGCACAGGTCGAGGCACTTGTTGCTGAGATCGTAAGAATGTGATTCAGGAGTGCAAAAGTCTACACTCCGTTTCGGCCCGTTCCAGGCAAGCGCCACTGGCGCTTAGAACCCCATCGCCGAAGGCGATCTTAAATGGATTTTGCATCGTAACTGTGAAGGTACTGATTTAGAGTATGGAGCAGGACTGGAACAGAAATCGCCGGAATATATCCAGGCTGTGCGGAGGCAGTTACCCGTATTATTTGGCATAAAAGTGAAGCACTTGCAATCTATTCCAGTGAGCTGCTGAAAAAGCTGTTTTTTGATTAAGGCAGGTAGCGAGATATTCTCTTAAACAAGGTTTCTGCTAATGGCATTCATCAGTGTCGATTACATCTATGAGGTGTTTTCTCCGGCTATAAGGGAGAATACAGAAGATTTGTACGGACAAATTCAAGAATTTATTCGATTCTCAAAAGAAAGTGTAAGCGAGTGGGATTATGTGAAATGGAATGGAAGTATAACTCGCCATAACGGTGTTGCCAGAGTAACACGAATTTCGCGCAATCACCTTAATGCAAGTAGTGGGATTTATCGGTGTGAGATTAAAGAGGTATTAAACGATACAGCTTATGAAGATGCTATGGGTTTTTCCTACATATTGTTTTCCCTGACAGCAAAGAGAAGTGCAGAGGGATTACAAGAAAAAGCAACAGAATTATCAAGTTTTTTAAGTGAGCAGGTTATTTCCTGGGAGCCCTACACTTGGGCGCAGAACGCGGAGGACTTCAATCAAAGCACGGCTACAACACGGGAAATGTTTTTCTATCTGCATACGGACAGCGGGCTGTACCGATGCGATATTCGAGAGGTACTGGAAAGCACTAATCAAGCAGATGTCGGCATTTCCAGCATTTCGATTTTTCCAGCCCTGTATCCCAGTGAAAGGCCATCATTCGAGGATGAGGTATATCGAAGATACTGCACTTGGGGACGGGACAACGTGGGTATTTCCATCGTGTACCAGCAAGACAACTAGGGGGCTGTTATATGTCAAACTATTACAATACATCACACAATGAAGCCAGCTCTGAATTACAGGGAAGCATCCTGTGTGGCATTTTAGGAGGTGTCATTGGGATGATTGTCTGTATTTTGGTAATGCTGTTATGCTCCCTGTTCCAGATGAGCAGTTTTAGTACCATGCTCCAACTTTTTGTGGGACTGGTGATTGGGTGGTTCTACCGTCTGTTTCATGGGCAGCGTTCTAAAACT
>CAJUDY010000035.1 GCA_910584945.1 uncultured Lachnospiraceae bacterium | reverse complement strand
TCCATGAAACTTATTATACACTATTCACTCTGTTTGCGGAAAATTGATTTCCGTGTGTCTTTTCGTCCACTCGTTGACAAAGGGCGGGAGAGAAACTATAATAAATATATTTAGATCGATTCTGCCGCAAGGCAAAGAGAAAGGATTTCTGCTATGAGATGGCTTGACCGAATGGAACGAAGATTTGGAAAGTACGCGATTCCGAATCTGATGTATTATATTATTATTCTGTACGCTTTGGGGTTCGTGGTGCAGGTGGTATCGCCGGAGCTGTATTCCAGCTATCTGGCGCTGGACGCGGCGGCGATCCTGAGGGGGGAAGTGTGGCGGATCTTTACCTTTATCATCCAGCCGCCCACGGGAAGCTTTATTTTCATCTTTTTCTCCCTGTATCTGTACTATATGATCGGCAAGATGCTGGAGTACCAGTGGGGAGCCTTTAAGTTCAACCTGTACTTCTTCTCCGGGCTGCTTCTGCATGTCATCGTCTGTCTTCTGATCTACCTGGTGACGGGCTATAACTTGTCTTATGGGACGATGTATCTGAATATGTCGCTGTTCTTTGCATTTGCGGCGCTTTTTCCGGATGTGCAGTTTTTACTGTTTTTTATCATCCCCATCAAGTGCAAATACCTGGGTTATGCCAACGGACTTTACTTTCTCATCACCATCATCGCCGGTTTTGTGGTGCCCGTCGGCAGTCCCACCTGGTTTTCCCTGGCTCAGTTCGGAATCCTGGCTATGCCTGCCAACAGTGTGGCGGCGCTGGTGTCCTTTTTGAATTTTATCATCTTCTTCCTGGCCACCAGGCGGAATAAATTTTCTCCAAAGGAGGTCAAGCGCCGCCGGACCTATGCGAAGAAAGTCAGAGTCGCGTCGGAGAAGAGCAATCAGCACCGGTGCGTGATCTGCGGCCGGACGGAAAAGGACGGGGAGGACCTGGAGTTCCGGTTCTGCTCCAAGTGCGCAGGCAACTATGAGTACTGTCAGGATCATCTGTTTACCCATGAACACCGCAGATGACGATTGAGAATGAATTTAAGAGGAAACATCGCCCCGGAAAGCGGAAGGAAAAGCGCTCCGGGGCGTTTCTTTGTCAGACGGATATGAACCGAATAGCCGCCCTTTACATATAGATAAAGGGAAAGAAGAAGAAAAGAGGAAGACTTGATTGGAAGATTATCAAAGATTTCCCGGCGGTCGGCCGCCCATGCCGGGGCAGATCCGGCCAGGTGAATTTCCGGTAGCCATGGCCTACGTGCCCTGGCAGCGCTGGCATACGGTGTATGATCTGGAGAAAGGTCTGTCCATCGGAACGATCTTTCCGGAACTGAACAAACCATTCCTGGGTGTGAGAGGAGGATACAGATAATGGCACAAAAACAACCGACCAGGCAGCAGATGCTGGACTGGGTGAATATGGTCAGTTTTGCGGTGACCGAAGCGAACCTTTATCTGGATACCCATCCGTCAGACCCGGCGGCGCTGTCCTACTTTCAGGAGTACAGCCGCCTTCGCAATCAGGCGCTGAGAGATTTTTCGTCTATGTACGGCCCGCTTACGGTGGATACGGCAAGAGCGAATCAGCAGTCCTGGGAATGGGTGAGCGAGCCGTGGCCGTGGGAAGGAGGCGCTTGCTAAATGTGGAATTATGAAAAACGTTTGGAATATCCGGTAAACATCAAGAATCCGGATCCGGCGCTTGCCAGACTGATTATCACGCAGTTCGGTGGTCCCGACTGCAAAAAGATAGGAGAAAAGATCAGATTACAATATTGAACTTTTATATGGGTGGTGCTATATTAGATTCATATCATCATATCAGGAGGATGGGACCAGGAGATGAACATCATTATTGCAGGCTGCGGGAAAGTCGGGGGGGCCCTGGCGGAGCAGTTAAGCAGAGAGGGTCACGATATCACCGTGATCGATGAAAGATCCGATGTGGTGCAGCATGTGGCGAATGCGGCGGACGTGATCGGAATTGTGGGCAATGGTGCAAGCTACAGCATTCAGAAAGAGGCGGGGATTGAAAAAGCGGATCTTTTGATCGCGGTGACCAACGCGGATGAGGTGAATCTGCTTTGCTGCCTGATCGCAAAAAAGGCAGGAGGCTGTCAGACCATTGCGCGGGTCAGAAATCCGGTCTATCATCAGGAAATCCGACATATCAAGGAAGAACTCGGACTGTCGCTGGTGATTAATCCAGAGTGGGCGGCGGCCATGGAGATGGCAAGGCTTTTGCGTTTCCCGAAGGCGATTGACATTGATACGTTTGCAAGAGGAAGGATTGAACTTCTGCGCTTCCGGATTGAGGAGGACAATCCGCTGTGTGATCGGAGAATACGGGATATCGGAGAATTATCCCGGTGCGAGGTTCTGATCTGCGCGGTGGAGCGGGAGAATCGGGTACTGATTCCGGACGGCGAAGTGGTATTGAAGCAAGGAGATACCATCTCAGTGGTGGCGTCGCCGGTAAATGCCAGCCGTTTCTTCCGCCTGATCGGTATTCAGACCAATCAGGTAAAAAATACCATGATTATCGGCGGCGGAAAGATCGCGTTTTACCTTGCCAAGAGGCTTCTGGAGATGGGAATTAAAGTCAAGATCATCGACAAAGACCGGGCATACTGCGAGAAGCTGTGCGAACTTCTCCCCAAAGCCATCATCATCCACGGGGACGGAACGGATCAGGAACTGCTGGCGGAGGAAGGACTGGCGGATACGGAAGGTTTCGTGGCGCTCACCAATATGGATGAAGAAAATGTCATGCTTTCTCTCTATGCCAAGAAAATGAGCAAGGCCAAGAAGATCACAAAAGTCAGCAGCAATACGTATGACAGTATTATCTCTACTTTGGATATCGGCAGCGTGATTCATCCCAAACACACGACAGCGGAAAATATTCTGCAGTATGTGCGGGCGATGCAGAATTCCATTGGAAGCAATGTGGAGACGTTATATCGACTGATGGAAGGCCGGGCAGAGGCGCTGGAATTCATTATCCGGGAGAAAGGGGAGGTGACGGATATTCCTCTGCAGACCCTGAACTTAAAGTCTGGTCTTCTGGTATGCGCCATTCACCGGAGAGGAAAAGTGATCATTCCCAAAGGACAGGATTGTCTAAAGCTTGGAGATTCGGTGATCATCATCACCACAAGCTGTAATGAACTCAATGACGTCTGCGATATCCTGGATAAGTTCCACGGAGCGCGTCAGGCAAAGGCGGGCGGCGTATGAACCACAGAATGATACGTTATATCACAGGAAGCCTGATACAGATGGAAGCGGCGATGCTTCTGGTGCCGGCGCTGACCGCGCTGCTTTACGGCGAACGCTACAGTCTTCTGGTATTCCTGGGAACCGCTTTGTTCTGCGTGGCGGCGGGACATCTGGTGAAAGGAAAAAAGCCGGAGGATGTGACGATCTTTTCTTCGGAAGGCTATGTCAGCGTGGCCGTGTGCTGGATCGTGCTGAGTATCTGCGGAGCGATTCCTTTGTATTTCAGCGGTTATTTTCCCAATCCGGTGGATGCACTCTTTGAGATTGTATCCGGATTCACCACCACGGGCGCGACGATTCTCGGCGACGTGGAATGTCTGCCCCGGTCGGTGCTGATGTGGAGAAGCTTCTCCCATTGGATCGGCGGTATGGGTGTGCTGGTCTTTATGATGGCGCTTCTTCCTCTGGCAGGGGCCTCCAGCATGTATCTGATGCGGGCAGAGAGCCCGGGCCCTTCGGTGGGGAAGCTGGTGCCCAAGGTCAGAAGCACGGCGAAGATCCTGTACGGGATTTACTTTTTCATGACGGTGGGCGAGTTTTTGTGTCTGCTGGCGGCAGGGTGTCCGGCGTTTGACGCGGTGAACCTCTCCTTTGCCACAGCCGGGACCGGAGGCTTCGGCGTGCTCAACAGCAGCGCAGGTGAGTACAATGCCTGGATACAGGTGATTTTGACGGTTTTCATGATTCTGTTCGGCGTCAACTTTAACGTGTATTTTCTGATCTATTCCAGAAATATAAAAGACGCGCTGCGCTGCGAGGAGGCAAGGATCTATCTGGGAATCATCGGCGCTTCCGTGGTTCTCATAACCGTCAATACCCTTTCTTTGTTCCGGGGGCCTTTGGAGACGCTGCGACATGCAGCCTTCCAGGTGGCGTCGATCATCACGACCACCGGATTTTCCACCGTGGACTTTGAGCAGTGGCCGGAGCTTTCGCGGACGATTCTGGTGATCCTGATGTTTGTGGGGGCCTGCGCGGGCAGTACCGGGGGCGGTATCAAGGTATCCCGCGTCGCGATCATGGCAAAGACGATTTTAAAAGAGCTGGCGGTGATGAAACATCCGCGGAACGTGCGGAAGACCCGGTTTGAGGGAAAGCCGGTGGAGCATGAAGTCCTTCGCTCCATCAATGTATTCCTGATCGCCTATCTGGGAATTTTTATTTTGTCCGTATTATTGATTTCATTGGATAATCTGGACGGGATCACGAACTTTACCGCGGTGGCTTCTACGATTAACAATATCGGTCCGGGACTCTCAAAAGTCGGACCTACGCAGAACTTTTCCATTTACTCCAATCTGTCCAAGCTGGTGCTGACCTTTGATATGCTTGCAGGGAGACTGGAGATCTTCCCCATGCTGATCATGTGTACAGCGGGACTGAAAGGAAAGCGGTGGAGCTGATTTTGACAAATCGGATAAAAGCGGCCAGGAGAAAGATGCAATTTTGTGAAAAATGCATCTTTCTTTTTTGTATGAGTATGTTAAAATATTAACGTTAAATAATTAACGTTATTTTTTTAACAAGAAAGAAAAATGGCATATTGTAGAAGTAGACATAAAAAAGATTGTTAAATAAATATCTTTATGAGAAATTATCAAAAGGCACTTTCTTTTTTTGAAGTAGTATGTTACAATATGCATAAAGCGGCGAAAAAAGACAGGAAATAATTGTAAGAAATATATAATTCTGATTTTTGCAGCTGCGGGTTGGGGAACGGTTTACCGGAATGATTCTGGTATATCAAATAAAAGAGCTATAGAAGGAGGATATTTATGGCAAAACAGGAAGCAAAAAATGCACCGGAACCGAAGACAGAGGTGGAATTGTTGCAGGAGAAGATTGCTGCAATGAGAGAGGCGCAGAAAGTCTTTGCTACCTTCACAGAAGAGCAGGTAGACAAGATCTTTTTTGAGGCTGCCATGGCTGCCAACAAACAGCGTATTCCGCTTGCAAAGCTGGCCTGCGAAGAGACCGGAATGGGCGTAGTGGAAGACAAGGTCATTAAGAATCATTATGCGGCTGAGTATATGTACAATTCTTATAAGAAAGTCAAGACCGTCGGCGTGATTGAGGAAGATAAGGCTTTTGGTATCAAGAAGATCGCAGAGCCGGTAGGTCTTGTGGGAGCAGTCATCCCGACGACGAACCCGACTTCTACCGCAATCTTCAAGTGCCTGATCTGTCTGAAGACCAGGAACGCGATCATCATCAGCCCGCATCCCCGTGCAAAGAAATGTACGATCGAGGCTGCAAGAATCGTCCTTGACGCAGCAGTGAAGGCAGGCGCTCCGGAAGGAATCATCGGCTGGGTAGACGAGCCGACCATCGAGCTGTCCAACCTGATTATGAAATCTGTGGACGTGATCCTGGCAACCGGCGGCCCCGGCATGGTAAAAGCTGCTTATTCTTCCGGCAATCCGGCCATCGGCGTAGGCCCTGGCAATACTCCGGTTATCATGGACAGCAGCTGCGATATCCAGACAGCCGTTTACTCTGTAATTCATTCCAAGACCTTCGACAACGGTATGATCTGCGCGTCCGAGCAGTCCGTAACCGCAATCGAAGATATTTATCCGGCAGTAAGAGCAGAGTTTATCAAACGTGGATGCCATATGCTGAATAAAGAAGAGCTGGATAAGGTTCGCAAGATCATTCTGACCGAGGCAGGCACGGTCAATCCGAAGATCGTAGGCCAGAAGGCTGCAACGATCGCGGAGCTGGCAGGCTTTACCGTACCGGCTGAGACGAAGATCCTGATCGGTGAAGTGACTTCTGTGGATGTTTCCGAGCCCTTCGCACATGAGAAGCTTTCCCCGGTACTGGCGCTTTACAAGGCACCGGATTTCAAGACCGCTCTGGATATGGCAGAGAGATTGGTAGCAGACGGCGGATACGGCCATACTTCTTCTCTGTATATTCATCCGTCACAGACCGAGAAGATGGCAGAGCATGCAGCGCGCATGAAGACCTGCCGTATCCTGGTGAACACACCTTCTTCTCATGGTGGAATCGGAGATCTGTATAACTTCAAGCTTGCTCCGTCACTGACCCTTGGCTGCGGTTCCTACGGTGGAAACTCCGTATCAGAGAACGTGAATGTAAAACATCTGATCAATATCAAGACCGTGGCTGAAAGGAGAGAGAATATGCTTTGGTTCCGTACACCTCAGAAGGTATACTTTAAGAAAGGCTGTTTGCCGGTTGCGCTGGACGAGCTGAAAACATACTATGGAAAGAAGAAAGCCTTCATCGTTACGGATACGTTCCTTTACACCAGCGGAATGACGAAAGCGATCACGGATCAGCTGGATGATATGGGCATCACTCATACCTGCTTCTATGAGGTAGCTCCGGACCCGACACTTCAGATCGCTCGCAAGGGCTTAGAGCAGCTGAAAGCATTCGGACCGGATGTGATCATCGCTCTGGGCGGCGGTTCCTCTATGGATGCCGGCAAGATCATGTGGCTCATGTATGAGCATCCGGAGTGCAACTTCGAAGATTTGGCTATGGACTTCATGGATATCCGTAAGAGAGTCTATGTATTCCCGAAGATGGGCGAGAAAGCAATGTTTGTTGCGATCCCGACTTCTTCCGGTACTGGTTCCGAGGTGACTCCGTTCGCGATCATCACGGACGCGGATACAGGTACCAAGTGGCCCATCGCGGATTATGAGCTGCTGCCGAATATGGCAATCATTGACACGGATTTCATGATGAATCAGCCGAAGGGTCTGACCAGCGCTTCCGGTATCGACGCGCTGACCCATTCACTGGAGGCTTATGCTTCGATCATGGCAACGGATTACACCGATGGCCTTGCACTGATGGCTACGAAGAATATCTTCAGCTATCTGCCCAGCGCTTATGACAACGGCGCTGCAGATCCGATCGCAAGAGAGAAGATGGCGAACGCTTCCACGATGGCTGGTATGGCATTCGCGAATGCATTCCTGGGCATCTGCCACTCTATGGCACATAAGCTTGGTGCATATCATCATCTGCCCCACGGCGTTGCAAATGCACTGCTGATCGAGCTGGTAATGCGTTACAACGCAGATCCGGCGCCGGTGAAGATGGGAACCTTCTCCCAGTATCCGTATCCGCATGCAAAAGAAAGATACTGCGAGATGGCAAGATTTGTCGGCATCCAGGGCAAGAACGACGACGAAGTATTCGAGAACTTCATCAAGGCGATTGCAGAGCTGAAAGCAAAAGTCGGCATCAAGAGAACCATCAAAGAATATGGGATCAAGGAAGAAGACTTCATGGCTACGCTGGATGAGATGGTGGAGAACGCCTTCAACGATCAGTGTACCGGCGCCAATCCGAGATATCCGTTGATGGAAGAGATGAAAGCGATCTATCTGAAAGCTTATCATGAGGGTTAATATTTGTTGATATTATAAGGTTTATACAGACAGGGAGTGCGTATTTTGCACTCCCTGTCTTAGTGATAATGAAGCTGTACAGCGCTTTCGGAGCGGTAAAAAGTGATATGAGAGAGCAGGGAGCGTAGGAACACATTTTTGGCCGGTTCGGTCATGACCTCTTTCTCCAGAAGGGAGAGCGCGCAATGCAAAGGGAGCTGATGAAATTCTGTCTCAGACGTCGGCTGCCCGGGAGACCGCCGGAGTTTTTCTTTCAGCTTACGGATCTTGTTACAGGCGTCGGCCTTGCTCTTTTTATACTCTTCCAGGCTGTCTGCACCGGCTTCATAGGCTGTTTTTATGCGTTCCAGACGCCGGGTTTCCTGCTTCAGCAGGCGGGAGAAGAGGGCGGTGTCACCGGGACTCTCCTTTTTTCGAAATTGGAGAACAATTGTTCCTTCCTCTAGATCTGTTTTCAGGACGGACAGGACTGCCCGGTTCAGAATATCCAGCCGGATGTGGTGGCTTTTGCCGCACAGGCCTTTGGCATACCGGTGGCACTGAAGGGATTTTCCTTTTTCGGAGAGAACCAGGGTGCTGCCGCAGCAGCTGCAGCGAACCAGACCCTGCAGCATATAACGGGCCGGAGCTGTTCGGGGGCAGGGAGAACGGGATTTTTTACTTTCCATGATTCGGTTTTGAACCTGTCGAAACGTCTCCGGGTCGATCAGAGCAGGGTGGCGTCCGTCGACCAGAAGCATGGAAGCTTCTTCTTTTCCTGACGATCGGCGAAGTTTTCCGATATAGGTCGGATTGGTCAGGATGTACTCGACGGACCGGCTTTCAAAGAGGTTGCCGTGAACGGTGCAGACGCCAAGGGCGTTCAGCCGGAGGGCAATCTGGCGGAAAGAACTTCCGTTTAAGAAGTCCTGAAAGATCATGGGGAGAAAGGGGGCTTTGTCCGGATCAGGTTCAAAGTGCTCCGGCCCCATTCGGTAGCCGAAAGGCGGAACGGATACGACGCCGCCCCGGGAGAACTTTTCGTTCATGCCCCGGCGTACTTCCTGGGCCAGATTGATGGAGTAGTATTCGTCCATGGCTTCCAAAAGTGCTTCGATCAGAATTGCGGTTGGATCATCGGACAGCTGTTCGGTGATGGAGACTACATGGATGCCGCAGTCTTTTTTCAGCATGGATTTGTAAAAGATGCTGTCCTGCCGACTACGGGCAAAGCGGGAAAATTTCCAGACCAGGATCAGATCAAAGGGACGGGGTTTTTGCCTGGCCATCTGAATCATTTTCATAAATGCAGGACGATTTTTGGCATTTTTACCGCTGATCCCTTCGTCCAGGAAAATGAAAGCTTCCGGCAGCAGGAGGTGATGGGCCTTTGTGTATTCCTTGATTTTTTTCAGTTGGCTGTCAGGGGAGTATTCGGTCTGATCTTCTGTGGAGACCCGGATATAAGCGGCGGCTGTTTTCATGGCGGTACCCGCTTTTTTGCATTTGTTCTATATATATTGCGGATTTTGGAAATAAGACCGTCCGGGGGGACATAAGTATAGAAAAAAATAGGAGACCTGTTTTATGGCATATAGCAGAAAACTGGAAGTCCGACCGTCGGTCACGGAAGCTCCCAATGGAACGATGCGGGATTGGCGCAGTCTGTCGGAGGCGGAGAGAGAAGTGCAGGAGCAAAAGCTCTGCAAGAGGATCAGCGAAAACCTCAGCGTTTATTATTCGGAACACCCGGATGAGTGGGAGAGGCTGCGAAGCGGTCTGTGAGTTTTTGTCTCCTTTTGCAGTTCGGTGGTCCGGATGGAGAGCTCAGCGCCAGTATGCGCTACCTGGCGCAGCGCTATACCATGCCTTATAAAGAGTGTAAGGCGACATTGACGGATATAGGTACAGAGGAACTGGCACACATGGAAATGATCTGCGCCATCGTCTATCAGCTCACCAAGAATATGACAATGGAACAGATCAAAGAGTCCGGTTTTGACACGTACTATGTGGACCACACATCGGCGCTCTGGCCAACGGCAGCGGCAGGTATCCCCCACAATGCCTGCGAGTATCAGTCTAAGGGAGATATTCTCACAGATTTGTTTGAGGATCTGGCAGCAGAGCAGAAAGCCCGCACGACTTATGATAACCTGCTCCGTGTAGTCAAAGACCCGGATGTGGCGGACCCGTTGCGTTTCTTAAGAGCAAGGGAAGTGGTGCATTTCCAGCGTTTCGGCGAAGCGAACCGGGAGGTATCAAGTGGATTACGCTGGGAAAAATCTTCCTGTTCCATGTTTTTCCCATATTCAGAAAGTAATTGAATATGTATGGGAGAATTGCTATACTAAGGGAAGGAAAGGGAGGTTGCATCTATGGGCATTTATCTGAATCCGGGGAACAGGGGTTTTTGGGAGTCTGTCCGTTCTGAAATCTATGTGGATAAGACAAGATTGATCGCAGAGACAAATAAGTGTATCAATACAGAGCAGAAGTTTCTTTGTGTGAGCAGGCCAAGGCGTTTTGGAAAATCCATGGCCTTAAAAATGCTTGCTGCCTATTACAGCCGCGGCTGCGATTCCGAAAAGCTGTTTGCAGGATACAGCATTGCGGAGTATCCGACGTATAAGGAGTATTTGAACCGATATGATGTGGTTTTTCTGAATATGCAGCAGTTTTTGATTGAGGCAGCTTCCGGGAAGGTGACAGAACATCTGGAACAGGAAGTACTGGAAGAATTAAACGAAGAGTATGGAACTGTTTTAAAGGGGCGTGAAATGGGACTTGCCGCCGCGTTTCGGAAAATCTATGCCAAAACGGATAAGCAATTCATTTTTCTGATCGACGAGTGGGACTGTGTTATGCGTGAAAGACAGGAGTCAGAAACGCTGCAAAAGCAGTATCTGGATTTTTTAAGGAATCTTTTAAAAGACCAGCCGTATGTTGCGCTTGCGTATATGACCGGTATTCTTCCTGTAAAAAAGTATGGCCAGCATTCGGCATTGAATATGTTCTGGGAGTATTCTATGACGAACCAGTTTGCTTTTGAGGAATATACTGGCTTTACGGAAAATGAGGTAAAAGGATTATGCGGGAAATATGACATGGATTTTGCCCTGATCAGCGACTGGTATGATGGGTATCAGTTCCGGGAGTTCCGGCATATTTATAATCCAAGGTCTGTTGTGGCAGCAATGAAAAACCGTATCCTGTCAAATTACTGGACTTCAACAGAGACTTATGAAGCCTTGAAAGTTTATATGGATATGGATTTCGACGGGCTTCGGTCAGATATTGTGCAGATGCTCGGCGGCGGACACGTCAAAGTCAACATGCGGAGTTTTCAGAATGATATGAAGAATTTCAGGACAAAAGATGATGTGCTAACACTGTTGATCCATTTGGGATATCTTGCCTATGATTCCAGAGAAGAAGAAGCGTTTATCCCCAATAAAGAAATCATCGGAGAGTTTGAAAATGCCATGAGTGTAAGCGGATGGCCGGAAATTATGCGCATTTTGAAGGCCTCAGACAGGCTGCTGGAAGATACGCTGAATGGGGATGAAAGAAGCGTTGCCGAAGGACTTGACAGGGCGCATACAGAAGCGGCCTCAATTCTGACTTATAACGATGAAAATTCTCTGGCGTGTGCGATTGGCCTTGCATATTACAGCGCAAGAAAAGATTACAGGCTCATAAGGGAGCTGCCTGCAGGACATGGTTTTGCTGATATCGTATTTTTGCCGCTGCCCTCCGTGAAGAAACCGGCACTTGTTGTAGAAGTAAAATATGACAAGACAGCTTATACAGCAATACAGCAGATCAAAGACAGGAAGTATACGCAGGCTCTGGAAGGATATGCGGGGGAAATATTGGCAGTAGGAATCAATTATGATCGGGACAATGTCAACAAACCGCACAGCTGCGTGATAGAGAGGATGAAAAAGCAAGAAAAATGACACTCTGAGGGAGTGTCATTTTTAGATGTTCCATGTGATTTCTATTTTATCATCTGCAATCGTAATCACTTTAATCAGTGTATCTACTACAGCCTGTTTATCTTCAAATGTGGTTTCTTCCCATTTCTGTACATGATCGGAAATGATGCTTAAGTGGCTGCTGTCTGGCTGATGGGTAAGGGATAATGTTTCTTCCTGAAGCTGTTTTCTTTCTGTATCCAGCGCTTCGGCCTTCTTGTTGATGTATTCCATGAGAACCGGTGTTGCTCCGACTGCCTTTGACAGTAAATCTTCGATTTCCTTATCAATCTCGGCCAGCCGGATTTTATTTGCGTTGATCCGTGGATTTGTATGGCGGCCTTCCTGTTTGGAGAGGGTATGAAACTCTGCCAGCCGTTCACGGATTGCTTTCAGCATATATACTTCCAGCACATCTGCATAGACCGTTCCGCCGGTGCCTGTACATTCTGCCTTTTTCGTCGCTGATGCCGTGGAGCAGATAAAATATCTGTGCCATTTTGTGTTTGCTTTTGCGATGGTCAGGCCATAGCCGCATTTTCCGCACTTTACTTTTCCCACAAGCCAGGAATTTTTGGGTTTGCAGGTTCTTGTTGACTGGCGGTTGTTCAGACAGCGTACCCGGCATTTGATCCAGTCCCGAGACGAAACAATCCCTTCATGCGGCGCCAGCACAATTTCCTTATCCTTCAGGTCACATTGCTTCCGTGTTTTTGAGAGTTCGCCTTTATAGAGATAGCAGGCATGATAACCTGTAAAATCTGAGACAGGATTGACCATCTGCGCCCCCTGGCTTTTGAAAAAATCGTAGACATCCGCGTCAGCTTTTACATACACCGGATTGCGCAGCATATCGCTGATTCTGGCTGTACTCCACATGCCGCCGCGCAAATGTTTGATTCCATGTGCATGAAAATAGCGAATAATATCTCCCAGCGAATTTTTCGAGTCCGCATACAGCGCGTACATGAGACGTATCTGTTCTGCCTCTTCCGGTACAGGAACATACATGGAAGTCTTGATGCCATCAATGACCGTTGTTGTTTTGGAAAATCCATAGGGGATACGTCCGCCCATATAAAAGCCTCTTTTGCAGCGTGAATCGTATGCGTCGGTTACACGCTTCTGAATAGTTTCCCGTTCCAGCTGTGCAAAGACAATACAGATATTCAGCATGGCGCGTCCAATGGGAGTAGAAGTATCAAATTTTTCCGTTGATGAAACAAACTCCACCTGATGTTTCTGAAACAGGTCCATCATGTTGGCAAAATCAAGGATGGACCGGCTGATCCGGTCTAGTTTGTAGACGATGACCCGGGTTATTTTTCCCTGCCGGATGTCTTCCGTCATTTCCTCAAATGCAGGCCGGTTTGTATTTTTGCCGCTGAAACCTTTGTCTATGTACTCTTTGTATGGATTGCCGCGTGTCTCATATTTACAGTATTCAAGCTGGCTTTCGATGGATATACTGTCCGCACGCTCGACCGATTGTCTGGCGTAAATTGCATCACAATACATCTTTTGCCGTATTCTTATCTTTCGTGTGCGTACTCATATTTGCAAAAAATCGCAAATAACTGTTTTTCAATCTCGGCTTTCCTGCGCTCTTTTTCCGCAGCAGGATATTTGGGCAATCGATGGATGATGTGAAAATGCATTTTCTGCTCAGAAACAGGTGCCGTATCTTCTGTGATTTGATACGCAATATTGCTAATCATGAATACCTCCTTAAAAATAAAATAATGGTGACAACATATTTTATGAAATACAACATGTACACTATTACTAACAGGAGGTAGTCGATACGCTGATCAAGGTCATTCGCTTTTGAGGGGTAACTGTTCAGTGCCTTCACAGTTACGAGATATTTTTACTTCCATCCTCCCGTTTCGGCGAAGCGCTGAGGATTGCGCAGGAGCATCTGGATTCGAAGAACTTCTACATCATGAATCCGGAGTTTGACACCGGAATTGCGAAGGATTCCAATTGCGGCTGCGGCTGTGAAAACTAAAAGAGAAAAAAGAATTGCCCCGGTTCGATTCGGAGCCGGGGCAGATTCATGATCTGATCGAGACTGACGATGAATAAGCTATGGCAGGAGGAAGCGTGGGAAGATTATATTTGTTTGTCCAGTGAAAGGGGTAAGTTTTTTAGTTTACACTACCCCTTTGTCGGCAATACGACCGTGACCGTCGTTCCCTTTCCCACGGCGCTCTCTATTTCCACCTTCGCATGATGAATTTTTGCGGCATGTTTCACGATGGAAAGTCCAAGTCCGGTTCCGCCCACTGCTTTGGAGTGGCTTTTGTCAACCCGGTAGAAACGCTCGAAGATGCGTTCCTGATGCTCTGGCGCAATGCCGATGCCGGTGTCCTTTACTGTCAGAAGAATGTCGTTCCCTGTCCTTTTTACGGTCACATTCACACTTCCGTTTTCCTGATTATATTTGATCGCATTATCGCAGAGATTGTAGACGATACTGTACAGAAGCCTGGGGATGCCGTCAAGTACCGCGGATTCTCCGGAACAGGTGATGGAAATTCCGGCCGTCTCCGCCTGGGTTTCCAGACTGCCGACGGCCTTTTTAGCCAGTTCATAAAGATCGGTATCTTCGCGCTGCATATCGTTTCCGCCTTCGTCAAGGCGGGAGAGGCTGATAATATCCTCTACCAGACGTATCATGCGCTGGGCTTCGTCGTAAATCTTTCCGGCAAAAGGTATTTTATCGCAGTCTCTCACCAGATCATTTTTTAAAAGCTCCGCGTAGCCGGAAATGGAATGGAGCGGCGTCTTTAGTTCGTGGGATACATTCGCGGTAAATTCGCGGCGCATTTGTTCCGCGTTTTCCTTCTCCATCTTGTTTAACGGCTGTACAATTTTTTTAGAAATCTGGATTGCCGGAATAATCGACAAAATGAATGCAATCAAAAATACAATGCCAAGCGGCTGCATCATTCCCAAAAGCAGCGTGAAGATCGTATTCTGAGAGATGGAGAGCCGTAAGATCGTACCGTCTTTCAGCTTTTGCGCACAGTAGAGCGAGCGTTCCATCAGAGTAGCGGAATAGCGTATGCTTTCTCCATAACCCGAAGACATCGCTTCTTGTACCTCTTCCCGTTCCCAATGATTGCCCATTTCTTCCGTATCAGAGGTACTGTCAAAAATCACGTTGCCTGTGGTATCAATCCATGAGATACGATAATTTGTTAGGTCCAGATCGCGGAAATACGCAATGCCTTCATTTGTGACGCCCTGTGCCGCAAGTGTTGTTTGCATTTTCAGCTGTGCCTGTTCTATATTTGAAAAGTATTGATACAGAACGCTCATAATCAGGGCAACCGTCGCAAGAAAAACGGTGAATGCCACAAGGCAGATGGATCGGAAAATACGTTTTGTCATATTCTTTTCCCCATTCGGTATCCGACGCCCCGTACGGTTTCAATATAGTTTCTACATTCTTTCAGTTTTGTCCGGAGCGTGCCGACGTGAACGTCTACAGTCCGGGTTTCTCCCGCATAGTCCATTCCCCATACAATTTCCAGAAGCTGGTCGCGGGTAAACACCCGTTCAGGGTTTTTCATAAAAGTAAGAAGCAGTTTATACTCCTTTAAGGTAAGCTGGACGCGTTCTCCGTTCTCAACAACCACATAGGTTTCCGGATTTAATTCTAATTGGCCGATCTTTATGTATTTTTCCGTTTTCGTCGGTTTTGTACGGCGCAGTACCGCCTTTACCCGGGAAATCATCTCCATCATGCCAAAGGGTTTTGCAAGATAATCATCCGCACCCAGATCAAGACCGGTTACCTTGTCGTACTCGGTTCCCTTGGCGGTTGCCATAATTACAGGGATCTCCTTTGTCGATGGCTGCATCCGCAGTTTTTTCAATATGGAAATACCATCCTCGCCGGGGAGCATGATATCCAGCATAATCAGTTTTGGTTTTTCGGTCTGTAAAGTGTCAAAAAGACTTCTGCCGCAGTCAAAACCTCTGGCCTCGAATCCGGCAGAGTTTAATGCATAGACCATCAGATCGCGAATGGAACGGTCGTCCTCGACGCAGTAAATCATAGAAGTCGGCTCCTTTCTTTGCATCGCACGGTTCTGAATCTCATCATACCATAAAGTTTTGATGAACAGCAATACGAAAGCAGCAATTCTGTCCGATATTCAGGCAGAATTGCTGCTTTTCTTATCTTTTAGAAGACAACACCGGCAGAGTGGACCCTCCATAAGGCATAACCAGAACCGAAGCGTTTCCTCCGAGCAGTTCATTCGCTGCCTCATAAGCTGTCTGCACCGAAGAGAAGGGTTTCAGATGGATGGACCTTACAAAATCCGGCGGCATCTGGGAGATCAGGAAGATCCGGGCAGTCTTCTGGACGATCGCAATCGCGGCCGCCTTGTGTCCGCCTAACTGAAAATCTGTCCGGATACGCGCAATCCGTTCCTCCGGAGACATATCCGAAGTCATCCATTCCTCGAAGGTATGTTCTCCGAGCCCTTCCGGGCAGGCGCCGACCAGCAGGATGATGCCTCCAGGACGCACGGCATACCGGGCGTTTTCCAGTGCTTTCTGGGTCTGGTAGAGATTGAGGTCTTTTGGCGCGCCGCCCTGGGAAGCGATCACAATGTCTGCCAACTTTGGGATTTCTTTGCGGTAAAGACGGTCCAGGAACCGGCAGCCTTCCCGATGCGCTTTGATGATATGTCCGCAGACCGCATGAATGATTCTCTTGTGCTCATCCAGTATCACATTGAACATAAAATCTACCGGACAGTAAGCAAGCGCTTCTTCCAGATCCGCTCGGACCGGATTTCCATCAATCCGTCCCACGCAGGCGTGCTCGTGCACCATATGAGAATGATTTTTCTGGATGGCCGCCCGGGTGGATACACCGGGCATGATGGCCTTCGCTCCGCCGGAATAGCCGGCGAAGTAGTGATATTCAATATTTCCCAGACAGATACGAAAATCTGCTTCCGCAACGGTGCGGCAGATCTCCACGGGAGTTCCCATGGCAGTGACGCCAAGCGGAAGAAATCCGGATTCCGAAGAGTCCTCGCAGGGAACGGACGCGTAGACTTCCGATCCTGCCAGCTTCTTTTTTTCCGCTTCGGTATGTCTGCGATGACTGCCCAGCGCGAACACAATCCGGATCTGTGATCTCCTGATTCCAGCCGCTTCCAGTTCCAAGAGAAGGAGCGGAAGTACCTTATAAGAGGGCATGGGCCGGGTGATGTCGCTGGTAATGATGACGACCTTCTGTCTGCCCCGGACAAGGTCGGACAGAGGCGCGGAAGCGATAGGACAGTTCAGCGCCTCTCTCAGGATTGCGGGTTCATCCGGAACGTCAGAAAGTGGATTTGGATACAAGATGTCAAGAATTCTCTCGGATGGAATCTTGAGCGTCTGCGGTTTGGTTCCGTAACCAATCTCGATCTTCATCACAAAGTCTCCCCCGTGAATCTGGCAACGCCTGTCTTTTCCGCCGCTTTTTTCACAGCCGCCGCCACGGCGGGGCCGACTCTTGGGTCAAACGCCTTGGGTATGATGTAGTCTTCGCACAGTTCCGTCTCCGGAATCAGATCTGCCAGAGCATTGGCGGCAGCCAGTTTCATCTCATCGTTAATATCCGAGGCCCTTGCATCGAAGGCGCCCCGGAAGATACCCGGGAAAGCCAGTACGTTGTTGATTTGATTGGGAAAATCGCTGCGGCCGGTGGCAATGACTCTTGCGCCGCCGGCCCTTGCTTCCTCAGGGAAGATCTCCGGCGTCGGATTGGCACAGGCAAAGATGACGGCGTCTTTCTTCATGGTTTTCACCATTTCCGAAGTGACGGTTCCTGGTCCGCTGACCCCGATAAAAATATCTGCTCCTTTCAGCAGATCCGCGAGGCTGCCCTGCTGACGCTCAAGATTCGTCAGTTCCGCCATTTCTTCCTTGATCCAGTTGAGGCCCTTCCGTCCTTTGTAAATGGCACCTTGGCGGTCGCACATGGCGATATCCGGAAAGCCTGCCAGCAAAAGCAGCCGGACGATGGATACCGCTGCCGCCCCTGCTCCGGAAGTCACGATCTTTACCTCTTCCTTTTTCTTGTGGACTACTTTCAGCGCGTTCTGGATACCTGCCAGCGTGATCACGGCAGTCCCGTGCTGATCGTCATGAAAGACCGGAATCTCACAGCGCTCTTTTAATTTTCGTTCGATTTCAAAACACCGCGGGGCGGAGATATCCTCCAGATTGATTCCGCCAAAGGAACCGGAGATCCGGGCGACGGTGTTCACGAATTCCTCTACGTCTTTGGTGTTTACACAGAGCGGAAAGGCGTCAACCTTTCCGAACGCTTTAAAAAGCACACATTTCCCTTCCATTACCGGCATGGCGGCTTCTGGTCCGATATCGCCCAGCCCCAGCACGGCGCTTCCGTCTGTGATGACGGCGCAAAGGTTGTGCCGGAGGGTCAGATCATAAGATCTCCCCGGGGCTTTTTGAATCTCCAGACAGGGCGCAGCCACCCCCGGCGTATACGCCAGCGACAGATCGTCCGCTGTCGCGACAGAGACGGCTGCCCGGACTTCGATCTTTCCCTTCCAGTATTCATGAAGCCTTAAAGATTCTTCTGCATAGTTCATAGCTTAAGAGATAACCTCCTTTATAGATGGTATAAATCGGCTTGTCTGCCTGGAAAAAGAAAACTGTCAGGAAAATTTTAATGACAAATGCCGTGTTTGTAAAATAACAAATAGTTATCAGCGCATAACAAAAATGATGGGGTTTCAGCATATATTGGTAAACTGATTTGCCGTCCGGTTTGTTATAATGGAGGAGGTATCCGGTAAACGGCGGTCAGATAAAGGAGCAAAAGAATTATGAAGTTACATCAATTAAAGTACTTTAGCGAAGTGTGCAGGCAAAATGGAATTTCCAGAGCGGCCGTGGCGCTGCACATTTCTCAGCCTGCAGTTTCCAACGCGATTAAGGAACTGGAGGCGGAATTCAATCTGCAATTGTTTAAGCGGGTGGATCAAAGGCTGACACTGACCAAGGAGGGAGCGTACTTTTTGCTGGAAGTGGAAGAACTTCTGGCAAAAGTGAATGATCTGACTCAGAAAATGTATGATCTGAGACGAAAAAAAGAAGTGGTGCGGGTTGGACTTCCACCCATGGTCAGTGTGATGACCTTTCAGTTGATTCAGGAATTTCACAGTCAGAATCCGCAGATTCATCTGGAGTTATATGACGAACCGTCCATAAAACTTCGGAAAATGCTGCAGGAGGATCAGGTGGACGTCATCATTGTAAGCGGAATGAATACGGATTTCGTCAATCTGGGCTTTTCAAAGCTGCAAAGCACGGAATTGCTCTTCTGTGTCAACAAAGATCATCCCCTGGCCAGGGAGCCTTATATTTCCATTGCTCATGCCGCGCTGGAGCCTCTGGCCATGTTTCAGGACGGATTTTATGTAAAGGAGCGGGTGCTGGAGCTTTTTCATGAGGCGGGCTTTACGCCGAAGGTGATGTGGAACACCCAGCAGTTGAATACTCATATCCAACTGATCCGCAATGGGATTGCCTCCGGATTCCTGTTCCGGGAAATCGTTGAAAATGAGCCGGATATCGTGGGAATTCCGCTGGAGGAGCCGGTTCACATCAATGTGGAGATTATCTGGCAGAAAAACGGGAAACTATATCAGAACATTAAATGTTTGATTCACTTTGCGCAGCAGTATGCAAAAACCTGTGGACTGAAGTGTTTATAATCGCTTTACTGATAGGTCCATAATCAAATCTTATTTTACAAACACGCGCCCTGCCGGTAAAATGGCAGTGAGCTTGTGGAACGGGAAACTGTCATATGGGAACTTGATCACTAATTTATTTTTGGAGGTATTGGTATGATACAAGACAAGATATGGGCGGACTGGAAATTTCATCTGGTGATTCTGGCGTGCTGTGTTCTGGCAGAACTGATTGGACAGATCCGGATTCCCATAGGAGGAATTACGATTACGCTGCTGCCCCTTTTATATTCTATGGTGTTTGTTCTGATTGTCTATCTGATTAAGCCGATCCGCTTTGTAAAAGAGAAGCAGGCGGAGATCGGTTCCGCCATGCTGACACTGAGCGTCGCTTTCTTGATGGCAAAGCTTGGAATTACCAGCGGATCTTCTATCGAACAGGTCATCAGCGCAGGGCCGATTTTGATTTTGCAGAATCTTGGCAACATCGGAACCCTTCTGGTTGCATTTCCGGTTGCGCTTCTGCTTGGAATGGGAAGGGAGGCGCTGGGAATGACCCACGCCATGAGCAGGGAGCCCAACGTGGCCCTGATTTCTGATATGTTTGGGGCAGATTCGGCGGAATTTAAAGGCGTCATGACCTGTTATATCACAGGAACGATTTTCGGGACCATTTTTATGAGCATCGTTCCGCCGCTTTTTGTGAGCCTTGGGATTTTTACGCCGAATGCGGCGGCGATGGCGGTGGGAGCGGGAAGCGCGTCCATGATGACCGCCGGCCTGGCAGGGATTATGGAGGCGGCGCCCCAGGCGAACCCGGACACGTTAACGGCCTTCGCCAGTATCAGCAACGTCATCTCTTCTTCCATATCGGTCTATATGGGACTGTTTATCACGGTTCCTCTGGGAAATGCCATCTATAAATTATTCAGAAAAAAAGCGTAAGGAGGAGAAGGATGGAGAAAGAAAAATTTTCAGGGATGTTCATGGACTGGGTGATGACCTTTCTGGTGGTGGCGGTCCTTGCAGTTGTCTGTAATGTGGTTGGATATGACGGAGGTTTTCTGGAATCCATACCGGGGCTTTTGATTTTCGCCTGCATCAGTCTGGCAGGGCTTACGGTCAAGCATTTTATTCCAGGTGAGCTTCCGGCAGTGGCTTACATCTCGATCATCGGCATGTTGGTGGCGATGCCGTTTTCCCCTATTTCGGAGTTTGTCGTCTATTGGGCCGGCAAGGTGTCGCTGATGGCTACCGTGACGCCGATTCTGGCCTATGCCGGGGTGATCGTGGGTCGGGACTGGAAAGAGTTTGCGAAGATCGGCTGGAAAGGAATCTTCGTGTCGGTGCTGGTCATCTTCGGAACGTTTTTGATATCGGGCGGAATCGCACAGGTTCTTGGAATGATATTATAAGGAAAGAAAGGAGAATTTTACAATGAATCAATTCCCGTTTTTGGAGATTGAGGGGACTCCCTATGAGATCGGATATCAGCAGGGAGCGCATTTTAAGGAACAGGTACAAAACAACATTCGCTGTTATCAGGCGATGTTCCAGGATTATTCCAATCTGAAGTGGGAGAGGGCGAAGGAGCTTTCCAGGCGGTTTCTTCCGGTGATCGAGGAGTACAATGCAGACTACCTGGAGGAAATGCGCGGTGTGGCCGAGGGCTCCGGATTTGATTTTGAGGATATCCTTGCGTTAAATTGCAGAAGTGAACTGGTGTTTGTTGGGAACGAACTGGATAAAGCGGACGGAGGCTGTACGAGCATCGGCATCAGCAGCGATGCCGGCAGCGGACATCATGCGTACCTGGCTCATAACTGGGACTGGAAAACCAGTCAGAGGGATTCCATGATTATGATGAAAATCCATCAGAAAAATGGAAAACCAACCATCTTCATGGTGACAGAGGCGGGCATCATCGGCAAGACCGGATTTAACAGTGCGGGAATCTGCCTGTATCTGAACGCCCTGTCCACCAACGAGGCTTCCACGGGCCTGCCCTTACATATGGCTATGAGAGGAATCCTGGACTGCGAAACCCTGGCGGAAGCGATCACGGCGGCCACCCGCATGAATCTGGGCTGCTGCGCGAACTTTATGCTGGGCCACAGGAACGGAGAATGCATCGACCTGGAGATTGAAAATGAAGAGTTTGACGTGCTCTATCCAAAGGATGGCATCCTTGTGCACACCAATCATTTTGTCAGCCCAAGACTGCCGAAATATCCAAGAAAAGATATGGGAAAAGTCAAATTTGCGGACACGTTCGTCCGCCTGGGGCGGGCAGACAAGCTGCTTCGCCAAAAGGAAACCGGGATTTCTGAAAAAGAACTGATGGAAGTATTAAAAGACCATGTGGAATACCCCTGCAGCATCTGCAGACACGATAATCCGAAGGCGGACCCCGGACTTCGGATGGGAACGGTATTTTCCATGGTGGTGGATCTGACTGAACGCAGGATCTGGTTCTGTAAAGGGAATCCCTGCGAGACAGAGTATGAGGAATATTCGCTGTAATCCGATAGATAGGGCTGCCCCGTGCGCGGGGCAGCCCTTTTGACTGATTTCTTTCTTTGCTTATTCTACATCTTTCAAAGCATCCAGGTCTTCTTCCCCGGTACGCACTTTGACCACTTTGTCTACCGGATAGACGAAGATCTTGCCGTCTCCGATGTGTCCGGTATAGAGAGCTTTCTTCGCCGCCTCGATCACTGTGTTCAGCGGAATGTTGCCGATGATGACTTCCACCTTTACTTTCGGAAGCAGGGTGGCATCCAACTCCACGCCGCGGTAGCGTTCGCCAGCGCCTTTTTGTACGCCGCAGCCCATGACCTGGGTGACAGTCATGCCGGTGACGCCGATGTCGTTCATGGCTTTCCTTAAGACGTCATACCGGGACAGTCTGGCGATGATAGACACCTTGTAGATGCCCGTGACCGCTGAGGGGATCTCCACCACCTTGACGGCGGCCGCTTTCTGCGTTTCGGTGGCGGCGACATAATCGTCGCTGCCAAGCAGGGTATTTTCGTTGACTTCCATAGTCATGGTGTTGGAAATGTCCATGATGCTGAAGCCCGCGTAAGCGGAGGGCAGTCCATGCTCGGTTGCGTCCAGTCCGATGATCTCCTCCTGCTCCGAGACCCGCAGACCCACGGTCGCTTTGATGAGCAGGAAGGCGATGGTGATGGTGACGGCGGTCCATGCGATCACCGCGCACATGCCCAAAATCTGGATGCTCAGGAGCCCGAAACCGCCGCCGTAGAAGAGTCCCACAAAGGTGTCGTTGCCGGGAGCGCTGGTGGTGGCGAAGAGTCCTACGGCGATGGTTCCCCAGATACCGTTCAGACAGTGGACCGCTACAGCTCCCACCGGGTCGTCAATGTGCAGCACATTGTCCAGGAACCACACGCCGAAGACCACCAGAAGTCCGGATACAACGCCAACGGCGATGGCGCCGGCACAGTCGGTCACGTCACAGGGAGCGGTGATGCCCACAAGCCCGGCCAGGGAAGCGTTCAGGCACATGGAGACATCCGGTTTTCCGTATCGGACCCAGGTAAAAATCATGCAGACGACGGTGGCCACTGCCGGAGCGACCGTGGTGGTCAGAAAGATCGAGCCAAGCTGTTCCACCGAGGTTGCCGCCGCGCCGTTGAAGCCGTACCAGCCAAGCCAAAGGATGAAGACGCCCAGGCAGCCGATGGGCAGGTTGTGTCCCGGGAACGCGTTGACTTTTACTACTTTTCCGGAGGTGTCCTTCTCGAACTTGCCGATCCGGGGTCCGAGGATCTTGGCACCGATCAGGGCGGAGATCCCGCCGACCATGTGGATGGCGCAGGAACCGGCGAAGTCGTGGAATCCCATCTGGGAGAGCCAGCCGCCGCCCCAGATCCAGTGAGCCTCGATGGGGTAGATCAGCGCGGAGATGAACCCGGAGTAGATACAATAGGATAAGAATTTGGTCCGCTCCGCCATGGCGCCGGATACGATCGTAGCGGTGGTGGCGCAGAACACCAGGTTGAATACGAAGTTGGACCAGTCAAAATCGGAATAGCTGGTAAAGATGTCGAATCCCGGTTTTCCGATCAGCCCCATCAGGTCTTCGCCCAGCAGCAGGCCAAAGCCGATCAGGATAAATACAATCGTACCGATACAAAAGTCCATTAGATTTTTCATCAGGATGTTGCCGGAGTTTTTCGCCCGGGTGAAACCTGCCTCCACCATGGCGAATCCCGCCTGCATCCAGAACACCAGTGCGGCTCCGATCAGAAACCAGACCGCAAAGAGCTGTCCGTTCACAGCGCTCATCATTTCTTCAGTCATCATTTTTCCTCCTCATATAAAGTTTTCTAAAACACTGCGTTTTTAGAAATAAAAAAGGAGATACCGATGAGCCGCGCTCACCAGTATCTCCTTCGATACGCCTCTTATTATACCGGCCAATTTCAAAATGTCAATCCATTTTTTATAAAAAATTTATGGAATTTTTTTTGTTTTTTTGCTTGCTTTTTGTAATAAGATGCGGTATAATGGCACTTGTTATCGGGGTATGGCTCAGCTTGGCTAGAGCGCACGGCTGGGGGCCGTGAGGTCGCAGGTTCGAATCCTGTTACCCCGATTTGATGGAGCGAAGCTCCAAAGGGGGAGCCTGCAGCGAACTGCAGGCTCCTTTTTTCAAATTATCTAGGAGATGAGGAGTAAAGGCAGATGAAAAAAGTACCGTTTGTAACCAAAGCACAGGTGGAGGAGATCGTGAAGACCCATCCCACCCCTTTTCATATCTATGATGAAAAAGGAATCCGGAAGAACGTGAAGGCGCTTTATGAGGCGTTTTCCTGGAATAAAGGATATAAGGAATATTTTGCGGTAAAGGCCACGCCCAACCCATTTCTGATGCAGATTTTAAAGGATTATGGCTGCGGAAGCGATTGCTCGTCCATGGCGGAGCTGATGCTGTCGGAGGCGGCGGGGATCACCGGTCCGGAGATCATGTTCTCTTCCAACGATACGCCGCTTCCGGAATTCGCCTACTGCGAGAAGCTGGGAGGCATCATCAATCTGGACGACATCACCCATATCGAGGCGGTGGAGCAGTCGGTGGGGTATCTGCCGAAGACCATGAGCTGCCGGTACAATCCGGGCGGATACTTTAAGATGAGCAACGGCATCATGGACAACCCCGGCGATTCCAAGTACGGCATGACCGAGGAGCAGATCACGGAAGCTTTTCGGATCATGAAAGAAAAAGGCGTGGAGAACTTCGGAATCCATGCGTTCCTTGCCAGCAATACCGTGACCAACGAGTATTATCCCCTGCTGGCGAAGGTGCTCTTTGAACTGGCTGTGAAGTTAAAAGAGAAGACCGGCGCGCATATCACCTTTATCAACCTGTCCGGCGGAATTGGTATTCCTTATACGCCGGATCAGGAGGCCAATGATATCCGGGTAATCGGAGAGGGCGTGCGCAAAGTTTATGAAGAAGTGCTGGTTCCGGCAGGCATGGGGGACGTGGCGCTCTACACGGAGCTTGGTCGCTATATGACGGGCCCCTACGGCGCGCTGGTGACCCAAGCCATCCACGAGAAACACATTCATAAAGAATATATCGGAACTGACGCCTGTGCGGCCAATCTGATGCGGCCGGCCATCTACGGGGCGTATCATCACATCACAGTTCTGGGCAAGGAGGACGCGCCCTGCGACCACACTTACGATGTGACCGGTTCCCTCTGTGAGAACTGCGACAAATTCGCCGTGGACCGGAAGCTTCCGAAGATTGACAAAGGGGACTACCTCTTCATCCACGACGCGGGGGCTCATGGGCACTCCATGGGATACAACTACAATGGAAAGCTCCGTTCTGCTGAGCTTCTGCTCCGGGAGGACGGAAGCATACAGCTGATTCGCAGAGCGGAGACGCTTAAAGATTACTTTGCGACCTTTGACTGCTTTGAGATTGGGAAAAAGCTGCAGGAACTCTGCTAAGAAAAGAGAAAAAGTGTGTGAAAGTGTAAAAATTCCGCTTGCACTTTCAGGTAATCTATGGTAGACTATAGAAGTTGAAAACGCAGGAGTGGCGGAATGGCAGACGCATCAGACTCAAAATCTGACGTAGGTGACTATGTGTGGGTTCAAGTCCCATCTCCTGCAGGATGATCGTATCGCCAAATCATTGAAAACAGTGATTTGGCGATTTTTAGTATATCACCTACAGGGGGCAGGCCATGAACTGTAAGGAAACGCAGCGGCTTCTGGTCCCGTACATCAACGGGGAACTGGAAGAAAAAGAAGAGGGAGCCTTCGTCAAGCATATCCGCCATTGTCCGGAATGCTATGAAGAACTGGAAGTCTATGCCACAGTGTTCGCGGGAATCCGTCAGCTGGACGGAGCGGAGGAAAAAGTGGATTACCGGACTTTGGTGGAGGATTCTTTGAAGAATTCGGAGGAGGATGTGCTTGACGGGCATTTCCTGGGAACCTATACATTTTTGCTTCGGGCAGCAGCGACGGTGGTGCTGTTCTATATGATGGTGAGGTGTTTTTTCTAAAATGAGTGAGAAAATCGTATTGATCGACGGGCACAGTATCATTCACCGGGCGTTTTACGGCGTGCCGGATCTGACCAACGCCGAAGGGCTTCATACCAACGGAATCTATGGTTTTTTGAATATTCTGTTTAGGATACTGGATGAGGAAAAGCCGGATTATCTGGCGGTGGCCTTTGACTTAAGCGCGCCCACCTTCCGGCATCAGATGTATGATGCTTACAAGGGGACAAGGAAGGGGATGCCGGACGAGCTTCGGGAGCAGGTGCCGGTGCTGAAGGAGCTTTTGCAGGCCATGGATATTCCGCTTCTGATGAAAGAAGGCTATGAGGCGGATGATCTTCTGGGAACCGTTGCCCGCAGAAGCGAGGAGAAAGGCCTTGACACGGTGATTGTGTCCGGAGACCGGGATCTTCTGCAGATTGCCACGGACAAGATCATGATCCGGATGCCGAAGACCCGAAAAGGAGTCACGGAGATTGAGAATTATTATGCGGAGGATGTTCTTCGCACCTATCAGGTGACGCCGACACAGATCATAGAACTAAAAGCGCTGATGGGGGACGCTTCGGACAATATTCCGGGAGTTCCGGGGATCGGAGAAAAGGGAGCCACCGGACTGATCACGGCCTACGGCAATATCGAGAACGCTTACGCTCATGTGGAGGAGATCAAACAAAAGCGGACCAGAGAGGCCCTGAGAGAACACTATGACATGGCGGTGATGAGCAAAAAGCTGGCTACGATCTGTGTGGATGCGCCGATTACACTGGAGATGGAGGCGGCGAGACTTACGAATCCTTATACGCCGGAGGCTTATCAGTGGTGCCGGAAGCTGAATTTCCGAAAATATCTGGAACGTTTTGAAAAAGCGGGGGCTCAGATGCCGAAGGAGACGGCGCCGGAGGCAAAGCTTGTCCGGGAGCATTCCAAGGCGGAGGCGGTCTTTGAAAAAGCCGGAAGCCAGGATCGGATTGCCTTTGAACTGAGCTGGCAGAAAAAAGAGGACGGCCTGACGCTTACCCTGTCCGCCTCGGGCTATGCCATGACAACGGCGGAAGAGGAGCTGCACCTCTCCCTGGCTCTGTCGGAGACAGAAGTCTGGGAACTGGTGGAAGGAGGGGAATTGACAGCGGAATATCTGCTTGAAAAGATCAGGCAGGTGGTGGAAGCGGCGCCGTTCTGTGCGGTGTCCGATGTGAAAAAGATTTTAAAATACCTCTCCCCCTCCCATCCGGAACATTTTTTTGATATTGAGATCGGGGCCTATTTGATGAATCCGCTGGCCAATCATTATGCCCATGAGGATCTTGGAAAGCCCTATGCGGCGCTGACTACCTGGAAGCGCGCCTCCCTATTGCTGGAACAGCTGAAAGAGTCCGGCATGAAGAGGCTGTTTGACGAGATTGAGATGCCGCTGGTGTTCACCCTCTATGATATGGAAAAGGACGGCATCCGGGTCAACGCTGAAGAGCTCAGAAGCTACGGGGAAGCGCTGGTGGGCCGGATTGAGGAACTGGAACGGCAGATTCACGAGGCGGCGGGAGAGACCTTCAATATCAATTCGCCCAAGCAGCTGGGCGCGATTCTGTTTGAGAAGCTGGGCATGCAGGGGGGGAAGAAGACCAAGACCGGCTACTCTACCTCCGCTGAGGTGCTGGACCGGCTGGCGCCGGAGCATCCTATCGTAAAGGATATTCTGGAATACCGGCAGCTGACCAAATTAAAATCTACCTATGCGGATGGTCTGGCAGGCTGCATCGCCGAGGACGGAAGGATTCACAGCAATTTTAATCAGACCATCACTGCCACCGGAAGGATCAGCAGCACGGAGCCCAATCTTCAGAATATCCCGGTCCGCATGGAGCTGGGACGACTGATCCGGAAGGTCTTTATCCCCAGGGAGGGCTGCGTCTTCGTGGACGCGGACTACTCTCAGATCGAACTTCGGGTGCTGGCCCATATGTCCGGGGACGAGACGTTGATCGAAGCTTACCGGCAGGCGGAGGACATTCACCGCATCACGGCCTCTCAGGTGTTCCATGTTCCTTTTGAGGAGGTGACGCCGCTGCAGAGACGAAACGCCAAGGCAGTCAACTTCGGGATTGTGTACGGCATCAGTTCCTTTGGACTGTCCCAGGATCTGGATATTTCGAAAAAAGAGGCGAAGGAATATATTGACCGGTATTTTGAAACTTACCCGGGAATCAAAGGATTCCTGGACAGCCTGGTGGCGAAGGCCAAGGAGAAGGGCTATGTGTCCACCATGTACGGCAGGCGCAGACCGATCCCGGAATTGAAATCCTCGAATTTTGCCCAGCGCTCCTTCGGAGAGCGGGTGGCGATGAACTCCCCGATCCAGGGGACCGCGGCGGATATCATCAAGATCGCCATGATCCGGGTACATGACCGGCTAAGGGACGAAGGACTCAAATCCCGCCTGATTCTGCAGGTCCACGACGAACTGCTGATCGAGGCCTATGAGGAAGAAGCGGCGCAGGTGGAGCGGATTTTGCAGGAAGAGATGCAGCAGGCGGCAAGTCTCCGGGTGGCTTTGGAGATCGATATGCACCGGGGGAAGAACTGGTATGAGGCAAAGTAGATGAGGATCATAGGAGTAACCGGAGGCGTAGGCGCCGGGAAGAGCACGGTGCTTGCGTACCTGGAGAAAGCGTGGCGTGCCCGTCTGATTCTGGCGGACCAGGTGGGACATGAGGTTATGGAGCCGGGAGAGGACGCCTTCGAAAAGATCCTGCAGGAATTTGGCCGGGAGATTCTGACGAAAGAGGGCACGATCGACCGAAAGCTTCTGGGCGACATCGTGTTCGCGGACCGGGAAAAGTTGGAGAAGCTGAACGCCATCGTGCATCCGGCAGTGAAGGCGGAGATTCTTAGAAGAATCACCGGGGCCGGTTCGTACGACTGCGTGGTCGTGGAGGCGGCCCTGTTCCTGGAGGAAAATTATGATGCATTCTGCGACGAAACATGGTATATTTATACGAATGAGGGCGAAAGGCGCCGGAGACTGAAAAGCTCCAGAGATTACACTGATGAGCGGATTGATCAGATTCTGCGTAATCAGAAGAGCCATGAAGAATTCTTAAGCCGGTGTACCTGTGTCATTGACAACAATGGCACGGCGGAGGATACCTGCCGCCAGATTGATAAGAGGATGAGACGATAGATGAGATTGTGCAGTATTGCCAGCGGAAGCAGCGGGAACTGTATCTACACGGGGAGTGAAAGTACGCACCTTCTGGTGGATGCGGGGATTAGCGCGAAGAAAGTGGAAGAAGGGCTTCAAAAGCTCCAGGTGGAGGGGAAAGACCTTCAAGGTCTTCTGATCACCCATGAACACTCAGACCACATCAAGGGAGTGGGGATTTTGGCCCGCCGATACGGGCTTCCGATCTACGCCACAGGCGGGACCATCCGCCGGATGAAGACCATGAAGACCCTGGGAAAGGTGGACGAAAGCCTGTATCATGTGATTCGGGCGGACCAGAAGTTTACCATCGGGGATGTGGATGTGGAGCCATTTGCCATCTCCCATGACGCGGCGGAGCCGGTGGCATACCGGTTTGCTTGCGGGGAGAAGCGTGCGGCGGTGGCCACGGATATGGGTGTGTACACCGATTACATAGTGGAGCATTTAAAAGGGCTGGATGTGCTTCTTCTGGAGGCGAATCATGATCTCCGGATGCTGCAGGTGGGACCCTATCCCTATCCGCTGAAACAGAGGATCATGGGAGAGTGCGGACATCTGTCCAACGAAAGCGCAGGACAGCTTTTGTGCAGGGTGCTCCACGACCAGATGAAGAAGATCTATCTGGGACATCTGAGCAAGGAGAACAATTATGCGGAGCTGGCTTATGAGACAGTGAAGCTGGAGATTCAGTTGGGACCGGTGAAATATGGTCCGGGAGACTTTGATATTCAGGTGGCAAAGAGAGAGGAATGCTCCGGTATCTGCGAGTGGTAAGAAGGAGCACAAGAGAAAGGAAGACGAAGATGAAAAAATTTATTATTACCGTGGTCGGCCATGACACGGTGGGGATTATCGCGAAGGTATGTACCTATCTGGCAGGAATTCAGGTAAATATCCTGGACATTTCCCAGACAATTGTGGACGGATATTTCAATATGATGATGATTGTGGATGCCGGGAAAGTGGAAGACATGACAAAGATGTCCAAAGATCTGGAGAAGCTGGGGGAGGAGATCGGCGTGATCATCCGCTGCCAACATGAAGATATTTTCAATATGATGCACAGAGTATAGCGAAAAACAGTATCGGACTGTACAGTGCCCAGATGGATGAGAGGATGCGCTAGACGCGGGTACTGGAAGAGGAGATGCGGAACTTTATATGGAGATAGATATGATTAATATTCATGAGGTCCTTGAGACCAATAAAATGATCGATCAGGAGAATCTGGATGTGCGCACGATCACACTGGGGATCAGCCTTCTGGACTGCATCGATTCGGATCTGGAGACATTGAAAAAGAAGATCTACGAGAAGATCACCAGGACCGCAAAGGATCTGGTGGCCACCGGCCAGGCGATCGAGGCGCAGTTCGGGATTCCGATTGTGAACAAGCGGATCTCCGTGACGCCCATGGCGCTGGTGGGCAGCGCCGCCTGCAAGTCTTCCGGGGATTATGTGGAGCTGGCCCGAGTGCTGGACGACGCGGCCCGGACAGTGGGCGTAAATTTCCTGGGAGGATTTTCAGCGCTGGTGTCCAAGGGGATGACAAAGAGCGAGGAGCTTTTGATGCATGCGATACCGGAGGCCCTTGCGGTGACCGAGCGGGTGTGCAGTTCCGTCAATCTTGGCTCCACCAAGACTGGGATCGACATGGACGCGGTTAAGCTGATGGGAGAGATCATCAAGGAGACCGCGGAGCGTACGAAAGAGCAGGACTCCCTCGGCTGCGCCAAGCTGGTGGTTTTCTGCAACGCGCCGGATGACAACCCCTTTATGGCGGGGGCGTTCCACGGAGTGACGGAAGGAGACGCGGTCGTCAACGTGGGCGTCAGCGGACCCGGCGTGGTGAAGACAGCGCTGTCCAAAGTACGAGGGGAGAACTTTGAGGTCCTGTGCGAGACCATCAAGAAGACCGCTTTCAAGGTTACCCGGGTGGGTCAGCTGGTGGCCCAGGAAGCCTCGAAAAGGCTTGGGGTGCCTTTTGGCATCATTGACCTCTCCCTGGCGCCCACGCCGGCGGTGGGGGACAGCGTGGCGGAGATTTTAGAAGAGATAGGACTGGAATACGCAGGGGCTCCGGGAACCACGGCGGCGCTGGCGCTTTTGAATGACCAGGTGAAAAAGGGCGGTGTCATGGCGTCCTCTTACGTGGGGGGACTAAGCGGCGCATTCATTCCAGTCAGCGAAGACCAGGGAATGATCGACGCTGTGCAGACCGGGGCGCTGACCCTGGAGAAGCTGGAGGCCATGACCTGCGTCTGTTCTGTGGGGCTTGACATGATCGCGATTCCGGGGGACGTAAGTCCGGCTACCATCTCCGGCATCATCGCGGACGAGATGGCCATCGGCATGGTGAACCAGAAGACGACGGCGGTCCGGGTGATTCCGGTAATCGGCAAAAAGGTAGGAGATATGGTGGAGTTCGGCGGTCTTCTCGGCTACGCGCCGGTGATGCCGGTAAATTCCTTCTCCTGCGAGGCGTTTATCGGCAGAGGCGGCAGGATTCCCGCGCCGATTCACAGTTTTAAAAACTAAGGATTCGATGATTCGAGGAGGATAGGGTTTGGCGGAGAATCATAATAAGCGCAGAGAAGTTCTGCTTTATCTGCTGATCTGTGCAGTTGCCTTCGGTGTGATGCTGCTTTTGAATCAGCGGACGGTCTACACGGCGGATGACTACATGTATCATTTTTTCTGGGAAGGCGCAAGACCAGGTCCGACGACCAGACTTTTGAGCGGAATTTCGGATATTCCGGGGTCTTTGTGGAACCATTATCTGGGATTCAACGGAAGAGTGGTCAGCCACGCACTTGTGATGTTTTTCATGCTGTTTGACAAGATGGTATTCAACATCTGCAATTCCCTGATGTTTTTGGCTGTCGGATGGCTGCTGCTTCTTTATATCGAAGCGGACCCGGTCAAAAGAAAGTCCTGGCAGCTGGGCGTGATCTATCTGGCCATGTGGACCTTCTTTCCGCATTTTGGGTGGTCGGTGCTGTGGGTCAGCGGGTCCTGTAATTATCTATGGATGAATGCGCTGATTCTGGCTTTCTTTCTTCCCTATCACAGATACGAAAGGACCGGGAAAGCAGAGGGCCGTGGGATATGGAAAGCGGTGCTTATGGTTCCCCTGGGACTTCTGGCCGGCGCCTCCAGTGAGAACGGCGGAGGAGCGATCGGGCTTCTGGCAGCTTTGTTTGTGTTCCACTGGTTCTGGAACAAAGAGAAAATACCGGCTTTTGCGTACACCGGAATTCTTTCTGTGGCAGCAGGGATGGGGATTCTTTTATTTACGCCCAGCAGTCATTCCCGGATGGTATCGGAGCCCTTTACGATCGGCGTGTATCTGAAACGAATCCGGGAAGTGGTTGGATTTTCCTATCATTATATCCTGCCGCTTCTGGTGGTCCTGCTGGTGGAAGTGTTTTTCCGGGTCCGGTATCAGAAGAGAAGAGGGGAACCCTGGGCTCCCGGTCTTCTGGTTCCCTTTTATTACTGTCTGTCCGGGGCGGCCAGCGTATTGGTTCTGCTGGCCTCGCCCATTATCAGCGGAAAATCATGGATCTTTGCTGTGAGCTTCCTTCTGATCGCCATCGGGCAGATTGCGCTTTTGATGGAGAAAGAGGGCTGCGAGATCCGAAAGGGAAAGCGATTCTTCCTGGGGCTTTTGGTCCTTCTGGCCGTTGGCAAATTTGTCCTGGCCTTTGGAGATATCAGCCGGACCTACAGAGAAGTGCAAGGGCAGATCCAGAGCATTGAGGAGCAGAAAGACCAGGGAATCATGGATGCAGAAGTTCCGCTTCTGACGCCTACGGAGAATACCTACAATGTGATCCGTCATTCTCCCAATGTCTCAAAAGATAAGGAAAACTGGTTCAACCAGTGGATGGCCCTGTACTACGGAGTGGATTCCATCACCGGAGTGGAACCATAGCTGCGGTTTTGACCGGAGGCTGCCGGTTATGGGGGAAAAATTTCCGAGAACCGAAACAGGTCCAATGTATGAGAAAAAGGAGATCAGAGAAGATGGAGAAGATCATATTGGCGTCGGGCTCTCCCAGAAGAAAAGAACTGCTCAGACAGATCGGGATAAATTTTCAGATTGAGAAAGCAGAGGGGGAGGAGTGTATCACCTCTCAGATCCCGGAAGAAGCGGTGAAGGAACTGTCGGCCCGGAAGGCCCGGGAAGTGGCAGACAGAAGCGATGGGACCGTGATCATCGGCGCGGATACGTTGGTGGCGGCAGAGGGTCAGATCCTGGGGAAACCAAAGGACCGAAAGGATGCGCTTCGGATGCTTCGGATGCTGCAGGGAAGGGAACATCAGGTGATCACCGGAGTGACGGTGATTCTGAGAAAGAGTGGGCAGATCATAAATTTTGCGGAGGTGACGAAAGTCCATGTGTATCCCATGACCGGGGAGCAGATGGAGCGCTATGTGAACAGCGGGGAGCCCATGGACAAGGCGGGCGCTTATGGGATACAGGGAAGCTTCGCGGCTTATGTGTCAGGTATCGAAGGAGATTACAACAATGTGGTGGGGCTTCCTGTGGGAAGGCTTTATCAGGAAGTACTGGCAAAAGGAGTGGATCTGCTTTCGCCGGAAAGAGAAGGAGGGATCTGATGAGATTTGTAATTCAGAGAGTTTCTCACGCGTCGGTCACCGTGAACGGCAGCGTGCTCGGGAAGATAGGAAAAGGCTTTCTGGTGCTGATCGGCGTCTCCGGCACGGACACAGAAGAGACCGCGGACAAGATGGTGAAAAAGATGCTGGGACTTCGGATTTTTGAGGACGAGAATGGTAAGACGAATCTTGATCTGCGCACAGTGAACGGGGAACTGCTACTGATCTCTCAGTTTACCCTCTATGCGGACTGTAAGAGAGGGAATCGGCCGGGCTTTACCAGGGCCGGGAAGCCGGAAGAGGCGAAGGCGCTGTATGAATACATCATACGAAAATGCAAAGAAGAATTCCCGGTAGTGGAGCGGGGAGAGTTCGGGGCGGACATGAAAGTGGAGCTTTTGAACGATGGACCCTTTACGATTTTGCTGGATTCGGAGGAACTGTAAACAATTCTGGTTGCTATTTCCCTGATTTGTGGTAAAATAACGGTAGGATAAAAGCAGAGGTGCGATATGAAACGTGTACTACTAAAACTGAGCGGTGAAGCTCTCGCGGGAGAGAAGCACACCGGATTTGATGAAGCGACCTGTCTTCAGGTGGCAAAGCAGGTGAAATGTGTTCTTGAGGAAGGCATTCAAGTGGGAATTGTGATCGGAGGCGGCAACTTCTGGAGAGGCCGGACCAGCGAGCACATTGACCGGGCCAAGTCCGACCAGATCGGTATGCTGGCCACCGTGATGAACTGCATCTATGTGTCGGAGATCTTCCGGAGTGCGGGGATGAAGACGAAGGTGTTCACGCCCTTTTCCTGCGGCCCCATGGCGGAGTTGTTCACAAAAGACAGGGCGATGGAATGCCTGGAACAGGGGAGGGTGACTTTTTTTGCGGGCGGGATCGGACATCCGTATTTTTCCACGGATACGACCACGACCCTGCGGGCGATTGAGATCGAGGCGGACGTGATACTGCTGGCAAAGGCAGTGGACGGCGTATATGACAGCGATCCGAAGCTGAATCCGGAGGCGAAGAAGTATGACGAGATCCCGATTCAGTCGGTGATCGACCAGAAGCTGGGTGTGATGGATTTAACGGCGTCCATTATGTGTATGGAGAACCGGATGCCCATGCTGGTATTTGGTCTCAATGAAGAAAACAGTATTATTCGTACCGTGAAGGGCGGATTTACGGGAACGAAAATAACGGTATAAAGGGAGGAACTACCATATGGAAGAAAAATTACAACCATTTGAAACGAAGATGAGCAAATCCTATGATTCACTTTTGAGAGATTATGCGGCGATCCGCGCGGGACGTGCCAATCCGCATGTGCTGGATAAGATCAAAGTGGATTACTACGGAACGCCCACGCCGCTTCAGCAGGTGGGTAACATCTCCGTGCCGGAGGCCCGCATCATCCTGATTCAGCCGTGGGAGAAGAAGATGATCCGTGAGATTGAGCGCGCGATCAATACTTCCGATCTTGGGATTAATCCGACCAATGACGGTTCTGCCATCCGGCTGGTGTTTCCGGAATTGACGGAGGAACGCCGGAAATCTCTGGCTAAGGATGTGAAGAAAAAGGGAGATGAGGCGAAGGTGGCGATCCGCAATATCCGCCGGGACGCCAACGAGACGTTCAAAAAGATGAACAAGAACAATGAGCTGACCGAAGACGACCAGAAAAGTCTGGAGACAAAGGCGCAGAAGCTTACGGACAAGTACATTGCGCAGATTGACAAGGCCATTGAGGAGAAGACTCAGGAGATTATGACAGTATAAAAGATAGATAGGACAGGGGTGTGCGGTAAAAGCGTATGATTTTGCAGCCGCCCCTTGTTTTCTGTAGATGGATAAAACAGTATCGAGATACGGAATTTTCATTAGGAGGTATTCTTATGACCATACCGCAGCATGTGGCGATTATCCTGGACGGAAACGGGCGATGGGCAAAAGCCAGGAGGATGCCAAGGAACTACGGCCATGCCCAGGGCGCAAAGAATGTGGAGCGAATCTGTGAAGACGCGTATCACATGGGGATCAAATATCTGACGGTTTATGCATTTTCTACGGAAAACTGGAAACGCTCCAAAGAAGAAGTAGACGCACTGATGTCTCTTCTGCGCGATTATATGAAGACCTGTGTGAAGACCGCGAAGAAGAACCATATGCGTGTGCGTGTGATTGGGGATAAGACCGGACTTGCCAGGGATATTCAGGAGAGCATTGAAAATCTGGAGCGGGAGTCCAAGGACCAGGACGGACTGAACTTTACGATTGCGATCAACTATGGAGGCCGGGACGAGATCTGCCGAGCGGTCAAAAAGATTGTGGCGGAAGGAATCGCTCCGGAGGAGATTACGGAAGAGGTGCTCTCGGATCATCTGGATACGGCGGGAATCCCGGACCCGGATCTTCTGATCCGGACCAGCGGAGAACTTCGGCTGTCCAACTATCTCATGTGGCAGCTGGCTTATACGGAATTCTACTTTACGGACACCCCATGGCCGGACTTCCGAAAAGAGGAACTGGCGAAAGCCATCGAAAAATACAATCAGAGGGATCGCCGGTACGGCGGAGTAAAGGAAGGATCGGAGGAAACATCCGGATGAAAGCTTTTTTGACAAGGCTGTTCAGCGGCCTGGTTCTTGTGTTTCTGATTGGTTGGACCTGCTGGCAGGGCGGATTGGTGCTGGGCTTTTTTACAGCGGTAATCGGGTATATCGGACTGGATGAGTTTTATAAAGTGTTTGGCATGAAGATTACGGAGGGCATCGGAAGAATCGGTTTCCTGGGAGCCGGGATCTGGACGGCGGCGGTGCTGATGACGACGGAAGCGGGTCTGGAGGCAGAGTTGAAGTGGCTGGCAATCCTTGCCGCTTTTATGCTTTTGATGGCGGTCTATGTCTTTACCTTTCCCCGGTATGAGTCTGGGCAGATGATGACGGTTTTTTTCGGGATTGTCTATGTGCCGGTGATGTTAAGCTTCATTTATCTGACCCGGATGCTGGAAGTTGGTTTTTCCCTGGTGTGGCTGATCTTTTTTTGTTCCTGGGGATGCGATACCTTCGCCTATTGTACCGGGATGCTGCTGGGAAAGCACAAGCTGGCGCCGGTCTTAAGCCCCAAGAAGTCCATAGAAGGAGCTGTGGGCGGCGTGGCGGGAGCTGCAGCCCTTGGGGCCGCTTACGCAGCCCTGACTGAAGCATCGGTCGTCGTCTATGCGGTGATCTGCGCGGTGGGCGCCGCAGCGTCTCAGGTGGGAGATCTGGCTGCTTCCGCGGTCAAGCGGCAGCATGGCATCAAGGACTACGGAACCCTGATCCCGGGTCACGGAGGAATCCTGGATCGGTTCGACAGCGTGATCGTCACTGCGCCCATGATCTATATGCTGGCGGTGGTACTGATCGGATATACGAAATAAAACAGCACTGGAAGCGGGAATACGGAATCTGAATAGGAGTCATATATGATGAAAAAAATAGCGATACTGGGCTCTACCGGTTCCATCGGGACACAGACCCTGGAAGTGGTGAGAAGAAATCCGGATCTGACGGTCACTGCCCTGGCGGCAGGGTCCAACGTGGATCATCTGGAAACGCAGATCCGGGAATTCCATCCGTCCCTTGCGGCGGTATGGACAGAAGAAAAAGCGAAAGAACTGAAAAGACGGACGAGAGATCTTCCGGTAAAAATTGTAACCGGAATGGAAGGACTTCTGGAAGTGGCACAGCAGCTGGAATCGGAGATCCTGGTGACGGCGATTGTGGGAATGATCGGCATCCGTCCAACCATCGCCGGGATGAAAGCAGGGAAGGACATCGCCCTGGCCAATAAGGAGACTCTGGTCACGGCGGGACACATCATTATGCCCCTGGCAAAAGAGTACGGGGTTCGGATTCTGCCGGTGGACAGCGAACACAGCGCCATCTTCCAGTGCCTGAACGGGGAGGACAGAGGACAGCTTCATAAAATCCTGCTGACTGCCTCGGGAGGTCCTTTCAGGGGAAAGAAAAAAGAGGAGTTAAGAGAGGTCAGGCCGGAGGACGCCCTCAAGCACCCAAACTGGTCCATGGGCAGAAAGATCACCATCGACTCTGCCACTTTGGTGAACAAAGGATTGGAGATGATGGAGGCAAGGTGGCTTTTTGGCGTGGAGCCGGACCATATTCAGATCGTGGTCCAGCCCAAAAGCATCGTTCACTCCATGGTGGAATTTATGGACGGGGCAGTGATCGCGCAGCTGGGGACGCCGGACATGAAGCTGCCGATTCAGTATGCGCTGTATTATCCGGAGAGACGGCCCCTTGTGGGGGAACGGCTTGATTTTTCCAGAATGACGGAGATCATCTTTGAACGGCCGGACCCGGAGACTTTTCAGGGGCTTCGGCTGGCCTTTGACGCGGCCGCAGGGGGCGGAAGCCTGCCGACGGTATATAACGCGGCCAATGAGCGGGCAGTGGCATGGTTTCTGGACCACAAGATCGGTTTCCTGGATATTCCGGAGCTGATCGGGCGCTGCATGGAAGCCCATAAGGTGATTGACCATCCTTCGGTGGAGGAGATCCTTGCGACGGAGGCAGAGACGTATGAGAGGATGGAACATATGTTCTTGCGCGATTATGGAGAAAAATGATAGAGAGCAGGTGGTAAATTGCGTATAATTCTGGCGCTTTTGATTTTCAGTGTCATTGTGATTGTTCATGAACTCGGACATTTTCTGCTGGCAAAATATAACGGGATTACGGTCACCGAATTTTCTGTGGGTATGGGTCCCAGGCTTTTGAGTCATGAATGGGGAGGAACCCGTTATTCTCTGAAGATTCTGCCTTTTGGAGGCTCCTGCATGATGGTGGGAGAGGAAGAGGAGAGCGAGGAAGAAGGTTCCTTTGGGAGCAAATCCGTGTGGGCAAGAGCCGCAGTGGTGGCGGCAGGACCTGTTTTTAATTTTTTGCTTGCTTTTGTGCTGTCCGTGATTATTGTAGGCAACATCGGCTATGACGATACCATCGTGGATGTGACGCCGGGCTATCCCGCGGCGGAGGCAGGCATGCAGGACGGCGATGAGATCGTGCGCATGGGCGGAAGCCGGACATATGTGTATCGGGAGATCAGCCTGTTCAACAGTCTGTATCAGGGCCGGACTGCCGAAGTCACTTATCGGCGGGATGGGGTGGACTATACGGTACAGCTGGTGCCAGAGAAGGATGAGAGCGGCTTTTACCGGTATGGTTTTGAGAAGAGCAATGAGCGGACGAAAGGAACGGTGGTCCAGACGCTCAAGTACAGCTTCGTGGAGCTTCGCTACTGGCTGAAAGCGACCATCTTAAGCCTTCAGAAGCTGGTAAGGGGGCAGGTGGCTTTAGATGACGTATCCGGACCTGTGGGGATTGTGGACGCCATCGGAGACACGTATGAGGAATCCCGGTCGGACGGCTGGTATTATGTCACATTAAATATGATCATCATGTCTATCCTTTTGTCGGTGAATTTGGGGGTGATGAACCTTCTGCCGATTCCGGCTTTGGACGGCGGACGCCTGGTTTTTCTGCTGATCGAGGCGGTCCGGGGGAGAGCCTTGCCCCAGGAGAAAGAAAGTATGGTACATTTTCTGGGCTTTGTGATCCTTATGGGATTGATGGTGGTCGTTCTTTTGAATGACATCCGGCATCTGTTCTTATAACAAGAGCCGGGGGGAGAGCAATTGAATATACAGGAGAATAAGAGATGAAATTAGGAATCGTAATTTGTTAGCCTTCTTCATGTATTTTGGCGTATCTCCATTTATCTCTATAAAGCCTTATACAATCAATGATTGAGCAAGTTCAAATATTGTTTGTATTTGTTTGGTATCACTTATATAATAGAGGCATGACTGGAGGAGCGGATATGACATTACAGCAATTAAAATATATGATTACGGTAGCGGAAAAGGGTTCTATTACAGAAGCGGCAAAAGAATTGTTTATTTCACAGCCAAGCCTTTCCGGAGCGATCAAAGAAGATGTCAGGAACCGTTTCAGTGATCTTGGGGTTCTTTATCTGAGCAGGGCTAACGAAAATGTACTGGTGAAAGTTTTTGAGGAATATAATCTGAAATTTGTCTCGATTCCAAGTATGTTCACAATATTAGCGCTTCCGATCTTTGCTATAAGTTCCTCTTTGCTGTACTCATTGCTACCGAAAGCAACAAGTATTCCTTTGCGGTCTTCCATACGATTACAACGACTTTCTTTCATGGTGCTGTGCGTTGCCTCATGAAATGCGGTGCTGTAGTATTCGCTGACATCTCTGAATTGTTCCATCAATGGCAGACGAATCATGTCTCTATTTGGGGAATAATAAGCCTTATCACCTGCTGCATGTTTTAATGTGATATTCTCTCTTGTGATGTAATCTCTCAGGATGTTTTCCGCCGCTTCAATCGGTTCAATGTCTTTGAGTTCATCCTTTGTCAGAGGTTCCACACCTTCCACCTGTGAAATATGAAAGACGTTATAATATCTCAATCATGGGATATTCTTTTTGATAATAGTGCCGTTATCCTGTTTTTTTAGGGGCTGTATTTTCTAGAAAATAACATTTTCAGATTTAGCACTTTTTCGCACATGTCCGCCTAACTGCTGCCATTGCTTAAAGTTTGCATACTCTCCATTGTGATTAAGCATCATCTGATTGATCAAAGAGTAGTGCTGCATCCAGTTAGAAATAACAGTTTACGTTTACAGGGATTTTTGTTATA
>CAJUDY010000034.1 GCA_910584945.1 uncultured Lachnospiraceae bacterium | reverse complement strand
AGTAGCCATTTTTCACAGAAAAATGAGCGGATTTGAGGTGTTTTAGGATTGCGGGAACATGAAATGCGGAGCAATCCGTGGTATCATAGGTGTCAAAATACCTTTTGACACCTACATCATGAACATAGAAGGAAATAGGAAGTATGGCGAATAAAAGCGTGATTAAACTGACCGGAATATCAAAATCCTTCGCCGGCGTAAAAGCACTCCAGGATATCGACCTGGATATAAAGGAAGGGGAAATCAGATGCCTTGCAGGCGGAAATGGCTGCGGGAAGTCTACGGTGATCAAAATCATCTCCGGTTTCTATCAGCCTGACAAGGGGACCATTGAAATCGACGGAAAGGAATACTCTCATCTGAATCCGCAGCAGGCCATCGGCATGGGGATACAGGTCATTTACCAGGATTTCTCGGTGTTTCCAAATCTTACGGTGGCAGAAAATATTGCACTGTCCGCAGAACGACTGGACGGGAAAAAATTTGTAAACTGGAAACGGGTGCGGGAGAGAGCCCAGGAAGCCATGGACATGATCAATATCCATCTTGATCTGGACGCGATTCTCTCGGAGCTTCCGGTGGCGAGCAAGCAGCTGGTTGCCATCTGCAGGTCTCTCTTACAGAACGCGAGGCTTTTGATTCTCGACGAGCCCACCACTGCACTGACCAAGAATGAAGTAAAATCTCTTTTTAAAGTAATCAAAGATCTGCAGGCAAAAGGAATCTCCATCCTCTTTGTCAGCCACAAGATCGAGGAAGTCTATGAGATTGCAAAGGAATTGACGATCTTCCGGAATGGAAAAAAAGTAATTGAAGGCTCTCTTCAGGAGTTTGACCGGAAAAAATTTGTCTATTATATGACGGGCCGTGAGATCGAGACGGTCAAGTTTCAGCCGAAGAATATCGGAAAGCAGCCTCTGTTTGAAGTGCAGAACATTGGTATCAAAGACTTATTTAAGGATGTGTCCTTTCAGCTGTATCCAGGTGAGATTCTGGGGATTACCGGACTTCTTGGTTCCGGCAGGAGCGAACTGGCGAAATCTCTCTTGAATCTTGAGAAAATTACGGAGGGCAGGATTCTGTTAGAAGGAAAAGAACTGAAGACTTCCTCTGTGAAGGATATGATCGATGCGGGGATCGCCTATGTGCCGGAGGATCGTCTGACAGAAGGTCTGTTCATGCCCCAGACGATCTCCAGGAATATGATTGCGGCCGTGATCGAGCGGAATCTGAACAGGCTGACCCTGATTGATGACGCGGGGGTCAAAGAACGCTCCGAACAATGGGTGGAGGAGCTGAAAGTAAAGACGCCTTCCACGGAACTGCCGGTGCAGGCGCTGTCCGGCGGAAATCAGCAGAAGGTGGTGATTGCCAAATGGCTGTCCACAAATCCCAAGGTGCTGATCCTGAACAGTCCCACGGTGGGAATCGACGTGGGAGCCAAGGCGGATATCTATGATTATACCCGCATGCTGGCCAGTAAAGGCATGGGCATCATTATCATTTCCGACGATATACCGGAGGTGATCGACAATTGTAACCGGGTTCTTGTGATGAAGAAAGGCCGGATCACCGACGAACTCAGTACAGAAGGCTTAGAGGAGGACACCCTGTCCGACATCCTGATTGATGCCAATAAGGAGGTTGCGGCAAAATGAAAAATTTACTGAAAAAAAATGAATTCTATGTAGGAATTACTCTGATCGTCATGTGTCTGATCATCGGCCTGATCAATCCGGTGTTCTTCACGCTGGCAAATTTTGTGAGCCTGATGAGAAACGGGATTATTATGGGTATCATGTCCTTCGCACTGATGCTTGGAATCATTGCGGGAGGCATTGACGTATCTTTTCCGGCCATTGCAGTCTGCGCTATGTATCTGACCAGTAAGCTGATGGAATCCCTGGCTTTTGAAGGACCGGTGATCGTGCCGATCCTGATGGCAGTGGCCATCGGTACGGCGCTGGGACTGCTCAATGGAATCATTATTACACAATTCAACCTCCCGGCTTTTATTGTTACCCTGGGTACTTCCTCTCTTTTCCATGGGCTTCTGATTACGCTGGCAGGCTCCAAACCGGTGAACCGGCTCTGCCCATCCATGGAAAACTTTGGAAAGGCGCAGATGATTCGTGTAACCAGCGGCAGCACCACCGCAACCTGCACCTATACGTTTCTCTTCCTGGTTGCCATTATGATCATTGTGCATGTGATTCTGAAATATACCATGCTTGGACGCGGGATCTACGCCATCGGCGGGGATCGTGTATCGGCGGAACGGGCAGGATTTAACGTAAAAGGGATTACGATTTTCGTCTATACCTTTATCGGTATGGCGGCGGGACTCGGCGGCGTGTGTCATGCCATGCAGGCCCGCATGTGTATCCCTACGGACCTGATGGGCAGCGAGATGATGTGCATCGCAGTAGTGGTGCTTGGAGGTACCAGCATCTCCGGCGGAAAAGGAACCGTGATCGGAACGCTTTTGGGACTCATGTTGATTACGGTGGCACAAAACTCGTTGATTCTGGTAGGCATCACATCCATATGGCAGGAGCTGGTGGTCGGCCTGATCATCCTGGCGGGCGTCTCCCTGTCTGCATATAAAGAATTGAAGAACAGCCGGAAGATCCCGAAGATTCTGGATGATGAGATGGAGGTGTAGATGAGAATGGCGAGTAATACAGAACAGAAGAAAAAAGTAAATTTTCTGAGTAGATTTACCGAAGACGCCAGCCTTTTACGATTGTTTTTTATCATGGTTGCGGCATTTGCGCTGATGATGATGATCACGAAAGGAAAGTTCTTAACCGGAGCCAATATCGCTTCCATGGCGACCCAGTTCCCGGAGATCGGCATCCTTGCCATTGCCGTCTCCATTACCATGCTGCTGGGTGGAATCAATCTGTCCGTCGTGGGTATCGCAAATTTAAGCGGAGTGTTCTGCTGTATGACAATCATTCAGCTGGAGCCTGTGATTGGTACTTGGCCGGCGATTCTGATTGGTCTGATCGTCGCTCTGGTCTGCGGTCTGATCTGCGGCGCGCTTAACGGAATCCTGATTGCCTATATCGGTATTCCGGCCATGTTGGCGACCCTGGGCGCCCAGGAGATCTTCATGGGCCTTGGCATCGGTGTGACGGAAGGCGCGGCGGTCTTCGGAACTCCGGATGCGTTCACCTTTATCGGTGCGGGAAAGTTCCTGGGAATTCCCGGACCGCTGGTGGTATTTATTATCGTAGTGGTGATCTTCACCATCCTGCTTCAAAAGAAGAAATACGGTATGGAACTGTATCTGTCCGGAACCAGTCCCAAAGCGGCAAGATTCTCCGGTATCAAGAACCAGAAAGTCATCGTCATGACCCATGTGTTCAGCGGTATTCTTTCTTCCGTGGCGGGCATCATCATTGCTTCCAGAGCGAATTCCGCGAAAGCAAGCTACGGTTCCTCCTATGTCCTTCAATGTTTGATCGTGGCTATCCTCGGAGGGATCAATCCAAACGGAGGGTTCGGCAAGATCAGCGGAGTGGTGATGGCGATTCTGACCCTGCAATTTCTGTCCAGTGGATTCAATATGCTGCGGGTAGACAGTTATTTTAAAACCTTTATCTGGGGGGCTCTGCTGGTGGGCGCCATGATCCTGAATTACCTCGGCGACCGGTACAGCGAGAATAAAAAGAGACGCAATGCAGAAAAAGCAATAGAAAAGGAGAGTTAAAAACATGCAAAGATTACTGAACAAACCGGAAGATTATGTGGACGATATGCTCAAAGGCATCTATGCGGCGTACAAGGACCGCGTAACTTATGTGGAAGGCGATATGCGCTGCTATGTGACAAAGCGTAAAAAGGAAGGAAAAGTCGGATTAATGACCGGCGGCGGCAGCGGACATCTGCCTCTGTTCCTGGGTTTTGTGGGAGACGGCATGCTGGACGGCTGCGCCATCGGCGGCGTGTTCCAGTCTCCGAGCGCGGAGCAGATTGCCAACGTCACCCGCGAGATTGATTCCGGTGCAGGTGTTCTGTATGTGTATGGAAATTATACCGGAGATATCATGAACTTTGAAATGGCAGAGGAACTGGTGGACTTTGACGACATCAAGTGCATTCATGTGAAGGGCTGCGACGACGTGGCGTCCGCACCCAAAGGGGAAGAGGACAAGAGACGCGGGGTTGCGGGCATCTACTTCGTGATCAAGTGCGCCGGAGCGGCGGCGGACGCGATGCTTCCGCTGGAGGAGGTTGCAAGGATCGCCGAGAAAGCCAACGCGCACGTGCGCACCTTCGGCGTTGCTCTGTCTCCCTGTATCATTCCGGAGAACGGAAAGGCCAATTTTGAGGTAAAAGACGGCGAGATGGAACTGGGCATGGGCATCCACGGCGAGCCAGGCGTGGAAGTATGCCCGCTGAAGACGGCGGACGAGACCGTTGATTATATTATGGAACGGGTCCTGGCGGATCTGGAGGTTCAGGAAGGAGACGAAGTGGCAGTCTTGATGAACGGTCTTGGAGGAACGCCTCAGGAAGAGCTGTTTATCATGTATAAGAGAGCGGCGGAGATTCTCGACGAGAAAAAAGTCAGCGTTTACTTTGCCAAAGCGGGCGAATTCGCCAGCTCCATGGATATGATCGGCGCCTCCATCTCCGTGATGAAGTTGGACGAGGAACTGAAAAAATATCTCTCTACCGAGGCGGACACTCCGTTTATCCATCAGAGCGCGATTTAAGTAAGGGAACAGGTAAGGTGTAAGACTATGGAAATCACAAGGGAAGATATCATACGATTTATACATAAAGCATCAGAAGAGATGAATGCGAATAAGGATTACCTCATTGAGCTGGATGCAGCGTCCGGAGACGGAGATCTTGGCATGACCATGAGCAAGGGCTTCGAGGCGGGAGCGGAGGCGGCCGACGCTTTTGGCGAGGAGGATCTTGGGAAGATGATTTTCAAGATCGGTTCCGCTCTGGCGGCCAAAGTGCCGTCCACCATGGGAACCTTGATGGGAAGCGGATTTCTGGAAGCAGGAAAGGCGCTGAAAGGAAAGAAGAGCCTGGAGCCGGCGGATTTTGCAGCGTTTTGCGAGTCCTACTACAACGGGGTGCAGAAGCGCGGAAAGGCGTCGCCCGGAGACCGCACGGTCCTGGATTCCTTAAAACCGGCGGCGGATGCGGTCAAGCAGGCCGTGGCCACGGGGAAGGACGACCCGAAAGAGCTTACCCGGGCCGCTTACGAGGCGGCGAAGTCGGGTGTGGAGGCGACAAAACATATGGCGCCCGTCCATGGAAAGGCCTATGTTCACCGGGAAAAGCTGGCGGGCGTCCCGGATCAGGGAGCCATCGTAGGGAGCCTGCTGTATAAAGCGTGGACAGAGACATTTTAACAACTTATAAACAAATTCAAAACAGCATCTGCCCGACCGGAGTCCCAGAAGGATTTTATGACACGGAAGCGGCGGATGCGGAACTTAAATTAGGAGGATATTTGTATTATGTGGACAAAAGATTTATTCGGAGTAGAGAAACCAATCATCGCTATGTGCCATATGCAGCCGATGCCGGGGGATCCCGGATATGATGCGGACGGCGGGATGGAGAAAGTGCTGGAGTGCGCCAGGAAGGATCTCCTGGCTCTGCAGGAAGGCGGCGTGGACGGCGTGATGTTCTCCAACGAATTCAGTCTCCCCTATCTGACCAAGGTGGAGACCGTAACCGTTGCCTCCATGGCAAGCGTCATCGGTGAATTGAAAAGTGAGATCAAGATTCCCTACGGCGTGAACTGTCTGTGGGACCCGGTGGCTTCCATTGATCTTGCGGTGGCGGTAGGCGGAAAATTCATCCGCGAGATCATTACCGGCGTGTATGCTTCGGATTTTGGTCTGTGGAACACCAACGTAGGCGCAACCGTACGCCATAAAATGGCCGTATCCGGAAAAGACATCAAGATGCTCTACAACATCGTGCCGGAGGCAGCCTCCTATCTGGGAAACCGCGAGATTGAAGACATCGCAAAGACCACGGAGTTCAACAACAATCCGGACGCTATCTGCGTTTCCGGTTTGACGGCGGGTTCTGAGACCGACACGCAGATCCTGCGTAGAGTAAAGGACGCTCTGAAGCGCACCCCGGTATTCTGCAACACTGGATGCAACAAAGACAACATCAAACGTCAGCTTACCTATGCGGACGGCGCGGTGTGTGCAACCACATTCAAGTATGACGGAATCTTTGAAAACGCAGTGGATGTCAACCGCGTGAAAGAATTCATGGCGGAAGTCAAAGATTTCCGTAAAGGGGTATAAGACAGAGGAGGGCTGTTTTTATGGCGGAAAAATATCTTGTTGGTATTGACATGGGCACCGGCAGCGTTCGTGTAGGTATCTATCAGTTGGATGGGCACGAGGTTGGTTTTGCAGTGACCGAGTATAAAACCTACTACGAGCGTCCGGGCTGGGCAGAGCAGAAACCGGAAGACTGGTGGAACTGTCTGCAGCACAGCATGAAGAAAGCGCTTGCAAAATCGGGCGTAGACAAGAAGGATATCATCGCCCTGGGCTATGATGTGACTTCCTGCTCGGTATTGCTGTGTAAAAAGGATGGAACCCCACTTCGGGACTGCCTTCTTTGGATGGATGTCCGTTCTTATAAAGAAGCGGAGCAGATTCGGGATACCAATGATCCGGCCTTAAAATTCAATGGCTTTGGCAATGTTTCGGCCGAGTGGATGCCCTGTAAGGCTTTGTGGCTGAAAAAAAACGAGCCGGAAAATTATCACAAAGCGGACGTGGTCTGCGAGTGCGCGGACTGGGTGACCTATAAACTGACCGGAAGATGGACCATCAATATGTCCAATGTGTCCATCCGCTGGTATTATGACAAATTTAACGGCGGTTTTCCGCGGTCCCTGTATTCAGCCATCGGGCTGGAGGACGTGCTGGACAAGTTCCCCACGGAGCTTCACGATCTGGGCGACAATCTGGGTACTCTTTCTCCGGAGGCGGCAGAGTTCCTGGGGCTTTCTGCGGATACCATCGTGGCCCAGGGCGGGCCGGACGCGGTGATCGGCTGCTTCGGTCTGGGCGTGATCTCGCCGGGGAAGATCGCCCTGATCACCGGCTCCAGCCATCTGATCCTCGGTCAGACGGATGTGTATAAGTATACGAAAAACGGAATGTTCGGACCGTACCCGGGATGCCTGCGGAAAGAGTACGGCATGATCGAGGGCGGACAGACCTCCTCCGGCTCTATCGTAAGCTGGTATAAGAACAATTTCTGCCAGGACCTGAAGGACAAGGAAGGCGGGATCTACGGAGAACTGAACCGGGAAGCGGCGAAGATCGCTCCGGGCTCGGACGGCCTTCTGGTGCTTGACTGGTGGCAGGGCAACCGCACTCCTTATACGGACGGCGGCATCCGCGGCAATATCTATGGTCTTTCTCTGAACCACACTCAGGCGCATCTGTTCCGCGCCGTGATGGAAGGCGTCGCCTACGGTACCGAGAATGTCTTCCAGTCCTTCCGGGACGCGGGCTATGAGGTGGCGGAGATCTATATGGGCGGCGGGACGACCAACAGCGATCTGTTTATGCAGATTCACGCGGATGTGTCGAACGTGGTGGTCAACGTGCCGGAGGATTCCCAGTCCTGCGCCCTTGGTTCTGCAATCCTAGCGGCAGTGGGAGCCGGCGTCTATAAGACCTTCGAGGAGGCGGTGGAGCATATGGTCCGCTACAGCAAGCGGATCGAGCCGATTCCGGAAAATCATGAGGTCTATAAGCAGTATTTTGCACAGTACCGGAAAGCCTACGGTCAGTTCGGCGACTGGATGAGAGAGACCACAGCCATTGGCAAATAGACAAGCAAGCTTGTCGAATCTGTCTGCTGATTTTCATGTGGCTGTGAATCGTAACATTAGGAGAACAAAATGTATCAATATTCTCTTGGAATGTATGAAAAGGCCATGCCGGATGAGATGCCTCTCGAGAAAAAAATGGAGACGGCAAAGGAGTGCGGTTTTGACCATGTGGAATTCTGCGTGGACTTAAATGACGAGAGAGCAAAGCGCCTTGACTGGACGAAAGAAGAGCGGGCCTACTGGAGGGCTCTTTCCTTCCGTATGGGCGTTCCGTTCACCACCTTTTCCTTAAGTCTTTTAAGGAGGAATCCCCTCGGCGTGCTGGATGAGAAGAGGAATCAGGAGGCCTTCCGGGTGCTGGAGGAAGGCTGCCGCCTGGCCTCCGATCTGGGCAGCCGGATTCTGCTGATCAATGGATACGACGTATATGAGGAACCCTCCACCCCGGAGACGGCGGCGCGTTTTTATGAGAATCTGCCCAGGGCCGTGGATATCTGTGCCCGTTACGGGATGGTCGTCGGTATCGAGAATGCGGAACGGCCTTTTTGCAAAACCATAGCGGATGCGGCGGAGATTTGCAGGAAAGTACCTTCGCCTTTTCTCCGGGTCTATGGAGATATCGGCAATGAGACCAACTCCTGGGACGGGGACGCGGAAAAAGTCGTGGAAGGAATGCTGGCGGGGGAGGGCTATCTCACCTCCCTTCATTTAAAAGACAGCCTGCCGGGAGAGTATCGTCTGAAAGACTACGGCAGCGGCCATGTGGATTTTGCAAAATGTATTGAGACGGCAAAGAAGCTGCAGGTCCATATCTTTACCGCGGAGATTTTCTGCGATGTCAGCCGGGACTATGTGGCATACGCAAACTATGTATCTGAATTTTTACGTTCCTTTTTTTAAAAACAGGAAGAATCATCAGGAGAAAAGTTATGAGAAAAATAAAAGCAGAACCTTTGACACCGGAAACATTTGCTCCTTATGGAACCTTTTCCAAAGGGTTGAATCCGGAAGGATATCATCTAAGCGGAGAGTTTCATAAATTCTACAGAGATCAGGCGAAATTCTACTCGGAATCCGGTCTGCCCCTGGGGCTGTCGCCTCTGACCGTCCGGGCCCATGGATATCAGGTCACCGGCGTGGAATGGCACACCCACACCTGCGAAGGCATGATTCCGCTGAACGACGATGTGGTCATGCATGTGAGCCTGGCGTCGGGAGATTTTGACGTGGAGCAGACAAAAGCGTTTATGATTCCCAAAGGTACGATCATCACGATCTATCCGGGAGTGTATCATCTTACTCCGCTGCCGGTTCACGAGAAGGAACTGAACGCGCTGATTCTGCTGCCGGAGCGGGCGTATGCCAATGATTTCCTGTATAAAGATCTGGATGAAGACAGCCAGTTCGAGATCGAACTGTAAGACGGGGGTGGATGATGACAGATACGGATAAGCGTTGGCAGAAGCTGGGTGAATCTCTGGTGAACTATTCCCTGAAAGTTAAGCCCGGCGAAAAGGTGATGATTATGATGTTGGAGGTGGAGACCTATCCTCTGGCGGAGGCTGTGTACGCGGAGGTGATCAAAGCCGGCGGTTATGCGCAGATTCAGTTCATGAGCGAGGCGATCAAACATAAAATTCTTACCTACGGGGATGAGCGCCAGATCAGCTGGGTCCCGGAACTGGAAGCCTACGGTATGGAGTGGGCGGACTGTTATCTGGGGCTTCGGGGCGCCTTTAATCTGGACGAGTGCTGGGATATTGCGCCGGAGAAGGTGGCCGCCTACCAGAAGGCTATGGGTAAAATCTCCACGCTGCGCTGGCAGAATACCCGCTGGGCGCTGATCCGCGTGCCCAATGAGCGCTTTGCCCAGCAGGCGCACGTCAGTACCGAGAAAATGATGGATATGTTCTTCGACGCCTGTACGCTGGACTGGGAAGCGTATCTTAAGGACAATCAGCGGATCGCGGATATTCTGGACAGGGGGAATCATCTGCAGGTAAAAGGGTATCGGACGGATCTTTCCTTTGACTTTGGCGGGAATCTCTGGACAGTGATGGATAATACCCAGAATATTCCCGACGGAGAGATTTTTGTCACGCCGAAGTGGGAGACGGTCAACGGGCATATTTACTTTGAGTTTCCGGCTACCATCGGCGGGAAGGTCATTCATGATTTCTATCTGGAGTTTGAGAACGGGCATGTGGTAAAGACCGATGCGTCTACGAACCTTGACTATGCCAATATGATCATCCGCGACAACGAGAACGCGGACCGGGTGGGCGAATTTGCCTTTGGCGCCAATCCTTATGTGGACATCTGTACGACGGATATTCTGATCGATGAGAAGATGGCCGGCACCATGCATATGGCTCTTGGCAGGCCCTATGACGGCAGTTATGATTCGCCGATTCACTGGGATATCGTCAAGGACACCAGGAAAAATGCGGAGGCATATCTGGACGGAAAATTGATCTTCAAGGACGGGAAGTTTATAATCTAAGGAGTATAAGAATGGTAAAACATAAGATTCTGGAGTTTGAGACAACGGGGAAAAAAGTACATTTTTTTAATATCCGCCCTGAGCTTCTTGACTTTGTGAAGGAAAGCGGAGTGAAGGACGGCATCATCAATATCCAGTCTCCCCACACCACCTGCTCTATTTTGTTTGAAGAGATGGTGCACGACTATGATCTGAAGGGAGATGAATTCCTTCAGGTGGATTTGCTGCACGGTCTGAACAAGATTTTTCCAAAGCAGGAGACCAACGACGGCGGATATAAGTATCCGGGTCCGGAACATCTTAAGTTCGCTCTGGAGGTGGACGCGAATGTTGCGGCAGACCACGGAACCCTCTTAAACGGGGACGCGCATCTGCGTAGTTCTCTGATCGGGGCCAGCGAGTCCTTTTCCATCATTGACGGTGTAGCGCAGCTGGGTCCCTACGGGTATGTATATTTTATTGATTTTGATACCTGCCGCGCCAGAAAGAGAAAATGTATCATGACGATCGTAGGAGAGTAGCCATGCGGAAGATTACGGCAGAGATGAGCAACCGGTTTTTATGGAATCTGAGAGAGCAGCAGGTGGAACTGCATTCTCTGTGTCTGTACCAGGATGGGGAGATGCTTTTGAAAAAGGCATATGCTCCTTTTTCGGAGGGCAGCCTGCATCCGGTCTATTCCGTGTCCAAATCATTTCTGTCGGTGTTGATCGGATGGCTTGTGGAGGAAGGAAAGCTGAAGCTTTCAGACGCCTGGCTCTCTTATTTTCCGGAATACCGAAGATATGTCCGGGACCCGGTCTTTGAGACGGTTACGGTCCGGGACCTGCTCACCATGACGCTGGGACAGGAGCGGGAGGCGCCGGTGCAGGGCGGCGACGACTGGATTCGGAAAATTGTGGAGGAGCCGGTCACGGTGAAACCGGGCACAAGGTTCTTCTATAACAGCCAGGCGTCCTTTCTGCTGGGAGTGTTGACAGAGCGGGCGTCGGGGAAGCGTTACACAGAATATCTGGAAGAAAAGATTCTGAAACCTCTCGGCATTCAGGAATATAAGTGTGAGACGAATCAGGACGGACAGGTCATCGCGGGTCTTTGTCTGCATCTTCGGACGGAAGATATCGCCAAATTCGGCATTGCGCTTCTGGAAGAAGGCCGGTATGGGGGACGCCAGGTGGTCCCCGAAGCCTGGACGGCGGAAGTGGGAAAAATGCAGATTGACAACAGCGATGTGATCCCGCCGGAGAATGTGGAGGGATGCCGGGGTTACGGCTATCACTTCTGGCTTTGCAGTCAGGGGGGCTATCGCTGCTCCGGACTGTTTGGTCAGCTTTGCTATATCTGGCCGGAGCAGAAACTGGTGCTTACGGCTGCGTCTGCGGCGTCGGGCAACGGAGCGATTCTCTCCTGCTTTTACGACGCAATCCGGGAGGCGTCTTTGGAGGCGCCGGAGTATACGGATTTTCAGATTGCTCCTGCGGCTGGAAAGAAAAGCTGTCCGGCGGGAATTCCGGTAAAAGAGATTTATTCTGCAAAGAAAAACGATTATGGAATCGAGTTTCTGGAGTTTGAGATGGAGGAAGGCGACGAGACCCGGTACCGGATCAGCCTTTGGAGAAGGGGGAAGCGTTTTTCTTTTGAGGCGGTCTGGGGCAGATGGCTTTCACAGGAAGATCATTTTACTCCGTTTACGCCCTATATCTATGACGGGGCCATGAACCCGGCGTATCACGAACGCTTCGCCGCGCCGAGGCTTTTCGCAAGCTGTGCCTGGAGGGACGGTGATACGCTGGCGGTGCGGCTGAGAGCGGAGGATTATTCCGGTACGCCGGAGTTTGCCTTCCGTTTCCTGGAGGAGCACACGGTGGAGATGGACTACCGCATCGGAGCTTATTTTACCGAAGAGAACGCTTTGCAGGCGAAGTTTACCGCCACAAAATATCTTCACAGGATTGCGGGAGCATGAAGTGCGGGGCAATCCATGATGCCATAGAATTTAAAGAATGAAGAGAGGAAGATTCCATATGAGTGAGATCAAGACACCGTTTTTGACAGTGAATCCCAAATCCTATTTATACGGCGACGCGTCCCTGGAGCTGGCCCTGGCGGCGGACAGGACGGCGGAGGAGACCGGGGTTCCGATTTATTTTACCTGTCCTTTCACGGATATCCGGATGATCAAGGAGCGGACGAAGCATGTGATCGTGACGGCCCAGCATATGGACCCGCTGGTTCCGGGCAGGGGCATGGGACATGTGCTGCCGGAGTCGTTAAAATGCGCTGGTGCGGAGGCGGTCTTTTTGAATCATGCAGAGAATCCGCTGACCCTGGCCGTTTTGAACAACACGATCAAACGGGCCCAGGAACTGGGTATGAAAGTCATCGCGGCGGCGGACTCTGTGGCGGAGGGATGCGCCATCGCAAAATTAAAGCCGGATATGCTGCTCTGTGAGCCCACGGACCTGATCGGAACCGGGCAGATCGCCGGCGACGGTTATATCAAAGAAGTGGTCGCTCAAATCCGGGCCATCGATCCGGATATCAAGATTCTGGTTGCCTCCGGTGTGACCACCGCGGACGATGTGTACAAGATGATCTATCTGGGAGCGGACGGAACCGGGGCTACCAGCGGCATCCTGAACGCGCCGGACCCGAAGGTGAGAATCCAGGATATGGCAAAGGCCGTACTTCGGGCGGCCAGAGACAGAGAAAAAGGATAAAAAGCAGAGGGCTGTCGTCTCACGATTCCGTGAAAGCGACAGCCTTGTCTTTTTGTGTTTTCTTATTTTGCCGCTTCCTCTGCGAATTCCGTGTTGACCAGGTCTTCATAAGGAGTCCACTCGGGCAGTTCGCCGGCTTCCTGAAGGATGTTCTGTAGCAGGTCAAAGCTTTCCTTTTCGAAGATCAGATCGGATTTCCAGGTGTCCTGCTCGTAGTAGCGGGTGACAATGGTGGTGATGGTCTCCAGGTCGGTCTCCTCGAACTGCGGCTGAATCACCTTGGCGATCTCCTCCGGCGTATGGGTCTGCACGTAATCCATGCCTTTTTGCAGCGCGTTGGTGAAGGCCTTAAGGATTTCCGGGTGCTCCGCTAAGTAACTCTGCTTGACGCTGTAGGCGGTATAGGGCACGTAGCCGGAAGCTTCCCCAAGAGAAGCGACCACATGACCGACGCCTTCTGCCTCCAGAGCGGTGGCAGCTGGTTCGAACTCGACTGTGAAATCAGCATCATTTCCGGTAAACGCCGCGGCGGTGGAGCCAAAGTCAATGCTCTGGTCGATGGAGAGGTCCGTGGTCGGATCAATGTTATTCTTCTTTAAGATAAATTCAAAGACCATCTGAGGCATACCGCCTTTGCGGCCTCCCAGTACATAGGAGCCTTTGAGGTCTTCCCAGGTGAAGTCTTCCATAGGCTCTCTTGCCACCAGGAAATTGCCGGCTCTCTGGGTGAGCTGGGCAAAGTTCACGATGTAATCTTCCGGATTCTGGTTGTAGATATAGATCGAAGACTCGCTTCCCATGAATCCGATATCGGCCTCTCCGGACACCAGGGCTGTGGCCACCTTGTCGGCGCCGAAGCCGGTGACCAGGGTCAGGTCGATCCCTTCCTCCGCAAAATATCCGTTTTCGATTGCTACATATTGGGGTGCATAGAAGATAGAATGTGCCACCTCGTTCAGAGTGACCGGTGTCAGTTCAGCAGCAGACTCCTGTTTGCCGCATCCCGCCGTAAGCCCCATAAGGCCGGCAAGAAGCAGGCAGATCCACTTTTTCATGATTTTTAACCTCCGCAAAATTTTATAGTGTAGTATATGCGGGGGAGAAAAAAGATGTGTCAGCTCATTTTTTTATGACTGTTCTTTTTTTAATTGATTATGAGTGATGGAACTGGCTGGAGGACGTCGGTAGAAATGGGGGTCTGATCATGAAAGAACTGATAAAGCAAAGAATAGAAGCGCTATTGTCAAAAGAATTTTTTGTGGCATAGAGGAATAAAATGAAAAAGTATTCTGCGTCCGTCACGAATATCGGTTCGCAGATGGTGGCCAGCAGGTACGGGTAGATCCCGTTTTGGGTTGATACGTTTGAAACGGTCCTTGATGAAAGTTTTGCATATCATAACATGGGATTGAGAAGTTTTACTCTGCATGGTATACTGACAGGTGAAAAAGTGGAAAATAGATAAGGGGAATCGACGGATGCATATAAGAAGAAAACCGGACGGGGTGGAAGAAGAACAACTGTATCTTGATAACAGTGAAAAAGAGATTACGGAACCGTTCAATCCCAAAGATGTGGATATTGTCTCTCAGCCGATGGTCATATCGAATATTATCGACCAACTGAAATATGATGATATTTTACTGGAACCAGATTTTCAGAGGCATCCGGATCTGTGGGACGCCGGGAAGCAGAGCAGACTGATTGAATCATTGATCATACGTATTCCGCTGCCAACCTTTTATTTTGACAGCACAGACGACGATAAACTGATCGTCGTAGATGGACTGCAAAGACTGTACGCGATCAAAAGATTTATGGTGCTTGATCAGGATGATCCCAATCGTCTGGTTCTGACAGGTCTGGAGTATCTAAAGGAATATGAGGGAAAACAATATGAAGAGCTTCCGCCCGGCATCCAGAGACGAATCAAAGCCCAGACATTGACGGCTTATATTATTCGGCCGGGAACGCCGGATAAGGTGCGAACAAGTATCTTTACCAGAATTAATACAGGGGGTCTGACTCTGGAACCTGCGGAAATAAAAAATTCTGTCTACAGGGGGCAGGCGGCCAATTTATTAAAAGAGCTGGCGCATTCCGATGAATTTGTAAAAGCGACAAGAAAAAAGATAGATCCTTCAAGAATGCTGGACTGCGAATTTGTCAATCGTTTTTTAGCGTTTTATCTGCTTGGTATCGAACAATATCCGGGCAATTTGGAGGATTATCTAAACGATGTGATGATCCGGCTGCAAAAGGAGTCGAAGTCGGTTATAAAAAATGCCGCGCAGATTTTTTGAAGGCGATGAAATACGCTTCCGATATTTTTGGCGATATCGCGTTCCGGAAAATCAATGCGGACAAACGTTATGGAAAGATCAATAAACCGCTTTACGATGCAGTGTCGGTGAATCTGGCAAAATTGAGTATGGAAGAATGCGAAAAACTGCGGATGAAAAAAGAGGTCCTGCTTGGAAAATACAAACAGTTGTTAAGCGATAAAAAATTTGTAGATATTATTACAAATGGAACGGCAGCGATTAACAATGTAGAAGGCAGATATAAAGCGATTTCTAAAATTTTTCAAGAGGTATTAGCGGATGATTAACTATATGCAGATCGAGAATTTTAAGTCCATAAAAAAACTGGCACTGCCATTGGAGAATCTGAATCTGTTTTTTGGAATGAACGGCATGGGCAAATCTTCTGTGATTCAGGCATTATTGCTTTTGCGTCAGAGCTTTTGGGAAAATCATAAGTCCGGACTGGATGTTCTCTACACTAATGGGGATGTGGTACAGTTGGGGACAGGAAAAGATATATTCTGTCAGAGCGGAGTCTCCGATCTCATCCGGTTTTATGTGCAGTTCAACAATGATATCAAATATGACTGTTACTATCAGTATGAGCTGGAAAAGCCGGACAGCGATCAGTTGATGAGGGTTGGGGCGGAAGCAAAAGAGGATTATTTCACACCTCTTTTCTCGGAACAATTTTCTTATCTGGGAGCAGAACATCTGGGTCCCAGGAAACAGTACAGTACCGAGAACTGGAAAAAGAATGGAGTGATCAAGCTGGGAACGGCGGGGGAATATATCGTTCCGTTGCTGGCGCTGGAAGGGGAGAAAATCCGGGTTCCGGATGAGATGTGTCTGGAGAACGGGAAGACAAACCGTCTGATCGATCAGGTATCCGCGTGGATGGAAGAGATCTCTCCGGGTATAAGAATCGCAGCCGAATTGCTTCCTTCCATTGAAAAGGCAAAGCTGGCGATCAGTTATAGTGGGAATCGTCTGGTGTCCGATGCGTTTCTACCTGTAAATGTTGGCTTTGGGATTCCCTATGCACTTCCTTTGATTGTAGAATTGCTGATATCCGGCGTGGACAGTTTTTTATTGATTGAGAACCCGGAATCACATCTTCATCCGAAAGGACAGACCATGATGGCAAAACTGATCGCACTGGCGGCTGCGCATGGGTGTCAGATTATCTGTGAATCTCATAGTGATCACGTGATTAATGGAGTCAGAGTTGCTGTGAAAAAAGGGCAGATCAGTAATCAAGAAGTAGGAATTTTCTTTTTCTCAAAAAATGAAGAGCAGGAGACAAAAGTAGACGACATCTATGTGGACCGGAATGGAAATCTGAGCGATTATCCTTTGGGACTGCTGGATGAATGGGGAGTCCTGATGACGGAGCTGATATAGGGAAAGGGTGACAGACGAAATAGCTTCCTGCTTGTATATAGTTGAAGAAAGGAAGAAAATATATGTCGAAAGCAGAAGCGTTACATGAATTGTATCATCAGTGTAAATCAATAGAGTTTGATGAATCTTATGATTTATTAAACTCGGCAAGTGATAAAGAAGAAGATTTTTTTCGGGTTGTGACAGATTTTATCTTATGCCAAAAGCAACAGGCCGCCATTAGAGAAAAGAGGTTTTGATTGAAGAAATATATTATATATGCGGGATGTAATGGGACTTCTTGAAAAAAGTCCCCTCAGCGCTCCCCCTTATGAAACATCCGAAACAGCCACAGATAGATATAAAGCAGCACCGGAATCACCACGGTTGCCACCAGGGAGATCAGAAGCAGTTCTCCTGCCTGTTCGCTTTTGAAAAAAGACAAAAGGAAGGTGACAAGGTAGAGCAGGAGAATCAGGACGACGGCCAGGAGGGCCAGGACGCGTTTGACTTTCTGGTACATGGGAGGTGCTCCTTTCTTTGCATCTTTTATCGATGTTTTTATTATAAAGGCTGAAAGGCCAAAGCGCAAGTGGGAGAAAAGACAGTTAAGTATGCCGGTGATTCTGGCACAGAATATCCGGGATGAGGCCCAGTGGCTGATCCGGATTGTGGATTCGGACTGAACGATTGCATTTTTCGGAAAAATGATGTATGATAAAGAAACAGTTACAGCAGATTTCAATAAACGGAGGTAGTGGGATGGAACTTTCAGGACTTACCATGTCAGTGTCAACCGGCTCGATCAATACGGGACTGGAACTGGCGGTGCTCTCCAAAGCGCTGGATACGGCCCAGGAAGCCGGAGAGGCCCTGACGGAGATGATGGGGCAGGCGGCCATGATCCCGGGTCTGGGCGAATATATCGACGTCCGGGCATAGAAAGGACTTCGTTACTGTTCATGGCTCAGGAATGCACACTGGCTGCGTGTTCCGTAAGAACATGATTCAGGTGTGAGGGGCAGTTTTTGCGCAGCAAAACCTGGAATATTGCCCCGAACCGTTGTTGTGAGCGGCCCCAGGCCGTGAACAGTAACAGGATTTCTTCGGGCAGAAAGGCATACATACATGGCAGAGAAAAAAGCAGAGAAACAAAAGAAAGAGCTGGCGTTAAAGCTGGTGGAGCGGCTGAAAAAGGAGTATCCGGACGCGGGCTGTACGCTGGATTATGACGACGCCTGGAAGCTCCTGGTCAGTGTGCGGCTGGCGGCCCAGTGTACGGATGCCAGAGTCAACGTGGTGGTGGAGAAGCTCTATGAGAAGTTTCCGGATGTGGAGGCACTGGCGGAAGCGGACCCGGAGGAGATTGAAGCTATCGTCCGGCCCTGCGGGCTCGGCAAAAGCAAGGCCAGGGATATCAGCGCCTGTATGAAGATTCTGAAGGAGCAGTACGGCGGGAAGGTGCCCGCGGACTTTGACGCCCTTTTGAAGCTGCCGGGCGTGGGCCGGAAGAGCGCCAACCTGATCATGGGAGACGTTTTTGGCAAGCCGGCCATCGTGACGGACACCCACTGTATCCGGCTGGTGAACCGCATGGGTCTGGTAGACGGGTTCAAGGAGCCGAAAAAGGTGGAGATGGCTCTCTGGAAACTGATTCCGCCGGAGGAAGGCAGCGACTTCTGCCATCGGCTGGTCTATCACGGACGGGACGTCTGTACCGCCCGGACCAAACCCCATTGCGAGAAATGCTGCGTCAGCGATCTTTGCGCGAAGGCGGGAGTATAAAAAATTGATATTTGAAAGAAAAACGGACTACCCTTTCGGGCGGTCCGTTTTTGGGTGCTCAATCTGCAAAGAAGTTCCCGAGGAGTTACGACGAATGGCTCTTTGGGGAAATGTTTGATATTTTCCGTAACGGGACAGGCATTATCATTGCGTTTTTCGGGAACAACTTCGTATTTTCCGGTGTTCCTGATTGCAAAGCCATATGAGATTCTTCGGCAGACAGCTTTTTATGAAGATTCAAAGCCATAAAGGCAGTGATGACGGCAGCCAGAATATCAGCAACCGGCTGGGCATAAATGACACCGTTTAGTTCTAAAATCCCTGGCAGGAACCAGATAACCGGCACAAAGCAGATTCCCTGTCGGCAAGCGCCGAGAAAGCAGCCCTCTTTTGCTTTTCCCATTACAAGAAACAAAAAAGAGTACACGGTATAAAATCCAAAAAGTATAAAAGACAGGCCGTTTGCCCGTAACGCCGCCGCGCCAATCCGAATCATTTCTGTATCTTCTTTTGTAAACAATGCCATAATCTGTGAAGGGAATATAGCGGCTGTCAAACCAAAAACCACACAAAATATGGTTGACCACAGAACAGAGGTTTTTATCGCTTCATACAGTCGGCTAAATTTTTTTGCTCCGTAGCTGAATCCGGCGATTGGCTGAAATCCCTTCAAGAAACCGAAAACAATCAAAGTTCCCATAGACATGATTTTTGTAAGCGGCCCCATGGCGGCAAGGGCGGAGCTTCCATATTCTTTCGCCCCATTGTTTATCATACTGATAGACATACTGGTAAGAACCTGAAAAAGCAGTGTGGGAATCCCTATTTTCAAAATTTCAGACATGATTTCCTTTGAAAAACAACAGTCTTTTATACGAAAATGGAATATGCTCTTTTTCCGGAAGATATAACACAGATAAACCACCGTGGAAATCACCTGAGAAATAGCGGTGGCAATGGCCGCGCCGACAACTCCAAGATTCAGAGCATAGATAAAAATGGGGTCTAATATCACATTCAGGACGGCGCCGGCCATTAACGCACACATGGCTGTCTTTGCGGCTCCCTCACTGGACACGATATTATTCATTGTGACATTGAAAACATTAAAAATGGAAAACGTGATGTAAATGCTGGTATAGGTAATCGCATAAGGCATAACGCTTTCCAATGCGCCTATCTGATTTAATATTGGTTTCAGAAATATGACGGAGCCTATAATAACAATCGCTCCAATCAATACACTGCTGTATAAAGCTGTACTGGCTACCTTATCAGCGGTATCTTTATCCCCTCGCCCCAACAGCCTGGAAAGATATGCCGCCGCCCCGTTCCCGAAAAGCAGCCCCAGGCCGACAACAATCTGCCCCAAAGGAAAAGCTACTGTAACCGCCCCCATCTGATCCGTACCTAATCCACCGACAAAGTAGGTATCTGCCAGATTATAAAGTGCATTAATCAGCATACCTATCATGGTTGGCAGTCCCAGTGCCAAAAGAGCCTTTGGTATTGGCACAGCCCCCAGTAGTTCCATTTTCTTGCTTTGCTCGTTCATGTCGTTTTCTCCTTTCGCTTGACTTATACTATTATTTATACTACTATAAATTATAATAGTTGCACAACAGAGAATATATTACTATAATTTATAGTATCTGTCAAGTATCAAAGGAGAACGAATATGGCCACAATCGACCTAATTGTACTGGGAATTTTAAAAAGGAAATCTTTAAGCGCCTACGATATTCAAAAACTGGTTGAGTACCGTAACATATCCAAATGGGTAAAAATCAGCACTCCCTCAATTTATAAAAAAGTCCTTCAACTGGAAGAAAAAGGATTCATCAAAAGTCGTATTGAGAAAGAGGGAAAAATGCCGGAAAAAGCCGTCTATTCTTTAACCCGGGAGGGAGAGCAGGAATTTGAAAAACTTATGCTGGAAATTGCCGCAAAGTCCATTCGCATGTATTTGGATTTTAACGCTGTAATTGTAAACCTGGACAGCCTCTCACAGGAAAAACAGAATGTATGTCTGGCAAATATTGAAAACAATATCAAGCAATTAAAATCCTGCCTGGAAGAAAACTTTCTTGTGAAGGAAAAGATACCAGACGTTCCTGAAAACGGAATGGCAGTTCTGCAGCAGCAGCTTATTCTTGCCGAGGCAATCGAAACATGGATTGCTTCGCTGAAGAAAAATGTCGGTAATTCTGACCTTGTACCTGAGGCCGGTCATCAGCGGAACCGGAAATGATTACATTTGGAAAAAGGATATCTGCTGAGTTTTTTCCTCCGCCATATCAAAAAAATGAACACGACATAACGTTTGTCGCACATGGAAAGGAAACGGTGGTATACTCGGTATATAAGATTTTTTGAACTTGAAAATGGAATCGGCAGAGTATTTTGGCAGCCGTTGAAAAAACATGCGGAGGGACAAAAGACGTGGAAGAGAGGATGAAGCGGATCGGAAGGCTGATGAGTGAGCTGTATAATGAGGGTATCCCGCTGTGGGAAAAAAGGACAACGAAGAGGAGGGGAACGTCCAGGAATATGTGACATCCAAAAATTCCTACAACGAATTGTTTCCGGGCTTGTCAGAGCGGACGAGACAGAGGGATTTTGAAGTCCTTCGCAGGCTTGGATATCTGGTCACCTATGATCACCGGGACCGCTGCTTCATCCAGGAGGAATTTGGTATAGGCTGGATGGACGCGCCGGAGGTGATCGACGATGATTACCTGAACGGAAGCTGGTAGGGAAGGGCTGCGGAACTTTAATTAAGAGGTAAAAAGATGGATAAAAATTTAACAAAGCAGGACAGAATCGCAGGAGGCTTTTACGGCCTCCTGATCGGGGACGCTCTGGGCGTGCCCTATGAGTTTTACGAGGCGGAAAAACTGCCTCCTTATGAGGAAATTGAGATGATTCCGCCGACAGGTTTTCGAAAAACCTATCCGAAAGTGGAGGCCGGGACCTGGTCGGACGACGGGGCGCAGGCGCTCTGCCTGCTGGAAAGCCTCCTGCATCAGAAAGGTTTTTCGCTGGAAGATTTTTCAGACGCGCTGGTCTCCTGGTACGAGGACGGCGTGTGGGCTGTGGGCGGGGAGGTATTTGATGTGGGGATCCAGACGGCTTACGCGCTGCGCGGATATAAGAACGGGCTGCTTCCGGAGGAGTGCGGGATGCTGAATCCTGACGGCAAGGGAAACGGCGCGCTGATGCGGGTACTGCCGCTGGTTCTGTGGCACAGCGTACATGGAGGCCCAGATAAGGAGCAGCGGACAAAAGGATTGGTGGAGGACGCCCATCGGCAGTGTCTGATTACCCACGGGCATGTGTGCAATCAGGTATGCTGTGCGCTGTATTGTCTTGCGGCGCAGGAGCTGATGAAAGGGCTGGAGGCCGCAGAGGCTGTGGAAGCCGCGATTGCCGCGCTTCGAACAATCTATCAGGATCTGCCGGAATATGAGCAGGAGCTGGAGTGGGCGGTCCGGCCGGACCAGCCCTGGGAGGGGACCGGGACCGGTTACGTGGTGGACTGTCTTCGCAGCGCCTTTATGATCCTCCTGCAGGCGTCCGGCTATGAAGACGGAGTGAAGCGGGCGGTCCTGCTGGGAAACGACACGGATACCACCGCCTGCGTGGCGGGCGGACTTCTGGGAATCCGGTACGGTGTGCAGGGAATCCCGGACCGGTGGATGTCCATGCTGCGGGAGCGGGAGAAGGCAAAGGCGCTGCTGAAATGTTGTCTGGAGGAAGCTTAAGAGACCGCCCGAAAAACAACAGGGTTTGAAACGCCGGGTGTACGTGTGGGCAGGAACGAAGCAGAGAAGGAGAGAAACGGATGTTTGACGGATATGCATGGATCAGGTCAGAAGAAATACGGGAATATCTGAGAGAAAATTATAAACTGTCGTTTAAAGAACGGATGCAGCTGGTTCGTTCGGCGCACCGGCCCATGGAAGAGAGGCTTCAGGCCCTTCGAATGCTGCAGAAGGAGGCTGTAACTCCCCGGGAAAAAGGGTTCGCCGCTCAGGTGATCCGGCTCTATGAGTTTATGATGCAGGAGATTCGGGAATCCCGTCCGGGACAGTTCTATATCCGGAAGCTGCCCTGCCCTGCGGCGGGCAGGCGCGGCATGGAGCCCGGACGGATCTTCGTCTATGCGTCTTACGAAGAAATGCTCGCGGACATTCCGGACGGGGACGTGTGGGAGTGCGGCGAAGAAGTGGAAAAGTGGGAGATCGGAGAAAACGGAGTTCGGGAGCTCATTTCATTTGATCTGTATCCAATGGACCAGAATGCATGCATTGCCAATACCTATCTGGATGACGACCGGTATGAGGATATCGGCGTCAGCAGGACAGTCATCGAGCAGGAGAACCGTTTTTATGATGTCAGTACAGGCTATCGTTATCGATATCCCTATCCGCTTCCTTTTTCCACCGGCGATCTGGTTCGGCTGGACGCGCCGATCTATGAGGAACCGCTGTACGGGGTGATGTACAGCGAGAATTACGGCGGGCGGTACGTGCATATGGGGTTCATCTGCGAAGAGGAAGGAATGTGGAGCTTTGATATGCTGGATCTGTCCGAGCTGGAGATTGATCTGTGTTCCGGTTACAGGGTCATGGACTGGCTGTACCGTGCAAAGCCGGAAGAGCTGCCGGAAGACCGGAAGATTCTGGGAGAACTGGCCACGTATTTTACCGATCTGCGCCGCCAGGGGCCGGAAGCCATTGAGGAACCGTTCTTCCGGATCTTCGGGTGCCGCAGAGAAAAAAGCCGGGATATCCGGCCGTTTCATGTGACGCCTGTGACGTTTCCGGAACTGATAAAAGCGCTGGAAGAGGATATGGGGCAGCATTTCCCAAAACAGGGAGGGATGCTATGATTTATGCCGTGTCGGATATTCATGGATGCTATGAAAAATACATACAGTTATTAGAAATTATACGTTTCAGCGAAGAGGATACGCTGTATGTGCTGGGAGATGTGGTGGACAGGGGGCCCGGCGGAATCCGGGTTCTGCAGCATATGAAGGAGCATGACAATATCCTGCCGCTTCGGGGGAACCACGAAGTTCTGGCGGCTTCTCTGCTGCGCAGGCTCTCTGCCCCGGCGAGTCTGCACAGCAGGAAGCTTGTGGAGCTCTGTCAGCTGTGGTTCCAGGACGGCGGGCGGGAGACTTATGAGGCGTTTGCCGCGCTGAGTCAGGAAGAGCGGACCCGGATTCTGGAGTATATGGACACGTTTTTCATCTATGAGGAGATTACCGTGAACGGCAGAAATTTTTTCCTGTCCCATACGGCGCCGGAAAAAGAGAAGATGCAAAACTTTGATTCCTGCCGGTGGGAAGATTTTGTAACGGGGAAACCGGAGTATGAAGCGGTGTATTTTGAAGACCGCTACCTTGTCACCGGGCATTCTCCCACAGGACTTATCGAAGAAAGCTCCGTGGGAAGGATCTGGAAGAAGAACCGCCATATCGCCATCGACTGCGGCGCGGTGTTCGGAAATCCGCTGGGATGTATTTGTCTGGATACGCTGGAGGAATTTTATGCGGAGGGAGGATGACAGTTATGGGTTTGACAAGGGCGCACGGGACAGGCTCGAACCCGGTGCCGATGATTCCGCTGCCGACTATGAGGCCTGTTGGAAGACCTGTTTTTAACCCGTCAAACCTATGTCGCTGAATAAGAATCGGCTATGCTATACTGTGTTCATCAAAGACGTACCTTGACAACTTCATATGGAACTTTTGGCGAAAAGCGGAATGCTTGAGGGGACAGCGGATGAATTATTTGTTTGTGGCAATGCAGAAAGAAGCGGAAAGAAGTGAGGAATTCGGCAGCAGAGAGGGGGCCCGGAAGTATTTTGAGAAACGCTTTGGAGAGGAGGCGACGGAGAAAAAGGAGCAGGGTTCGGGCTGTCGCCTGGAGGAGAGAGCTGACCTTCGGTGTCAGCCTGTCTTTGGGGAGACTTCCCTGATTCTGGAAGTCAGAAAAAGGATACCGAAGACGGTGACGGCGAACAGCATAGCTCTGGAAGGGTGCAGGGAAAGTCCGGAGGCCCTGACGCGTTTTCAAAAGACTGTCAAAAAGATAACAGCAGAGGCCGTAAAGCACTTTCGGGCGGCGGCGTGTGCATAAAAAACGGGAGGAAGATCACTCTTCCTCTCCCTGTTCTTTTTTTAAGGATTCCAGTCCCAGGCGGATCAGCTCCACGGTTGCTTCCGAGCGGGTCTGGTAACGGTGCTCGAAACGAAAGTCTTCAATTCTCTGGAACAGTTCCGGGTCTACGGATACGGTGTATCTGGGTTTGTCAGTGGCCATCTTTATCACCTCACCTGTGATTATACACCAGTGAACCAGAGATGTAAAGAACCGGAGATTCAAAAGTTTATTGACAGTGAATCAGTGAACCACTATAATAAATGCAGGAGGTTCAGTGAACTGATGAACCAAAGGAGGAAAGCGCATGGCAGAGAATATAAAGAGGTTTACGATTTCTGTCACGTCCGGCATGGAAGCGGAACTGGATTCGGTGAAAAAAGAGTATTATGACAGGGAGACTCAGAACGATATGCTCCGGGATCTGATCAGCCGCGGACTGGATTCGCTGAAGGATGAAACTCATAAAACGAAAAAGCAGCTTATGTGATGATACATAAAAGCGGAAGCCTTTCATGTATAGATATTAAAATTCTGCAACAAAAATTTATCAGACGGAGGAAAAGAAAATGGCAGTAGCATTGACAGGGTGTGTGATTGTATCTCAAACCAGCAAAGATATGAGTTTAAAAAGAAGTGCGAGTTTTGTGGTTGGGTAGACTCAGGCTCCATAGGAGGGTTGCTTACCAGGCCGGGAAGTAAAAGGACGGGTTCGTTTCAATGTCCGAAGTGTAAGAAACAAAATAAATATATCATTCAGAGTTAATTCCATAATGTCTGAAAGAAGACAGAGCTGCTTTACCGTGGCTCTGTTGTTCTCTATATAAACGGGCGTTCAGTTGAAATATGTCAGCAGGCTGACGGACGTCCGGTGCGTGAGCAGGGAAGAAAATCTTCCCGGATTGATGTAAAAGGAGGCAGATGAGAATGGGATATTCATACAAACACAGAGAGTTCGTATACCGGCACCAGTATCCGAAGAAAAGCTCCGCCCTGTTTACTTATCACAAATACCCGGCGCCCGGCGGCGGATATCTGGACGACGGGATCTGCGAGCTGTGCGGCAGGAGGGGAACCTATCAGCTGATTGAGGACGAGAAGCCGAGGTGCTGTTATGAGTGCTACCTGAAGCTTCGCAGAAGCAAGGAAGCGGCGATCGATCTGACAGGGCTTGGAAATGCAAAGTATATCTCTCTGGAAGAGGCAAAGCGGATCGTCCGGGACGCTTCGGGTCCGGGAATCGCCGGGCAAGGCCTGCAGCAGTCGGCAGGCCTGTTGCTGAGACTGCTGGGCGGCGGACGGCGCAGTTGATGACCGCATGGGAGGGTAATTTATGTGTGAGGGGCCGTATCAGGGAATTTTCTGGTTTACCTGTTCCTTTGTGGGGGAGGAGGAACGGTGCGATTTTTCAGAGTCGGAACTGCTGGCGGTTGCGGTTCCCTGCGGGGAAGGCCGGGAGGAGGCTTTGCCGGAGGGCTGTGTATTTAATTCCAGAAAGGGCGATGTTTTTACCCACAGAAAAACCTGGGCAATGCTTACGGAGAAGCGAAGGGATCTGCGTCGGTATGACTGGAATTATTTTCCAAGGGGACGGGTGGAGATCCGCCGTGGGAAAGCAGTGATTTTCATGAATCCCTGTATTCTGTCCTGTGAAAATTTTCAGGAGAAGCTGGTGGAACAGTTTCATTTGGAAGGGATGAAGGTGCGGATCGCGGCGGACTGCACTTGGCATTATCATTGCTATGGAGACGCCCGGAATATGGGACAGGAAAGCCGCAGATTCAGTGGAAAGGAGAAATCAGAGCCATGATAGAAAACAGGACTTGTGAGAGCAGGTTAAAGAAATTCAAAGCTGTGGACGGGCGGTGGATCCCGCCGTAAGAATGAGCGGGCAAATATAAAATTTAAACAAATAAAAGAAGAACAGTAGGAGGATGATTTTATGGTATGTCAGGTATGCAGAACAAGTGGAAGCAACATGAGAAAATGTAAAAAGTGCGGGCAGATTTATTGCAAGCCCTGTGCATTGAAAGGGAGAGGACCATATCCGAAAGCCAGATATGGAAATGTGTGTCCCTGGTGCGGGTCAAGCGCCGGTAGTGAAACGGCAAAATAGAATGGAAAGACAGGACAGGAATCAGCAAAGGCATTTTCTGGTTCCTCTGTTTTGTGGATATGAAAGGGGGAAAACCGCAGATTCAATGGGAAGGAGGAAGCAGAGCAATGACAGAAAATGTGGCTTGTGAGAACAGATTAAGGAAATACGGAGCGGAAGCGTTTCTGCGTCACCGGGCGGAGGTCTGCGCGGCTGTGAGAATGGTCTGCTTCTGTCTGGAATATCTCCAGAATAAGGAAAACTGGAGCGGCGGGCGGATGCTTGTGCGGGAGGGCTTCTATGAGCGTTTGATTCTGGAAGAAAAAGAGAAAGACTGGGAGAAATATGATAGAAGCGCCCGCCAAAAAGCGTACCGGGAACTGGAGAGAGAGCTGAAGGAACGAAAATGGCGAATAGGGGAACAGGAGATTCCTCTGAGAAATTTTCTAAGAATGGGACTGATGCTGCTGACCGAAAAGGCAGGAACCGACGGAATGGGGGACGAGATCCGGCTTATGGAAAGTCAGATGGAGATCAATTGTTTTCAGGATTTCCGGGAGTTTCTGGAGGCTGTTTATCTGCTTGGATTTACAGAGTTTTTTGAAGTACAGAATACGAACGACAACTCTTCTTTGGAGGGAGAATACCGGGACGCAGAGCGTTTTCTGAAGGCGCTGGAACCGTATATTCCTGAGGAGGGGCAGGCGGATTACGGCCTTTTTTGCAGGGAGCTTTTAGAGGAGCAGGCAAGGGAGCGAAGGAAGGCAATGGAACGGATCATGGAGGAGCGGGAGGAAAAGCTTGCCCAGGCTGTGGAGGAGATCTCGCTTTTCCGGCTTTTCCGGGAAGCCATGGAGGGCATGTCGGAGGAAGCGTTTCGGAAGCTCGTAACGCCGGAACTCGGGGAGGATGCTATCTGCGGATGGGAGGAGCTGTCCGGGGAGGTGCAGGAATCCATATTCCGGGAAAGGAAGGAAAACAGAATTCGGAATCTGGCCAGCGCCTTTGCCTACGGAGGAAACAATGCAGGCCAGCGTCTGCTTGGGCAGCTCTCCGGGGAGGAACAGATGCTTGTCATGGAACAGTGGATGACGGCGTATTATCCGCGGGATAAGGAGATGCTGGAGAACAGACTGCGGAGAATGGCCTGGATCGCAGAGCCGGAAGAGGCTTCGCTGGAAGAGGACTGGGAAGGATGTGTCATAAGGGAAGCTATGGAAAAGCTGCTGGGAAGACCGCTGCAAAGTGACAGACAGGAGTGAGCATATGGAACAGATACGGGAAATCATAAGGGAGAGGGCCATGCAATACGCGGAGGAAGCGTTTGCGGAACAGAAAGAGGAGACCTGCGCGGCGTTTGGCTGCATCCTTGTGTGCAGAAAGGAAGCCAGGCAGAGCGGTCTTCTGGCGTTGGAGGAATTCGCAGAGGGCTGGAAAGAAAAGGAAGGAATTCCGCTGAAACGTCTGTTGACCGGCATGGTGCAGGAGCTCGTAGACAGCCCGGATATTGACTGCTGGGAGGAGAAGGCCTGCCGGCAGATCATGGAGGGGGGATATTCCGGATATGAATGGTACATCGCCAGTCTCTATATGGCGGGATGCAAAAAAATATGTATGGGTGTCAGTGAGACACAGTATTACCTTTTCTGCCGGGCGATGGTGCCCGAGCGCTGGCAGGAGGTCTTCGACGACTACTGGGAAAGTCGGATAAAAGAGGAGCGGGAAAGGAATGACGCCCATATCGAAGACTGGGCGCGGCATGTTTTCCAAAGGGAGGCTGCGATCCATGCCGCCTTTCACAGAAGATTCGAAGAGATGGAGCCGGAAGGCCTCCGAAGAATTTTAAAGGAGCTTCCAGATAAAATTTCGGCAGCCGCGCTGGCAGGAGCCGGTGAGTCCCTGCGGAACCGCTTCCTGGAGCAGATGTCCGCAGAACAGAAGAAGGATATCATGGAGGAGTGGTATCAAAACAGGGAGGGTGAGTACAGCCTGCGCGATATAGAAAGAGCCATGGAACAGATGACTATGGCGGCCGGGCTGATGGGAGCGGTCGGGAAGCAGGATTTTTTTTCTGGAAAAGAAAAAAGGGAATTTGGACCCATGGATTACCGTGCTGGTGAAATCCTGTCTGGAGGAAGAAGAACAGGATCCGATCATTGAGGAATTGTATTACGAGGTAACTCTTATGAGAGATTATTTTGCCGGGTGTAAGAAAAGAAGCGGTTTCGAAGCGGAGGAGTTCAATCGAAGCCTTTTGCATTTTTGCCTGGATTTTCTGCCCTGTGGTAAAGAAAGAGCAGAGAAATGCATAGTTATTCAGGAATGCGTGATGAGCTTTCTGTTTGGGAAAAATGATTTGTTTAGAAAAAATAAAGAAATTATAAAAGAAAAACTTCCGAATAAACCGAAAAAAGCGACTCTGTGGTGCGATGAAAACGGTTCGACAATACGGCGCGATAGGTTTTGGGAAAATGTTTACAAGGGGATTTTAAATCAGGAAACTGTTTCCGAAGGTATCAGAAATAAAGGAGTCAGTGAAATCAAATTCTTTGATGAAGAGGATTCAGGAGCAAATGGAAACAGAGGGGAGGAAAAGAGCAAAAGGATCGGCATTCGGGAATTATTAAAACACATGTATACGTAAGGAATCACGTCATACCTATGTCGTTATACGGTGGAGGGAGACGCCTCAGAGGAGAAACCAAAATGAAAAAAATGCTGGATGATGTGCGCCGTGATGCCATTGGCAGATCAAGAGAGGCAGAGGAAGGGACGAAGCTTCTGGTGGAAGCTGTGAGCGATATCATGGAGCTTTGGAACTTTGTGCGGGAAGCAGGACTGCTGGCGCTGGAAGAGGTCGTACAGGATGTGGAGCCGGATTTTTTGAAGCGGCTGATTTTGCTGCTGGTGAATGCGCCCGATTTGGAAACGATGACGGAAATTGCGACAAATGAATACTGGATCAGAGGATCGGATGGTATGCAGGCTATGGTTGACTACATGTATATCAGGGGCGTGATTGGGATTCGGAATTGCGAAAGCAGGGAGATACTGTGGGAAGTTCTGCAAAGCCTGCTGCCTTCTCAAAAACGGATACGGCTGGACGAGTGGAAGAAAGAATCAGAAAAACAGTATTGGGAAGATGTCAGGGAAACATTTTCTCGAACTGTCCCGTCCCATGATAACGCGAAGATACCAAAGGCAGTCCAGGATCTGACGGAAATACTCGGTAAGCTTTCGGACCGGCAGATTCAGCGGCTGGTACGTGAGGTGGACAGTGATGATCTGGCAGTCTGCGTATATGAATTTGACGACAGAATGCGGCAGAGGATTCTGGACAACCTCAGTGAGAGATATGCGGATGTGATGATGGAGAAGGTGGTACGCCGTCGGTCTGTCAGCGAAGAGGAAGCGTCCGAAAGTATTTCCAGAGTGCTTTCTGTGATCCGTGAGCTGTGGGAAAGAGGAGAGCTTGTTTATGAGCCGGATGGGGAACAGCGTCATAACCCGTTTCCCGGTAAATCTGTCTCACGTACCACGCCGGATACATAAGGGGTGAGAAAGGAGCGGCCAGATCATGGATTTGAAGCGTTGGATATATTCTCAGGATATTGCCCGGTGGCTGTCCGCCGGGAGAGAGCTGGATCTTGACGAGCGGATGGACTGTATCCTTTCGGCGCCCCACAGAACGCTGGAAGAAAAACTGGACGGCCTGCGGGAACTGCGCCGGGAAGCGGAAGGAGAGCGGCAACTGCTGGATCGGAGCGGCACAGATCCGCTTCGCCGGAACACCCGGGAAGCCTCCTGGCGTGCCGGGAGAGAAACAGCTCTGGAACGTCTGGATAAAAGAATTGAGATGGGGGAAACGCTGGATGAGATTCTTCATATGGCGGGCGGACTTCGTAACCTCTACGAAACGGATCTTTTCTGCTGCGGACGAAAAGAGGAATGTGTGGAGAGACGGATCTTTACGCTTCCCAGGCCGGCAGTTGATTTTATTTGGGAACAGATCAGAAAGGCGGCAGACAGATATGAGACAGAGACAAACTGTTTTTTCGGAGTCCTGCGTAAATCTTACAGAAGAGGCGTCCGGCATCTGGAACTGGAATGGAACATCCTCCTGAACGCAGAGGGAGAGGTGCTCTACTGCCTGCCGGAAAAGCCGCAGGATCGGGAGGAGAATGACTATTGGATCGGCCCTGGGGTTTTTTCTTATGTGAAGCTTCCGTATCCTACTGGCACAATCGTCGAGACCGTCGAGTCCCCTTTTTTTCAGCCGGTGAAAGGCATTGTGGTGAACCAGACGGAGCCATGGGAGGAAGGATTCGCAGAAGAAAGAGAACAGTGGCTTTTGTACCCGGATTTTCTGCATTCCGGTAACAGTACCGGAATCGGCGTAATTAAACTGGATGATTACGCTTCCATCGCATTCGGAGCGGATTTTCTGCTTCCGTTCCGGCAGTTTCTGCGGCGGTGCGAAGGCGGAATGGAGAAACATGAAAGATGGTTTGCGATGCTGGGCGATCTGGTCAGTAAAGACAAGCGGTATTTCGGGCTGATCTTAAAGGACCAGATGCCAGGGAAAACCGTCGGGGTATATGAGAAGTGTGAGGCTTATGTGGAACGTCTGTCGAGAAGACAGGAGGAGATGATCCATGAATCAGACAATGTTTGATTTATACAAGATCGCATACCGCGGAAAGAAATATCGTGTTCTGCTGCCTGGTGAGACCGGACAGTTCTGGGCGATCAATAAAAAAGACGGAGGATGCTTCTGGCAGGAGATGAATTTTTATGGCAACAGGCAAGGAATAGAGGCGTTGGAGCACGGCTGCGCGGCGCTGGCGGGAGACGATCCTGTTATTGTATACATTCCATGTAGAAAAAATCGGGATATATGTCAGATCTTTTCTTTTTTTCAAGTGGAAAGCTGGATGGTGGAAGCGTCGGAAGAGTTCCTGGATCTGGTGCTGATGAAGCCCGGAACTCTTAAAATCTGCGACTGGAAAGGGATCAGGGCCTGCCTGGCGAAAACGAAACCTGAAAAATGGAGCGTCAGACCGGAAAACGTGCTGAAATACAGGAAGGTGAAAGAAAAATATAATTATCGTGACGAAAAAAAGAAGGTTATTCGCTTTGACACGTTGTTTTATAATTTTCCGCACTACGAGTATCTGATGCTGGCGTCCCGGATTCGGCAGTTTCTGGAAATGGACAGAGAAAAAGAATTTCTGGAAGATATACAAAGCGGCGGGAGACGGCTCAGAGGCGAGGAGATTTTTTCTTTATTAGACAAAGGGGCAGAAGAAGTATGGCTCTCATTCTGGGACTGTGATATTTTTCAGAAGGAACAGGAGAGAAAACAAAAGGAGAAGACAGTGAGGTGCCAGCCTGCCGTACAAAGAGTGAACGTATTTTGTGAACAGGAAAGGATATCAGGATGAACTACTTTAAAATAGAAGCAGAGATGAGAGCCAGTATCCGCGAACAGTCCGGTAGAGAAGTCCGGTTCTGGTTCCGGACGAATCCGGACTGGACATTCGAGGATATCAAAGAAAACAGAGGAATCTGTTTTATCGGGCAGATGGAGTATGAGACGGACGAGGCGGAAGAGCAGAAGTATTTCGTGTCCATGGATACGGTTTCGCGGGTCGCTTCCGAAAACGTTTTGAAAGCGATTCTTGTGGAAATGGTCTACAATCGTCTGAGGTCACTGTACCGTTTCGGCGGTTTGGCGGAAAAACGCATGGATCATATGCCTTATGCCCCGAAAACCAGCGGCTTTTTCGACCGGCGTACGTTTGACAGGATTCTTGAGGGACCATGGTTTGATAATCAGGTCAGTCTTACCGGAAGCGTGGAGACCGTGCTGGAGGACGGGACGGCGCTGGGCGTCCGGTTTGACGATACGGGTATCTGTACGGTCTGCCGGAACGGGGAACCGGAAGGCAGGATCTGTCTGAGATGCAGCCGTCCGTCGGAACGGAGGAAAGGGAAAAAACCCATGGAAGAGCAGATGGAATTTGCATATCCGGCTTTCGGGGATGTTGTCGGCCGCGTAAAAACAGGACAGGGACTTGCGGGAGCCTCTGCGGAACCATGGTATACGGAAAACCGCCTTTGGTCGGCTGATACGGATCCTGTATCCGGCTTTTTGGAGACGCCAGACTCTCGGAAGCGGTGGATTGACCTTTATAAGAGGATAGACGCAGAGAATATGACAGACGCCATAAAAGGGGTGGACAGCCTTTCGGATATTCTGGAAGCCATAACATTATACGACAAGTATCATGACAAGGAGGGCCGGGGCGCTCTGATGACGGAGAGAATCGAGAACGCGCTGCTGGCTGTGGATGAGGAGGAGCTGGCGGGAACGCGGAAAGCGGACTGGAAGGTGATCGTCATGTATTTTGACCCGCGAAATCTGTTTCATCAGTGGATGATCGTCAGCGGCAGAAAGCGAAATGGCGACTGGGAACTGTATGGGCTCATCCATCTGCTGGAATGGGAATGGGGCAGCGTCTCCCTTAAGCAGCTTGAGGAGGCGTCGCACCGTGCGGAAGATACTCAGGAGCGCCGCAGGATTCTGCGGGAGGTGAGCGTGTCGGGTCAGCGTCTGGAAGACGTCCTGAAGTCGCATCAGGGCCGTCCCGGCTGGGAGGAGCTGCTGTAAAGGAGGAGGCATTGATGTCAACCAAGATTCAGATCCGTCAACATTTATCAGGCGCTGGCCCGGGCGCGGGATCAGAGGACTGCTTCCTTTGCCCGGGAAGCGCTGGCGGTGCTGAGGGATGACGCCCGGATCGTGGAAGTGAAAAGGGACATGCCCATGGACATCGGGCCGGTGATTGTCTACTCCATATGGGAAGGCTATCTGGAGCCGGAAAAGGCGGCCTATATCCCCAAATGGGACGCGTTTCTGAAGCGGCAGCAGGCAAAGGGCGTGGAGGTGAAGCGCCTGCATACCAGCGGACATGCCATGGCGGAACAGCTGGCACGGCTGATTCTGGCCGTGGAGCCGAAGGAAGCCATCTGTCCGATCCATTCAGAGTATGCGGAAGGGCTTGGCGAACTGGATATGAAATTTCTTTAGCTTGACATTTTTCAAAATCGTCTTATAATATGAGAGTAATTCTCATATTTGGAGGGCGTTATGGCACAGTATCAGACGGAACAAAAGCGCATCCTGCTGGCTTATCTGAAAGCGCACAGCGAGGAAGCGTTTACCATAGAAGAGTTATGCGAAAGATTGAAGTCGGAACCGGCGGTCGTGTCGCCGCCGGGCAAAAGCACTGTGTATCGGATCATGCCCAGGCTGGTGGAAGAGGGGCTGGTGAAGCGGTTCGTGGAGGGGAACAGCCGGAAGTTTCTGTATCAGATGGTTTGCGGGGCGCATTGTGACAGCCATCTGCATATGAAGTGTTCCGTCTGCGGAAAACTGTATCATATGGGGGATGAAGAGAGCGAGGCGTTGTTTATGCAGGTCATGAAACGGCATCGCTTTCAGATTGACGAAGGGAAGACCGTGCTTTTCGGTCAGTGTGAAGGGTGCTGCCGCCGGGAGGAAGAGCGATGAAAAAGAGACTTTTGGCGTTAAGTTTGACCCTGTGTCTTGTATTTTCTGCGGCGGGATGCGGAGCCTGGTCCAAAGAGGCGCAGGAGCCGGAAGCGCAGATGAAGATCGTGTGTACCATTTTTCCGGAATACGACTGGGTGCGGCAGATTCTTGGAGAACGGGCAGAAGAGACAGAACTGACGCTTCTGATGAAGAACGGGGCGGATCTGCACAGCTATCAGCCTACGGTGTGGGATCTGAAGAAGATTGCGGAGGCGGATCTCTTTATCTATGTGGGCGGAGAGTCGGATTTCTGGGTGGAGGCGGCTCTTGACAATACAAAGAAGCCGGACCGGATCGCGCTGAATCTGATGGAGCTTCTTGGGGATGCGGTGCGGGAAGAAGAACACCTGGAAGGGATGCAGACGCCCGGGGAAGAGGAGCATACGCACCGTGAGGCAGACGGCCATGAAGAGGAAGAATACGATGAACATGTCTGGCTTTCTCTTCGGAATGCGCAGCTTGTCTGCGGCGGGATCGAGGAGGCACTGTGCACCCTGGACGAAGAGAACAGCAGGATTTATGAGAAAAATGCGGCGGCATATCAGGAAATGCTTGCGGCGCTTGATGAAGAATATCGAAAAACAGTGAGTCAGACGCCGCATCCGGTGCTTCTCTTCGGGGACCGTTTCCCGTTTCTCTATCTGGCCCGGGATTACGGCATCACCTGCTACGCGGCCTTCTCCGGCTGTTCGGCGGAGACAGAGGCGAGTTTTTCCACGATCACGAACCTGGCGAAAAAGGCGGAGGAGCGATGCCTGCCGGTGATCCTGGCCATCGACGGGTCGGATCAGAAGATTGCCCGGACCATTGCCGGCAATACCCGGACCAGGGACCAGAAAGTACGGGTGCTTAACTCCATGCAGTCGGTCAGCGAAAGTGAGATGGAGGACGGAGCGGATTATCTTGGGATCATGGAAGAAAATCTGAGGGTACTCAGAGAAGCGCTGGCAGCGGGGAAAGGAGTGCAGGATGGCACAGCTTGTATGTAGAGATCTGGAACTTGGCTATGAAGGAAAAGCGGTGGTAAAGCATCTGAACTTTGAAGTGAATCAGGGGGATTATCTTTGTATCGTCGGTGAGAACGGCTCCGGCAAAAGTACGCTGATCAAGACCCTTCTTGGTCTCCGGACGCCTATGTCGGGGATGATCCGCATGGGTGACGGCCTGGAAGCGGACAGCATCGGATATCTGCCCCAGCAGACCGTGGTGCAGAGAGATTTTCCGGCATCGGTGCAGGAGATTGTGCTCTCCGGCTGTCTGGGAAGGTTCGGCTGGCGTCCGTTTTATGGAAACCAGGAAAAACAGACGGCCAGGAAGCAGATGGAAAAGCTGGGAATCACTCATCTGGCCGGGCGCTGCTACCGGGAGCTGTCCGGCGGGCAGCAGCAGAGAGTGCTGCTGGCAAGGGCTCTTTGCGCCACCAGATCCATGCTGCTTCTGGACGAACCGGTGGCAGGACTGGACCCGGCGGCGGTGCAGGAGATGTATGAGCTTCTTTGTACACTGAACCGGGAAGAACAGATTACGATTCTCATGGTGTCCCATGACGTTGGCGCGGCAGTCACGTACGCGGATCATATTCTTCATATCAGCGAGGAACCGCTCTTTTTCGGAACCAAAGAAGACTATGTAAAAAGCGAGACCGGAAAGGCGTATCTTTCCGCGACAGGAGGTGGAAGACATGTTTGAACTGCTGGGCGTCTATTTTCAATATCCCTTTGTCCGGTATGCGTTTCTGGTGGGAGTGCTGATCGCGTTTTCTTCTTCTCTGCTGGGAGTGTCGCTGGTTTTAAAAAGGTTTTCCTTTATCGGGGACGGGCTGTCTCATGTGGCCTTTGGGGCCATGGCGGCGGCTACGGTGCTGGACGTAGGTCATGATACGGCGGTGGTGCTGCCGGTCACCATAGCGGCGGCCATTCTGCTGCTGCGCACCGGACAGAATGCGAAGCTTCAGGGAGACGCCGCTATCGCCATGATCTCGGTGGGTGCGCTGGCTCTGGGATATCTTTTCCTCAATGTGTTTTCCAAATCCGCCAATCTGACCGGGGATGTGTGCAGCACCCTCTTTGGGTCCACAGCGATCCTGACACTTTCCAAAGCAGATGTGTGGCTCTGCGTACTCCTGTCGGCGGCGGTGGTGCTGATCTTTACACTCTTTTATCACCGGATTTTTGCGGTGACTTTTGACGAGACCTTTGCCCGGGCCACCGGGATGAAGGCGGACCGGTACAATCTGCTGATGGCGGTGGTGACCGCGTCGGTGATCGTACTGGCCATGAAGCTGGTGGGCTCTCTTCTGATCTCGGCGCTGATCATCTTTCCGGCGCTTTCGGCCATGCGGTTGTTCAAAAGCTTTCGGGGAGTCATCGCCGCTTCGGCCTGTCTGTCCGTCCTGGGGGCGGCAGCGGGAATCTTTTTGTCTATTCTGGCCTCCACGCCGGTGGGAGCGACCATCGTGTGCATGGACCTTGTGTTGTTCGTTCTCTGCTGTCTGGCGGGTATGTGCCGGGGCAGATAAGGCTTAGGAAACAGTTGCCGGATGACGGAAAAAAAGGTATACTTAAGGAGATTTTTAGGAATGACAACATTGTTCAGAGGAGTAAAGACAGCATGAGGATCACCAGAAAAATATATTGCAGAGTATTTCAGACCGTCTTCCGGGCGGCCCTTCCCTTTTTGCCCTACCGGAATCCCAAGATCATCCCTTCGGTGGCCGGGATTGCGGATGTGTGCAGGAAAAAGAATATTCATTCGGTTATGATTGTGACCGACGGCGGCATCCGCGCCCTGGGGCTTACGGAATTCCTGGAAAAGACATTGACGGAGGAGGGAGTCTCTTATTGTATCTATGACCGGACCGTGGCGAATCCCACCATTCAGAATGTGGAAGAGGCAAGGGCGCTGTATCTGGAGCAGGGAGCGGAAGCGCTGATCGCTTTTGGCGGCGGTTCTTCCATGGACTGCGCCAAGGCGGCGGGGGCCAGGATTGTAAAGCCCCGTCAGAGCATCCGGCGGATGAAAGGACTTTTAAAAGTACATAAAAAGCTGCCTCTTCTGATCGCGGTACCCACCACGGCGGGAACCGGCAGCGAAACTACGCTGGCGGCGGTGATCACCGACAGCGAGAAGCATCACAAGTATCCCATCAATGATTTCAGCCTGATTCCCCGCTATGCGGTTCTGGATTATCACGAGACCATGGGGCTGCCCAAGAGCATTACAGCCACCACGGGCATGGACGCTCTGACCCATGCGGTGGAGGCGTATATCGGCCGCTCCACCACAAAGGAGACCCGGATGATGGCGGAAGAGGCGGTTCATCTGATCTATCAGCATCTGAAAGCGGCCTATGACGACGGACAGGACAAGGAGGCAAGGAGCGGCATGCTGAGGGCCGCTTACTGCGCAGGAGTTGCCTTCACGAAATCCTATGTAGGATATATTCATGCCGTTGCCCATTCCCTGGGCGGACAGTACGGTACGCCCCATGGCCTCGCCAACGCGGTGATTCTGCCCATCGTCCTTAGGATGTACGGACCTGCCTGCGAGAAGAAGCTTGCCAGGCTGGCGAGAAATGCCGGCGTGGTGGACCGGAAGATGAAGGACCGGGAGGCTGCGGTCTCTTTTATCGGCTGGATTCAGGAGATGAACGATTCCATGGAGATTCCCCGGCATTTTCCGGAGATTCAGCCCGAAGATATACCGGTTATGGCAAAGCATGCGGACAAGGAGGGAAATCCCCTGTATCCGGTTCCGGTTCTGATGAACCGCCGGGAGCTGGAGCAGATTTATTATGAGGTAAAGGGCAGGTAATCGATGGATATCAGGACATTATCAGAGAAGCAGCGAACTTTTTTTAATTCTGGAAAGACCCTGGAGACCGCTTACCGGCTCCGGGCGCTGGAGGCTCTGGAGCGGGGCGTCAAAGACAGAGAGCAGAGACTTCGGGAGGCGCTTTTTTCCGATCTGGGAAAATCCGGGGCGGAAGCTTATATGTGTGAGATCGGACTGGCTCTGTCGGAGCTTCGTTATATGAAAAAGCATCTGCGCTCCTTTGCCCGGAACCGCCGGGCGGGGACGCCTCTGGCGCAGTTTCACGCCAAAAGCTTCACCGTGCAGGAGCCCTACGGAGTCGTGCTGGTGATGTCTCCGTGGAACTATCCGGTGCTTTTGACTCTGGAGCCTCTGGTCGGCGCCCTGGCGGCGGGAAACTGCTGCGTGGTGAAGCCGTCGGCCTATGCGCCGGCGACTTCCCGTGTGATCGCGCAGATGCTTGAAGAGATCTATCCGGAAGAATATGTGGCGGTGGTGGAAGGCGGAAGAGAGGAGAACCAGAGTCTTCTGGAACAGAAGTTCGACTATATCTTTTTCACCGGCGGCGTGAAGGTGGGGCGGATGGTCATGGAGAAAGCGGCGGCTCATCTGACTCCGGTGACGCTGGAGCTGGGCGGCAAAAGTCCCTGTATCGTCGATCACACGGCGGATTTGAAGCTCGCCGCAAGAAGGCTGGTCTTTGGAAAATATTTAAATTGCGGGCAGACCTGCGTGGCGCCGGATTATGTGCTGGCGGAGCGAAGTGTTCAGGAGGAGCTTGTCTCCTGCATCAAAAAAGAGATCCGCAGGCAGTACGGGGAACATCCCCTTCAGAATCCGTCCTACGGCAGAATGGTGAACCGGAAGCATTTTGATCGGGTAGTGGGACTGATGGACCCGGAAAAAGTGGTGTATGGCGGAGCCTGGGATGAAAAAACCCTTCAAATTGAACCGACGGTGCTGGAGAATGTGACAGAAGAAGACGCGGTGATGCAGGAGGAGATCTTCGGCCCGGTGTTGCCCATTCTGACGGCAGATTCCGTGGAAGAAGCCTGCGCCTTCGTGAAAGCCCGCCCGAAACCGCTGGCCCTGTATCTGTTTACCAGCGCCCGGAGGACAGAAGAAAAAGTGCTGAGAGAAGTCTCCTATGGAGGGGGCTGCGTGAATGATACGGTTATCCATCTGGCCACTTCCCGGCTGGGATTCGGAGGCGTGGGAGACAGCGGGATGGGAGCTTATCATGGAAAGAAAAGCTTTGAGACTTTCAGTCATGAGAAAAGCATCGTGAAAAAATACACCTGGCTGGATCTGCCCATGCGGTATCAGCCTTATAATGAGATCAAAGAGAAACTGGTAAAAATGTTTGTGAGATAACGGGGGAGAAAGATGGGGGATATCATCGGAAAATATTTGGAAAATCCGGACTTTACCAAAGAGGAGTTCGCGGAACTGCTGGGCTTTGCGTCCGATCCGGAGGCGGCAGGAAGACTGAGAGAGGAGGCCGTGCGGATTCGGAAGCTGCACTATGGAGAGAAGGTGTATACCAGAGGGCTGATCGAGTTTACGAACTATTGCAGAAATGACTGCTATTACTGCGGCATCCGGAGGGGGAATCTCCATGCCCGCCGATACCGGCTGACAAAGGAGGAGATCCTGGACTGCTGCGACAGAGGATATGAACTGGGATTTCGAACATTCGTTCTACAGGGCGGAGAGGACCGGTGGTTCACGGATGAACGGATGGCGGAGATCATCCGTGCGATCCGCAGCCGCTATCCTGACTGCGCGATCACTCTGTCCGTGGGGGAGCGCCCCTACGAGAGCTATCGTCTTTGGAAAGAAGCCGGGGCGGACCGGTATCTGCTGCGCCACGAGACGGCGAATGAAGCGCATTATAGAAAGCTGCATCCCTCCGGCATGAGTCTCGCGGTGCGGAAGCTCTGTCTCTATGATCTGAAGCTTTTGGGCTATCAGGTGGGAGCGGGCTTTATGGTAGGTTCCCCGGGACAGACAGCGGAGTGTCTGGCAGAGGATCTGGTGTTTTTAAAAGAATTGCAGCCCCATATGGTGGGAATCGGGCCCTTTATCCCCCATCATGAAACCGTATTTGCCAAAGAGCCGGCGGGCAGCGTGGAGCAGACGCTGTTTCTTCTGTCCGTGATCCGAATTCTGCTGCCTAAAGTGCTGCTGCCGGCCACCACGGCTCTTGGAACTCTGGACCCGAGGGGAAGGGAAAAGGGGCTGGAAGCCGGAGCGAATGTGGTCATGCCAAATCTGTCTCCGGTTAAGAACCGGAAACATTATGATTTGTATGATAACAAAATCTGCACCGGAGAAGAGGCCGCCGAATGCCGGGGATGCCTCTCCCGACGGGTGGAAAGCGTGGGGTATTATCTGGTCAACGAGCGCGGCGACGCAAAAATATAAGAAAAGGCGGAAAATATTTATGAAATTTATCTATCCGGCAATCATCCGTAAGACAGAAAAAGGAACCTATCGGGCGGTATTTCCGGATCTGGAAAGCTGCGAGGCGGAAGGGGAGACGCTGGAGGAGGCCGTGGAACTGGCCAACGAAGCCGCCTCCGACTGGATCAGCCTGGAACTGTCCGAGGACGACGGAGAACTTCCGCCTGTCTCCGACCCCAGGGATGTGGAATTAAAAGAAGGGGATGTGGTCCGCAATATCTGCGTGAACGTGCGGTTTACGGATGGGTGGGATGAGTAGCAGTCATGTCTTTCCCAGACGAATATGCTATGATCCTTTCAGATCCAGGATGGTGAGTGCAAGAGCAAGCCAAACCTATACGTATTAGTATTCCCCACGATGAAAACGCTTGGCGGAAAAGACCAGTAAAATCAAGGGTTTGCGGACTTAA
>CAJUDY010000033.1 GCA_910584945.1 uncultured Lachnospiraceae bacterium | reverse complement strand
TATTATCTCACAAAATGTTGGAGTTGTGGAACGGGTGGTTATTCGTCGCTTACATTATAAAGACGATTACATCATCGCTATTAGTTGTATTTATCCCACAAATTTCTTTTTTAATTGGAGAAGATAAAAAAGAAGATATTAACAATTTATCTACAAGTATTTTTAATTGGCTAATATTTTTATTAATTCCAATTATTATAGGATTAGTTTTTTTAAGCAAAGAAATAATAATCATAATTTCCGGAGAAGAATATTTAGAAACAACTATCTCATTTGCTATTTTAAGCATATCCTTATTGTTTTCTTTGGGTGCTTATTTTGGGGGTCAATGTGTGCTGATACCTTTTAAAGAAGAAAATAAATTATTTTTTATCACTATTATGAGTGCTGTTCTCAATATATGCTTAAATTTTCTTCTTATTCCTCAATTCAAACAGAATGGTGCGGCATTTACAACATTAGTAAGTGAATTTGTAGCTTTTATAGGATCTTGGTATATTGGACGAAAAAAAATATGTCTTTCATTTAACTTTATTAGATATCTATGAGCTAATTAAGCCCCTATGCCATAATGTATATTACATGCCATTATGTATTTCTGACAAATGGAAAATGAATGAAATTCCAGAGAAATACCCCATTATAGTCCAATTAGGGAGAAATAACCATATTTTACACAAATATGCGTTGAAATTCGTGCAGGAATACCCCGAATACGAATATATTTATGCAGATTACGATGAAACCACAAAACAATTAACTTATTTTTCAACCCAAGAAGGGCAAATCAATACATTAAAAAGTAGAAATGATTATATGAAAATGCTTAATCGTGCAGCTGTATGTATTTTATCATCACCTGGAATAGATAAATCCAGGAAAATAGCTGATGGAATTGACTATCCTACTCCCAGATTTTATGAGACCGCAATTAATTACTGTCATATGATAGCTAGATATGGAACCGACCATGAGGAATTTCAAATACAAGGAATTTCAAATATATGTGATTCAATTAGTGAATTCTCCGATTTTAAAAATAAACTATTATCGATGTTATCTGGAATTTCAGTAGACAAAAATAAATATGATATTTTCATCAATATGCATTTGACATCCACATGGTTTAAAGACTTTAAGCAAATATTAAATGAATATGATACCAAGTTCAAAGCATAGCTTATGTCGTATGTAATCAGCCAACTCGGCTTATTATTTTAAGATGCAATGCTTGGTAAAAATTCGGGATTCAAGTCGCCTTTCTGTCCTATGAAACAAGAACTTGTGGAATAATATATGAAGTACGTGCTATGCCAAACAGAAACAACGGTGATAACTATGGCAAGGCTTCAGACTTATGCCCTTTTCTCCCTGTATACGGCTGCCGGGTTTTGCAATGTGACAAGAGACTGTATAGTTATTATGGATGCTGGCCTGCAGGACCCGCCAACATTGTTGCCGCAGATGATAGAAACATTGGAGAACAATCAATATGACAATGTTGCGACTAGGCGAGTGAATCCAAAAGACGAACCACCTGTACGCTCCTTTTTTGCCAGAAGATTCTATCATATCATAAACAAAATATCAGATGCAGACATTGTAAGCGACACCAGAGAAAAGAAAATGAACAGAGCTCTGAGTATCCAAACATTGACCAAACAAAATGTATAGCATGTTATAAATGTCTACAAGTATGTCCATTAAAAGCTACGAGATCATGCGGCGATAACGTCATTGTCTCAATTTGCACCCAATAACTCCTTAACAAATCCAAATTACATTGTTTGCTATTTGCATCAAATCAAGATATAATATAAAAAAAGCAAAAGGAAAGGGGCAATCGAATGAAGACCATCAGTATACGGCTTGAGGATTCTATCTACGAAGAACTCGATGCCATGCTCAATGCCATGGGACAGACAAAGCAGACTTTTTACGAAACTTTTACAAGAACCGCTCTACAAGAAAGATGCATTCCATTTAGTGTTAAAACACCATTGGAGTATACAACACTCAATTCTGAAAAAAAACTGGCTGCTTTCAAAAGGCTGGAGATTTTCAGGAAAAAAACTGCCAATCCTATCAATTATAATACAGAACGCGAGGAAGCTATGAATGCAAAATATGGTATTGTTGATTGATACAAATGTACTTCTCAACTATATTACAAACCGCGAGGATCAATACCTGGAACAATCTGTAAAAATTGTCGAATTATGTGCGCGAAGTGAATATAATGGATATATCGCTTTTCATACACTCTCAATCTTATGGTATGTTCTGAGAAAATGGAGTAACTCGGAAAGACGTAATGTCTTGAAAGATATCTGCGAAATTTTTACGGTTGCCTCTGCTGCGCAAAAAGAAATACTGGATGCTATAGAAAAAGATTCATTTCCGGATTTTGAAGATTGCCTTCAGGATAAGTGTGCCAAAGACATTGGCGCAGATTACATTATTACATGTAATGAGAATGATTTCACCCATTCAGAGATTCCAGCAATAAACCCTTCCGCCTTTCTTCATAAATTTCGTTAAATTTAAAAATCCGCAAAAACCCCTGCGGATTCTCATGCCTTCTCCATCCGCATGAAACCCGCAGGGGTTTTATAATCGTATCTTTCTACATCACCACAGCCCCCAGCACTCCAATCTTCTGCATCCTGCACACTTCCAGCTCTCTCTGCAGCTCGGTCCGAGTCGTCTTGCCAATCTGTACCAGGAATACCAGTGCTCTCTCGCCTGCCCGCTCCAGCGCCTCGCTGTTTTGGCCGGGATATTCGGAGATCTCGATTCTTGCGCACTTCTCTTTCAGAGAATTCATCACCTTTCGGGTCGCCTCATCCTTCAGATCGCCGCAGAGCAGGATTTCCTTCGCATCCATGGCCTCGATAGAAGCCGCGATATAGTCTTCGCTGTCCGCCGGACTCTTGGTCCTACGCGCCAGCTTCTCGATCAAAGCATCCAAGCCTTTGTACTGCTTCTTCTGCCCTTCCAGGCACCCGATCAGCGGGATGCGGTAGTTTTTCACCTCGTCGCTGGTCTTGATATGCTTATCCAACAAATATTTCAGCATAAAGTAGCCGCCCCAGCAGACGCACAGGAGGAAAATGCCGATGACCAGCCATTTGACCGGGTTCACCGATACGGGACCTTCCTCCGCTCCTGCTGTTCCCAGAAGTTCGGAGCTCTCCTCTTCCATCTCATATTCTCTTGCCAGATAGGTTTCATTGTAGTAGATCAGGTCGTCTTCCTCAAAAGTCGCTTCCAGTCTCTGCACATTCGACAGATAGGTGCTCAGCTGGTCGATGTTGGCTTTCTGACGATTCAAATAATCATTGTTGGTCACCAGGCGCACAGCGTCGTTGACCTCCAGCGCACGATAAGTCTCATATCCTCCCTGTGCACATTCTGCATCCAGTTCCGCAACTTTTTTACGAATGATCTCCAGCATCTGTTCGCAAGATTCTTCGCTGGTAGATACCACACTGTACGTGACGGCTGCATTTTTCGTCACAAATGCGGCGCTCTCTTCGGAGGAACTCATCATGTTGTTAATATTGACTGAAGCGTCACTCTCACTGCTGATCGAACAGCCAATCAGCTCTTTGATATAAGAAGGTTCACAATCCAACTGAGACGCCTCCTGCAGTTCTGCCAGCACATTGCTGTCGCTTAAGATATTCTGATACAGAATGCTGATCAGCCCTGTATCATATCCGGCGGATACATAATACTTCAGCTCTCCGCTGTAGACCGCGTTGGGATTCAGCTGCATCACGATGGACTTCTGGTTATATTCCAGCTGGCGGAAATATAGCTGCCGGTACTGATAGGCCAGCTCCATATTGGCCTCCACATCCGGATTGACCTCATAGTCCTCCGGAAGCTTGCTTGCCTCTTGGTCGTCCTCCTGTACAGCCGCCTTCTCCGCTGACGTCTTTTTCACCACATAAATGCCGCCGCCCACGATCGCTCCAATGATGATCGCCACGATCAGAGAGCGCCAGTGCCGCATCAGATCGAACATCAGGTCGATCAGGTCAATCTCCATCTCGTCTTCATACCCATTGTAATAGTTATCGTTCATTTTTTTCTCCTAATTCATAGTTCTACAACTTTACTTCGCCCCGATTCCCCGAAGCACGACCAGTATGGTTTTAAAAATAATCTTAAAATCCAGTACCAACGACCAGTTATCGATATATTTCAGATCCAGCTTCACCACTTCATCAAAATCTTTGATATCGCTTCTGCCGCTGATCTGCCACAGGCCCGTAATCCCCGGACGGAAGCTGATTCTCCGCTTCTGATAATAGCTGTACTGCTGGTACTCATCCAAAGTGGGCGGCCTGGTTCCCACCAGACTCATATCCCCTTTCAGCACGTTCCAGAACTGAGGCAGCTCGTCGATGCTGGTTTTCCGGATAAAATTTCCCACCTTCGTTACCCGGGGATCATTTTCCATCTTGAACATCAGGCCGTTCACTTCGTTCTGGGCCATCAGCTCTTTCTTCCGCTCCTCGGCGTCCACATACATGGACCGAAATTTATAAAAATGAAACACCCTACCGTTGACGCCCACCCGTTTCTGGCAAAAGATCAAAGGTCCCGGGGATTCCAGCAACAAAAACGGAGCCAGCACCACACCCACAATCACGGTAATCACCATACCTACCAGGGCGCCTAGAATGTCGATCAGACGCTTGATCTGCACCATGCGGTAGTCGAACAGGCGGCTGGAAAATGCCAGTACCTGATACTGCTCCAGATTATAGACCCGCCGCTCTCCTTCCAGGCCCAGATCAAAGAGGTCCAGATTCAGATTCACTACGATGCCCATCTTCTCGAATTCCAGGATCATGTTTTTGAGAAGGCGCTCTCTCTTCTGAATCTCGTCTACCTGAATAAAGACCTCATCCACCACATGCTGGGTGGCATATTCCAGATAGGCCTCCTCGTCCTCCGGAATGAGCTCCACCAGCCCCTTCAACCCTTTCGGAAGCGGCTGACCGTCCAGCAGCACGACTCCGGCAATTTTCCAGACCGTCTCCTTGGATCTGTGAAAGCGATCCACGATCTCCGGCAAATGGTTGGTCGTAGTCACCACCAGAAGGCTTGTCTCTTTCCTTTGACTAAAACGAAGCACCCGATCCCGGTTGCGGATAAACAAATGCATCAGCCAGATCATGGTGGTATTGATCACAAAAAAGTATCCCATCACCAGTCTGGATGTGAAGATATCATTTTTCAGGCTGAATCCCAGCAGGGTTCCCCCTGCCACCAGGATCAGATTATGTTTTACAGAAAGCAGAAGTTCCCGGTAACGGCCTCTTTTGAAAAAGCCGTCATACACTTTCAGAAAATAGAATGCAGTCACGTGAAGCAGGATCATGATGCTGCACATTCCCTTGATGTCTTCCGCCGATCTGAGCGCATTCATATTCTGATAACGGATCATTCCCGCCACCAGAAGGCTGAACAGCACGGCTGCCGCATCGACCACGCAGACTGCGATCTCCATCAACTGTTTTCTCTTACGATACATATTCAGCTCCAAATATTCCAGTATTTCGCATTACATGACGCCTATTATACTATATTTCCACCATTTATTCAATAGCCGCCTGTCCTGCTTCCAGCTAATCCCGCCGAAAAATATCCCTCGTATACACTTTTTCTTCCACATCGTCCAGCTCCGCATCATAGCGGTTGGCAATGATCACATCGCACATTTCCTTGAATCGGTGCAGATCGTTGACCACCAGGCTCCCGAAAAAGCGGCTGCCCTCCGAAAGGGTCGGCTCATAGATCACCACTTCCGCGCCTTTTGCCTTGATCCGTTTCATGACGCCCTGGATGGAACTCTGGCGGAAATTGTCGCTGTTCGCCTTCATGGTCAGCCGGTAGACGCCCACCATCACATGTCTGCCGGGCATACCGTTGCGCCCGTTGGCGCCCTCATAATAGCCTGCTTTCTCCAGCACTTTTTCCGCGATGAAATCTTTCCGGGTTCCGTTGGCGTCCACGATAGCCTGGATCAAGTTCTCCGGCACATCATGATAATTGGCCAGAAGCTGTTTGGTATCCTTGGGCAGGCAGTAACCGCCGTAGCCGAAGGACGGATTGTTATAGTGCACGCCGATTCTCGGGTCCAGACAGACGCCGTCGATGATGCTTTTGGTATCCAGTCCGTGAACTTCCGCATAAGTGTCCAGCTCATTGAAATAAGAAACCCGCAGAGCCAGATAAGTGTTGGCAAAGAGCTTGACCGCCTCGGCCTCCGTCGGCTCCATAAAGAGAGTGGGGATCTCTTCCTTGACGGCTCCCTCCTGCAAAAGTCCCGCAAAGGTGCGGGCGGCGGCCTCCATCCCTTCGTCCTGTTTACGCCTGCCCACGATGATTCGGGACGGATAGAGATTGTCATAGAGCGCCCTTCCTTCCCGCAGGAATTCCGGCGAGAACAGCAGATTGCCGCACTGATATTTTTGCTGCATCCGAAGAGTGAAACCTACAGGAACCGTGGATTTGATGACCATCACTGCTTCCGGATTGCATGCTTTTACCAGCTGAATCACCTGCTCCACCGAGCTGGTGTCAAAGTAATTTTTCACCGGGTCATAGTTGGTGGGAGTGGAGATGATGACAAAATCCGCCTCCCCGTAAGCTTTTCTCCCATCGGTGGTCGCCGTCAGATGGAGGTTCCCCTCCGCCAGATATTCCTCAATCTCCCGGTCAATGATCGGCGACTTCCCCGCGTTGATCAGATCCACCTTTTCCTTGATAATGTCCACCGCATAGACCTTGTGGCGCTGCGCCAACAGAATCGCGTTGGACAGACCCACATAGCCGGTGCCTGCGATGGCGATGGTATAAGTATTTTGGTTATTGGTCATTTCTATCGTCCTCCCTTAATTGTCTCCTGGTAAATTTCCTCGAATCGATCCAGCATTTTCCCTTCTGAAAACACCTGTTCCGCCCGACGTCGGCTGGCTCGCCCCTTTTTCTCCAGCAGCTCCCGATCAGAAAATGCCCGGGCGATGGCCTCTGCCAGGGCTTCGCTTCCAACCTCCCCGGCAATCCAGCCGCAGCCCTCCTCCAGGATCTCCGGCATGGCGCATACGGGAAACGCGATCACCGGCGTGCCGCAGGCCATGGCCTCAATATTCGTAAGCCCAAACGTATCGTATACGGAAGGATTCACCAGCACATCCGCCAGCGTGTAGAATTCCCTCAAGGCCTTCTGTTCGGAAAGATATCCCAGATGACGAACCCGGTATTTTCCTTTGAGTTCCTGAAGTTCCCGGCTCTCCTTCCCTGCCACCAGCAGAAGGTAATCTTCCGGATTCGAAAGCCGGTGAAGGGCCTCCAGAAGATAAGGCATGCCTTTCAGCTTCTTCTCCGGGTCCGCCGCGATAAAACCGATCACCTTCTCCTCCGTCCCGATCTGATACGCTTCCCGGACCTTCTGACGCTTCAAAGGTTGCCAAAGGTCCGTATCCAGACTGTTATACACCCGCTCGCAGGGCAATCCTTTCAAGTGAGAGGTCTCAAACTGCTCAAGGAGCCATCCGGAAGGAACCGTAAAGGTCAGAGGATATTTCCGAAAAGCCTTCTTTTTTTCCAAAAACAGGCGATGGGCCGTGTCCTTCCGAAGGGCCGGATAGTTGCCAAGGCAGGGACAGGACGCGCATCCTTCCTTCCATTTTTCTTCCTCACAGCCGTAAGGCGACGCGCAGTGCCCGGTCAGCGCCCAGAAGTCATGGAGCGTCCAGACCGTGGGACACGCGGCCGCCAGCTCCGGGATATCCCGAATGCCCAGGAAATTATCATGGAGGTTGTGAAAATGCACCACATCAATCTGATGTTTCTTAATATAAGACCGGATATACCGGGCGCTGTAGGGGATGTGCAGGCTTTGGTTGCCGTGATTCCCGGTGATCAGCCGGTTGAACATCCGCATCCCGAAGGAATTGTAAAGCACATGGACATTGGTGGGAAGCTTCAGATTCCTCGTGTCATAGCTGACGATCTGATGGACCTCATGCCCCCGCCGCTCCATGCCCCGCTTAAGCTGGGATACGACCTGCTCCGCGCCGCCGCACTGGTAGGTGGTATTCAGATATAAAATCTTCATATCCGAATGTTCCTTATAAAAGAACGACTTTCTTAAAATTCTTCTTTCCCCGCTTGACCACAAGCCCCTCCTGGAACTGCTCCTGCGTATAGGAGGCAGCGATATCCGTCACTTTTTCTCCGTTCACCGTCACACCGCCCTGCTGGACGTTCCTGCGGGCCTCGGACCGGGAAGCGCTTAACCCCGACTTGTGTACAATGGTCAGGATGTCCACTCTGCCGTCCCGGAAATCTTCCGTGGAAAGCTCCGCCGTGGGCATCTCCTCCGCATTTCCGCTTCCAAAAAGGGCACGAGCGCTCTCCTGAGCCTTCTTGGCCTCCTCCTCGCTGTGTACCAACTTCGTCAGCTCGTAAGCAAGGATCTCCTTGGCCTCATTCAGCTGGCTGCCCTCCCACTGGTCCATGGCGTCGATCTGCTCCAGGGGAAGGAAGGTCAGCATCCGCAGACATTTCAATACGTCCGCATCTGACACATTTCTCCAATACTGATAAAATTCATAAGGGCTTGTCTTCTCCGGGTCCAGCCACACCGCGCCCTTGGCGGTCTTGCCCATCTTGTTGCCCTCGGAATTGAGAAGCAGAGTGATGGTCATGGCGTGGGCGTCCTTGCCAAGCTTCCTCCGGATCAGCTCCGTGCCTCCCAGCATATTGGACCACTGATCGTCCCCGCCGAACTGCATGTTGCAGCCGTATTTCTCAAAAAGCTGCAGGAAATCATAGCTCTGCATAATCATGTAGTTGAACTCCAGAAAACTTAAGCCCTTCTCCATGCGCTTCTTGTAGCACTCCGCCGTCAGCATCCGGTTCACGCTGAAATGCGCCCCCACATCCCGCAGCATCTCCACATAGTTCAGCGGCAGCAGCCAGTCCGCGTTGTTCACCAAAAGCGCCTTCCCATCGGAAAAATCAATAAATTTGCTCATCTGCTTTTTAAAACAATCCACATTGTGCTGAATCGTCTCCGGCGTCATCATCTGCCGCATATCCGTCCTCCCGGAAGGATCGCCGATCATCGCCGTCCCCCCGCCGATCAAGGCAATCGGCTTATTCCCCGCCATCTGCAGCCTCTTCATCAGACACAACGCCATAAAATGCCCCACATGAAGACTGTCCGCCGTAGGATCAAAGCCGATATAAAATACCGCCTTCCCCTCATTCACCATCTCCCGGATCTCATCCTCATCCGTCACCTGCGCAATCAACCCTCTCGCAATCAACTCGTCATATACCTGCATATGTTTCCTCCTTCTTACCATAAAAAAATCCCCGCCCTTCATTAAAAAGGACGAGAATCTAAAAATCCCGTGTTACCACCTTCATTTACAGCCGCGCTCACGCCCCGCTGCCTCAGCAGGTACCGCCCAAAAGCCGTACCCTCGCACCATAACGGATGCCCCCGTCTCCTCCTACCCACAAGTCCCTTTACGACCTGCTTCAGAAGAAAAGCTCCAAGATGTATTCATGAATGCCCTCCCCCGCGCCTCTCATCCGCCGGCTGCTTTCTGTGGGTTCCCTGCAATCGCTACTTATTCTCTTCATCGCCGTTTCATACAAGTATTCTATGCGGGAAACAAAGGCTTGTCAAGTAAAACTTCCCGAAAATACCGAATCCAGTTGCCTCCGATCACTTTTTTCACGTCTTCCGCCGTCATCCCCCTTTTTAAAAGCGCCGCCGTCAGCTCCGGCAGCCTTCGGTGATCCCCCAGGCAGTCGTGTCTCTTCCAATTTTCCCCGCCCGGATACTTCGGCTCCGCCTCCGTATAGGAATCGCAGAAGTCCAGGCCCAGACCCACCTGATCAATCCCGATCACCGACGCCTCGTATTCCACATGCCGACAGAGCATCTCAAGCGGGTCCTCTCCCCCGGCGCATCCGACGATCAGATCACAGCCATTGAGCCCCATAACGCCGCCCCTGCTGCCAAGCGCCCTCATCTGCTCATCGCTCAGATTCCGATAGTTAAAGAAGACCCGCTGGCTGTTGGAGTGAGTCGCCGCAAAAGGTCTCTTCGCGATCCGACATACCTCCTCGAAGCCGTCGTCATTCAGATGGCTGACGTCCAGGAACATGGAAAGCCGCTCCAGCTCCGCCACCGCCGTTCTTCCCTCCGGGGACAGTCCCCCCGGGATCTGCATCCGCTCCCCCGCCTTGCAGCAGCCGCTCGCCAGATCGTTCCTTCTGCTCCAGGTCAGAGAAGCCCCCCTCACACCCAATTCATACAGGACACGCAGAAGCTTTAGATCCTTGCCGATGCAGTCCAGCCCTTCCATATAGAGCAAAACGCCGATCCGGTTCTCCCGAAACGCCCGGTCAAGCTCCTCCCTGCTTCGGACCAGACAGAATTCCTCATTCTGATCCACCGCCTCATAAAGCACACTGATTTGATCCAGAGCTGCCCGAAGGCCCCCCTCCGGGAGCTGATCATTTCTCAAATAAATCGAGGAGACGACCAGGTTCAGGCCCGCTTCCCGAAAAGGCTCCAGATAATGGGTCCGAAGGGGATTCTTCTCCCCGTTCATCACCCGAAAATACAATTCTCCCGCCAGGTCCAGATGGGCATCCACCACTGGACAGTTTTGATGCAGCTCTCTCGCCATCTCCCGGTATTTCTCTTCTATCCGCATATATTCACCTCTTAAATCATACGGGGCAAGACACCTTTTGCCTCCAGCATCATAACCTATATCAAAAGTCCCTGCAGGCTATTCTATGAACATCCTGATCGCAGGTATTCCTGAAAACACCAAAAATTATGAGCGCGCGCTCTCCCGCTGCCAGGTCTCTTACTGCACCAGTCTCTGCCCGGACTCTCTCTCTTCCTATGATAAAATTCTGCTGCCTGGCGGAGGCGATATGGACCCATTCTGGTTTGGTCAGGAAGACCAGGGTTCTAACCCCGCAGACCGGGAGCTTGACAACGCCCAGTTTGCCCTTCTCCACGCCTTTTTCCTGACGGGCAGGCCGATCCTCGGTATCTGCCGGGGCATGCAGCTTCTCAACGTCTACTTTGGCGGAGATCTGATCCAGGATCTGCCCACTTCGGACGCACACCGTTATCAGGACCTGGATCAGATCCACCCGGCTCAGTGTAAAGAATCTTCCCTGCTCTCCCGCCTCTACGGCCCCGCCTGTCTGGTCAACAGCGCCCATCACCAGGGCTGCGGCCGGATCGGCACAGATCTTCTGGTCACCCAGACCGCGCCCGACCGCGTCGTCGAAGCCCTGGAACACCGGACCCGACCGAATATCCTTGGGGTCCAGTGGCACCCGGAGCGAACTGGACTTCTGCCCGGGAAGGAAGGCCTGGCGGATGGGGATGCGCTCATCCGTTATTTTGCAGAGCAGCTGTGACCGTGCGCACCACCCCCCGGATGTCCAGCGTCTCGGCGTCGATGACCAGATGGGCATACCGCTCATACAGGGGACTGCGCTCCATCAGCAGGTCCTTGAGGGTCTGGCCCTCCTTTAAAACCACGCCCCGCTCGTGAAGATCCCCCAGGCGCTCCTTCAGGCTCTCAAGCCCCAGTTTCAGATAAACCACAGTGGAAATCTCCCGAAGATGTTCCATCGCCTCTTTTCCGTAGACCACGCTTCCGCCCGTGGCGATGACCGCCCGCCTGGGCGAAAGCCTAGCATTCACCCGGTTTTCCAACTCCAGGAACCCGTCGTCTCCCAGCTCACTGATCAGCTCGTGCAAAAGCTTCCCGGTCTGCTCCTGGATCTCCAGATCCGAATCCACAAAACGATAGCCCAGCACCTTTGCCAATACCACGCCCACGGTGCTTTTCCCCGCCCCGGGCATCCCGATCAATGTGACAACCTCTTTTTTCATAACGTACTCCTTTATATCCAAGTTCCGCAATTCCCCTTCCAACCCCCTGGATCTGGGAGCATTTTCTGCCGCGCCCGCGTCAGCAAATCCTCCCGGAGGTTGTACGGTCCATTGCTGTTTTTACCTCCAGATTCGAAAGCTTCTGACCAGCCACGCCATCACCCGGTAGCGGAGGTCCTCCAGCTCCTTCGCCGCCGCCTTTAATTCCTTGCGGATCTCCAGATGCTGGGGGCAGAGCCGCTCGCATTTTCCGCACCGGATACATCCGGACGCCGGATTTTGTTTCTTTCGGAACGCGGTAGTCATCATATACTCCTTCTTCCCCACCTTCGGCCGTTCCGTATACATTTCATTATAACAGCGGAAGGTTCCCGGAATATCGATGCCCTGGGGACAGGGCATACAGTAGCCGCAGGCCGTGCAGCCGACTTTTACCTTCTTCCCGATCTCCCGGCGCACCCTCTCATACAGTTCCAGATCGCTCTCGGTCAGTTCCCCCGCTTTCGCCTCCCCGGCCGCTCGGACATTCTCCTGGACCATCTTAAGAGAATTCATGCCGGAGAGCACCACCGTCACGCCCTCCTGATTCCACAGCCACCGAAACGCCCACTCCGCCGGACTTCGCTTCGGCTCCGCCCGGGCAAAAAGTTCCTTCGCCTCCTTCGGCAGAAGCTCCACCAGCTTCCCGCCCCGCAAAGGCTCCATGATCACCACCGGAATCCCTTTCTCCCGGGCATACAAAAGCCCCGCCCGTCCGGCCTGGGTGTGCTCGTCCATATAGTTATACTGAATCTGACAGAAATCCCAGTCATAAGCGTCCAGAAGCCTCTTAAAATTCTCCGAATTTCCATGATAAGAAAAACCGATATTGCGGATCTGGCCAATGCGAAGCTTCTCCTCAATCCAGTCCTGCACCCCCTTTTCCTTCAGCACTTCCCAGGTATCCGCATCATTCAGCATATGCATCAGATAATAGTCCACATAATCCGTCCGAAGCCGCCCGAGCTGTTCCTGAAAACACCGCTCCAGCCCGCCTTTCGATTTGATCAGATAATGCGGCAGTTTCGTCGCGATATACACCCGCTCCCGAAGCCCGTTTCTCTCAAGAATCTCCCCCAGCGCCGCCTCGCTCCCATGATACACATACGCCGTGTCAAAATAATTCACCCCGCCCCGGATCGCCTCCAGAATCTCGCTTTCCGCCTTCTCAAGATCAATCCTGCCATTTTTCCTCGTAAACCGAAGACACCCATACCCCAATACAGAAAGCCGCGTCCCCTTCCGATCCTCCCGATACTGCATCCTTCCACCTCCAAAACTTTCCCTCCAGTCTACCAGACCTTTCCCTCTCCGTCAATATTAGGAACTTTCCTCCACACATCCAGACGCATATTGTTTTCTGGTCACACTATCTTTTTTTATTTCTTTGCTGTATAATTTGATATATGAGGGAGAAAATACCATGTCAAATAAATTGTGCGAAAGAAAAATATTCATCAGTTCAACGATTCATAATTTGCAAGAAGAGAGATCTGCCGTCTATGAAAGGTTACACCATCCTTTTAACTGTGTCAAATTTAATCCCATCTCAAGTGACAGGCCTGAGACTCTTCATATGTCTGGTGATGACTTGGAAACACGCGCAGGATACAATCCCAACCTGTTTATTTTAAATCAAGTAAAATATGCTGATTATTATATGATCCTGTTGAATGATGAATATTATGGAGAAATAAATATTCTGGATCACGGGGCGGTTGGAAAACAGGAGAGGGTCATATCCATAACACATGCAGAGTTCAGGGCAGCTTTTCGGCATGCCCAGCCGATATTTGCTTTTATTGATCAAGATACATGGTATAGATATCTGATCACCCTCGGGGGAAGACTCTCTTTTTATAAAAGAAATAAAGAAGGTCGTGTATACGGTTTGATTCGAGAAATCCGGAGATATCGCAAAGGATTGAACATGACAATTACTACCTATTCTGCTACTGCTGACCTTGTTGATAAGATGGAACATATATTTAACACATATGATAAATCAAAATATGTTTTTTCTGAATTTGATGAGGAAGTTTGTAATAGTGGTGATACAATTACAGCAATATGGGAGGTTGTGAACGAGGGATGTGTGGTTTGGAAAGACCGATTTTTCAAAGAACAGAACACATCATTACGAAGGTTTATAAGAGAAAGTGGTAAGGCGCTTATAAGACCCAAAAAAGATATTTCATTTCAGACAAGGTTGATAACCTTTATAAGAAAATGGTTTCAATATGCAGGGATTATTATAAGGGGACGAAAGAGCACTGCTGAAAAAACCTGCTATCCAATTGATGAGACCTATCCCGGAGAAAGAGCCAGACTTACGGTAAGATATACGGCACCTCAGTCAGCAGGGGAAATCGTGTCCACATGGGTTATGGTTGACTCCACAGGAAGGAAAATTTACAGAAATCTTGTACCATTGGAGGCTGAATATTTTGTTGAGAGAACGAATTGAACAAGGGAAGATTTATTTCCGAAACAGCGAAAAAAATGTGAAGATCGAAGAAGTTCTTGAATACCTGAATTCGAAGGCGGACTCAGAGATACGCTTTCAAACAACAGGCGATATGCAAAAAGCAGAATATGCTGTTTTGATCATAGGCGAGGGAGAAGCAGGGAAATTACCTTCCATAGAAGAAACCAGAAAACTTCTGTATATGCAACAGTGTATTGTTCTTGTGAAAAAGGTGCTTTTTGACAATTATGAAAAATACAGAAAAGAGCAGAAAAATGGGAAAGTCTCTGACAATCCGGCATATCAGGTCATCAGGATTTTTAATGAGGACCTAAAAAACAGACGATGGATTTATACATATACATTTGAAAATGAAATTAGTATAATTATTGGGAAGATCATATTATCTGAGTATTTTAGTATCAATTTCAGCAAATCGAAAGTCAATGCGAAAACTGGAGAATGTTTTGAAAATATATTAACGTTTAAAAATACAGGATATACTCGATTAGAAGGATACTATATTGATGGTCTCTTTATCCATAATACAGGGAAGCATCGACCCAGACTTGAAAGTTTTGATCCTGTTATTGGAACAGTATGGCCACATAAAGAAATACAAATGAAAATGAATTTTCAGGCGCCGGATATTGCAGGAAGCTTTATCTTCTATTTGATTATAAAAAAAAGAGGGCGCATATTAAAAATGGATGATTCAATCAGGAAATTCATTCTCCATGTTACAAGTGCATACGATACTGTATCATATGATGCAGTCTTGTTGGAGGAATCGCCGCCTAACGGAATTCTTTATACAGATAAAATGGACTTTTTGAAAAACTGGAAATTAAAAAATATCAGTGGAGAAAATTGGAAAAAGATCATATTCAAGATCAGGTATGAACATCTGACACATTATTTTTGTAAAGAAAGAAGGAAGATAATATATGATGTGCCAGATGGAAGTGAATTTACCATAAGTGGAAAGTTCTATACGCCGGATATACCAGGTAAATATACTGCCTTTGGGCAGCTGCTGAGAGAAGACGGGACAGAGATTACAACAGACGGACCTTTATGTTGTTCTGTTGTAACTCAATATGAAAGACAGTCACAATTTGAGATCATTTAAGAATAGGAGGATATGATAAATGATGTTTCAAAAACAGCTACAAAAAGTATCTTTTAAAGATGAAATATTATGGAGAGAATACGGAGGGCAGGTGGCAGTGCTCTCTTCTGCAATTACATTGGTTTCTTTTTGTCTGCTTCCATCAGGAAACTGGTGTTGGAGAATTATCTGTTCCATTGTTTTTGTGGCAGTTCTTGCAGTTCTGTTTTTTGTGGACTGGAATAGAGCAGCGCGAATGGAGAAAGCAAAGCTGAAAATCAATGGAACGAATGTAAATATTTATGTAGGGGATCTGTTTCAGCAAGAAGGACTGAAAGTAATTGGGGTAAACAACTACATTGATCTTGTAGCAGATGATAAAGTAGTGTCTAGAAAAACATTACATGGACAGTTTGTTATGAGACACAAAGGTGAACTAGCTGAAATCAAATCAGCGATTATTGACAGCAACTGTATGATTTTAGAGAATACGTCTGAAAGCCTGGACAAAAAGAGTTATGACTACGGTTCCTGTGTACTGTATCGGGACTATGTTCTTACAGTACTAACCAAATTCGATTCTCAGAATAAAGCCTACACATCCATCAGGGAGTATATGCAGTTCTGGATGACCTTTTGGAGCCATATAGATGTCCTGTATAATTCCAGAACTATTAATATTCCGATTATGGGCGCCGGACAGACAAGATTCCATGGAATAGTACCGAAAAAACAGGAACTCTTGGAAATTGCATTGTGGACATTGGAAAAAAGTGGATTTTCCAATCGTTATGCAGACAGAGCCATTAATTTTGTAATATATGAAGGCGATCTATCAGAAATTGATTTTTATCATATACAGAAAAGAGATGGAAAGTAGATCGTGTATTTAACCCGAAGTACAGTTTCCGTATAGTTAGATGAAGAAACCGCACACAATAACCAGGAAAGGAAGTATCCTCCATGCCCGCCTTACAACCGCAGTCTCCAATTACCAAATTAGCACAGTATGAAGCCCTCCCGGAAGACATCCGTGCAGAAGTATTTAGCGGACAAGTTTATTACATGACCAGCCCATCCCAGGACCATCAGACACTCTCCACAGAACTGACCACCATATTGCATTCCTATATCAAAAACAGCAAAAGCCCATGCAGAGTATTCCACGCTCCATTTGATGTAAAATTGTCTGACAATCCGCTCACAATCGTACAGCCTGACCTAATGATTGTATACAACAGGGATAAACTGGATGGAAAACGCTGTAATGGCGCTCCCGACTTCATCATCGAGATCGTTTCCCCCAGTATTCCTTCGACTCCACTATTAAAGTCAATATCTACGATCATCTACTGATCAACTTCTCCGAGATCGCCAATCTGCTGAACATATAACCCCATCGACCAAGAGGCAGGTGAATGGATCGCCTCCCACCCCTCAGCCGCCGCAGACGGGGAGCTCTCCATGCAGACCCTTTTGGGGGCCGTCCTTAGCGGAAACAAGATCCAGCGCCTACGAAGACCCGGCGCGAGGCGATGGCCTCGCGTCGCTGGTCGCAGTTGGCGATTAGCTTGTTTCCGCGTTGCCCCGGGTCTTCATGGAGAGCTCCCCGTCTGCGGCAGCGTCCAGATCTTCATAAAAAGCCCCACGCCTGAAGCAGCGTCCAGATCTCCCTTTCCATGGCAATCCCTCCCAATTTTTCAGATTTTCTTAAGAATTCTTTGTTTTTTCTGCTATTGTTTTCAAAAATTACATATGCTATCATTATCAAGAATTCATCGAGACTACGGAGGAATCTGTTATGAGAAAAAGATTACAGACCTTTTTAAAAGAATATCCCCACGCATGGACCGTCCTGTACTTCGTGGTATACATCTCCTGGTTCGTCTACCTCGAACAGCGCGCCAGGCTGCCCTATCACGTGATCCATTTCCCCCTGGATGACTATATCCCCTTCTGCGAGTATTTTGTCATCCCCTACTTTCTCTGGTTTGTCTACATCGCAGCCGTCTACTTCTGGCTGTTCTTCAAAGACAAGCAGAACTTTTACCGGTATATCACATTCCTTTATATCGGCATGACCCTGTTTTTAATCGTCTCCACGTTCTATCCCAACGGACATCTCCTTCGTCCTGCCGGATTTACGCGGGACAATCTCTTTATCCGGATGGTCTGTTTCCTCTACTGGGCAGATACCTCCACGAACATCCTGCCGAGCATCCATGTGTTCAACTCCATTGCCGCTCACATGGCCATCCTCCATCTGCCGGATTTTCGGTATAAAAAATGGACAGTCCGATGTTCCCGCGTCATCTACGTGTCCATCATCCTGTCCACCATGTTTTTAAAACAGCACTCCTGTGTGGATGTCATCCTGGGGATTGCCCTGGGAGCCTGTATGAATCAGTTCGTCTATGAATCCGGCTTCCTAGTTAAAGCCCATGACCTTGTTGGCAAGCTTGTAAGCGATCACCGAGACCTTCCGGCCGCCTTTCCCAGGAAGATTCATGGCCCGGCCAAAGATGCCGAAATATAATTTGTAAAAAAGACCCGCGTCCTTTTTCTTAAGGTATTGCCAGAGGTCTTTTTTCTTTTGCAGACTCTCCGGGGTACCGGAGCGAATCAGCATGATCGAAGACACGGTCATCATAATATCCAGATAGCTGATCATGTATTTCCGAAGCTTTGGGCTTTGGATCGTCCGAAGATCATACTGATCGATCATGATCTTGTTCACCTTGATCTGCTGGTCCACCCTGCCGATCATCACCTGCTCGTTGACAGACTGATCCGCTCGCCCGATAAAGTACCGGTACAGATCAATATTCATATAGTACAGAGTCTTCACATAGGGCAGCGGATAATACACAAAGATATTGTCCACATAGAACGTATGTTTCGGCAACTCCAGGCCGCAGTTTTTCAGCATCCGGGTCCGGTAGATGACCGAATGCATCAGGATATACTGCCCCAGATGAAACCGCTTTACATCGCTCCAGGTAAAGACCTGATCCTCCGGAAACGCCGTAGTATAGCGGACCGTCTTCTTGCGCTTCGCCCCCTGCTTCTCGTAGACATAATTGCAGATCATCATGTCCACCATATTTCCCTCATGGACCAGCTCGGAAAGTTTCTGAAGCACCTTCTGATAGCTCTCCGCGTCCACCCAGTCGTCGCTGTCCACCACCTTGAAGTAAAGCCCTGTGGCATGCTGAAGGCCCGTATTTACCGCCTCTCCGTGCCCGCCGTTCTCCTGGTGGATCGCCTTTACAATGCCCGGATAATTCGTTTCGTATTCATCCGCGATTTTTGCCGTGTCATCTTTTGTCGAACCGTCGTCTACGATCAGAATTTCCACTTCCTCCCCGCCGGGGAGCAGCGACTCGATGCAGTTTCTCATATAAGCTTCGGAATTGTAGCATGGGATCGCGATGGATAATAATTTCATGATACACCTCTTATCTCTTCTGTGATTCTTTCATTCATATACGTTTTTCTCATCCCGCTTATTTGATCCGCTCTGTCAGCTCCAGCGCCTTCATCACCATGGCGTCAATGTTGTAATACTTATACTCTGCCAGGCGTCCCAGCAGGTACACATTGGGAATACCAGAAAGAAGCTCCCGGTACGTCTCATACAGCTTTTGATTGGCATCATTGGCGATGGAATAATAGGGAATCTCTCCCTTCGCCCCGGTATAGGCAAACGGGTACTCCCGCACAATGGTGGTTCCGGGCGCTTTCTGCCCGGTCAGATACTTAAACTCCGTAATGCGGGTAAAATCCTCACTCACTGTATAGTTTACCACACTGTGGCCCTGATAATCCTCCTGATCAAGATATTCAAAGTCAAAACGCAGAGAACGATAAGGAAGCCTGCCGAATCTGCAGTCGAACAACTCGTCCAGCGGACCCGTGTAGATCACCTCTCCCTCAAAGGGCGCTCCGTCAAAATACACCTGACGCTCCGTAAATCTCAATCGGCTGCGGGCGTCCACCCCCGTCTCCACCGTGATGCCCGGATGTTTCAGCATCGCCTCGAACATAGGCGTATAGCCGTTAAGCGGCATCCCCTGCCAGGGCTCCTGGAAATACCGGTTGTCGCAGGAGATCAGCACCGGCACCCGTCCGGTCACCGCCGGATCGATTTCCTCCGGAGTCTGTCCCCACTGCTTCATCGTATAATGAAGAAAAATATTCTCATACACATAATCCGCGATCTGCCGGATCTGCGGGTCCTCGTGCTCCCGAAGCTTCAAGATCGGCACCCGGGACTCCATGCCGAAGGCGTCAATGAGCTTTTTCTCCAGCAGGTCCGCTTCTTCTTTTTCATAAACCATGTGGAGCGTATTCAGATTAAAGGGAACCGGAATCAGGGTTCCGTGTACATTCGCCACCACCTCGTGCCCAAACGCATACCATTTGGTAAAACGGGACAGATAATCATACGCCCTCTGTTCCTTGGTGTGGAAAATATGAGGACCATACTTATGGATCAGTATCCCATGCTCGTCCTTCTCATCATAACAATTTCCGCCGATGTGGTCTCTCTGCTCCAGAACCAATACCTTTTTTCCTGCCTCCGCCAGCTCTCTGGCCGCCACGCTTCCGGCAACGCCGGAGCCAATGATTACACTGTCAAACATCTCTACTGCCTTTCTTCATATTTTTCCTGTCCCAGCACAATGTCCATATATCTTGCGTAAGCCGCAAAGGCCGCCGGAATCGGATATTTTTTCTCAGTTTCTTTTGCATCTATAAAAAACAGGCCTTCCCGGTCCATGTCTTTTGTCTCCTCCAGACTCACCACATATCCGGTCATCCTCCACTCTACATGGCTGAAGATATGCTTCGCCCCCGCAAGAGGCAGAATCCGGAGCGGAGAAAATCCAAGCTCCCGGACATGCTTCAGCACTTCCTCTTCTCCGAGATATCCGGTCAGATTGGGAAGCTCATAAAGCCCCGCCAGAAGTCCTTTTGCCGGGCGCTTTTTGATGGCGACCCGTTCTCCTTCCCTGAGAACCAGCACCGTGCGCTCCTCCACCCGACGCGCCTTTTTCTCCTTCTTTTTCGGAAGTTCTTCCACAATCCCCTTCGCCTTCGCCAGGCAGCAAAAAGCCAGAGGGCATGCTTCGCACTTCGCCTTTCCGTTGGGCACGCAGACAATCGCGCCGATCTCAATCAGCGCCTGAGTGAAATCCCCGGCCCGCTCTTTGGGAATGATCTTCTTTATCTCCTGTTCCATGGAGGACCGGACCGACTGCTTCTGAATATCCTCATAACTCGCTTTCACTCTGGAGAGGACCCGCAGTACATTTCCGTCCACTGCCGGTACGGGAAGCCCGAAAGCGATGGAACCGATGGCTCCCGCCGTATAGTGCCCGATGCCCGGAAGGGCCAGAAGCTTCTCATAATCCGCCGGAAAGGTCCCGTCATATTCCTCCACAATGACCCGGGCGGCTTTCTGCATATTGCGCACCCGGTTATAGTAGCCAAGCCCCTCCCAGAGCTTTAGAAGATCGTCTTCCGGGCACTCCGAAAGCGCCCGCACATCCGGAAGCACCCTTAGAAACCGTTCAAAAAAAGGCTTTACCGCCTCCACCCGGGTCTGCTGCAACATGATCTCCGACACCCACACCCGGTAAGGGCTGATCTCCTCCCGCCAGGGAAGCACACGGGCATGTCTATCATACCACAAAAGCAGCGGTTTTACAATCTGTTCCAGCATCTACAAACACACCTCCACTTCCCTGTCCGCCTCGATGGACTCCGGCGTCACCAGACAGTCCAGCGCCATCACGCGCACCCCTTCCTTCTTCGCCCTTCGAAGCGCCTCCCCAAAAGCAGGATGCGTCCGGTCATTGGGCTTTAGAACACGGACTCCTTTCATTTGTATCATAAACAGAATCCCCGCTTCATATCCGTCCTTTTTACTCAAAATCAACTCTTCGATGTGCTTCACTCCCCGTTCCGTCGGCGCATCCGGAAACCGGGCCACTCCGTCTTCCTCCAGAGTCACCCCCTTGACCTCCAGAAACATCCTTCGTTCCCCCTCCTCCAGATACAAATCAAACCGGGAGCTGCCATAACGCACCTCCCTGCGCACCTTCCCTTTTGGAGTAATCAAATGTCCCTTCCGAACCCACTCCTCCGCCACCCGATTCGGTGCCTGTGAATCCAGGTTGACCACCCGTCCCCCCTTCTCCACACAGATCAGATCCAGCCCCGTCTTCCGCTTCGGACTCTCACTCCTCTGCACCCAGATCCGCGCGTCCGCCAAAAGCAGCTCCCTGCACCGCCCCGTATTCTTCACATGGCAGACCTCTTCCCCCCTCTTCGTCACCACCCTCGCCACAAACCGATTCTCCCGACTCTTAAAAACAGCCTCCTCTATCCGCTCGTACCTCATAACCCACCCTATCCGTTCTCATTTCCTCCCAGTATACCACACTTCCCCTTTTTTCCACAACATCTTGATTTTTCCCCTCATTTCCTCTAATATAGTATCATTACCATATCAACGGATTGCCAACTCACAGCCCGCCGCGGGCTGATGTTCCTAAAGGACCCATTGAGGGGCGCCGGCACTTAACGAATGCAAGCGGAACGCGCAGCATGAGTTTAGTACCGCTGCGTCCCCTCCCTAAGCGAGAGCGGGGTCCGGCAGGAATATCTGCCCGCGGCGAGCGTCCGGGTAGCCATCCAAATATAAAGTAGAAAGGACCCCCCTCTTTTATGTTAGACAGCATCATCCTCGACATCGACGGCACCCTCTGGAACTCCACTCCCATCGTATCCGAAGCCTGGAACTACGCCCTCTCCACGCGGCCCGACATCACCTACCGCTTCACCCCCGGGCGTCTGACCCAGCTCTTCGGCCTGCCCATGGACGAGATCGCCGCCCTCTCCCTCCCGGATCTTAACCCGGAAGATCGGAACACCCTGATGGCCCTGTGCTATAAAGAAGAAGAGCGTTTTCTGACTGCCTGCACAGAAGACCTTCTCTACCCCGGCGTGGCGGACACTATCCGTACTTTATCCGGCATCTGCCCTCTCTTTATCGTCAGCAACTGCCAGTCTGGCTACATCGAACTATTTCTCGAAAAGACCGGACTTGGGCCCTGTATCACAGACTTTGAGTGCCCGGGAAGCACCGGCCTTGGCAAAGGGCAGAATATTCGTCTGGTGATGGAGCGGAATCATCTGAAAAATCCCATCTATGTGGGCGACATCGAAAAAGACCACAAGGCCGCCACAGAAGCAGGAATCCCCTTCTGCCATGCGGCCTATGGGTTCGGCGGCGCCGATCAGCCGGATTATGTCATTCAAAAATTCCCGGAGCTTCTAACTCTTTTTGAACGATAAGAATCAGTTTCTCCGGAACACCTTTTTCACATAAGCTTCCGCCTTCTGCAGCGTGGCGTCTGTCACTCCTGTCCGTTTCAGATAGGCATACTCGTCATGAGTTCCCTTTCCGTGGGGAACCAGATACGCTCCGGCATCACTTCCAAGACCGATACAGGCCTTCCGTGATGCCGCTTTTTTCACCCGTTCCATCTGCATATCCAGATTCTCATCTACTTCCTCATCGGGAAAACGGCCGCATCCAAGCAGATTTCCCACTGGAGAGAGGGTGGGGAACCAGGGAATCCCGCGCTCGGCCAGCAGATCCAGGGTCTCCTCCTCCATAAAAAATCCGTGTTCCAGGCTGTCCACCCCGGCTTCCAGCGTCAGGTAACAGGTCCGGTCTCCGTTGCAGTGAGCCATCACCGCCATGCCGGCGTCGTGGGCGATCCCGATCATCCGCCGGATCTCCTCCCCGGACAGCCCTTCCTCCGTCAACGTCCCTGCTCTGGAAAAATCAAGAAGTCCGCTGACCATGATCTTGATAAAGTCTGCGCCTTCCTCCCTGGCCCTTTTCACCAGCGTCTCATATTCGCGGAAGTCGTCAAAAGGATGACCCACGATTCCGCCGTAATGTCCCCTTTTATGAATGGCAAAGATGGGCGTCCGATACTCGATGCCGTACTCGGGAGCCAGTTCCCTGGCGAGCTTCGACACTTCCCTGGCGTCGCCTCCGTCCCGAACAAAGCGAATGCCCGCTTCTCTGCTTTCCTTTAGATGGCGCCGCACCGCTTCCTCGCAGACATGGTCTCTGTGCAGCGCCACCGCCGCCTTGTAGTTGACTCCGTCCATGATCATATGGGCATGACATTCACCCAGCATTCTTTATCACCTCTGGCATCAGTGTACCATGATTTGATAAAAAAGTAAAACGGTAACCGTTCTAGGGATACATGGAGTAATCCGCCGTCCGCTCATAAGCCTCCGCCGCCGGGTCCTTCATCAGATAGATTCTCCGCCACTCCTTGGTGTCATCGTTTCTGGCCGCCTCCGACTGATTTCGATAGAGAAAATTGACCAGCTGGTAACAGTCGATCCAGATCTCATTATCCCCGTCTTTCTGGGACTCGTCAAAGATCAGCTGCATGCCGAAATGCAGGTGCGTCTCATCAATGTTATTCGTGTCCTCCGTGGTGCTGTAGCCTGTATGCCCCATATAGCCGATCACATCCCCCGCCAGAACCACCGATCCCTCCTTCAGCTCCGGCTGATAGGGAAAGCCCTGGCGCAGATGTGCGTAATAATAGTATCTCTTCTTGTCAAAACTCCGGATACCGATCCGCCAGCCCCCGTACTGATTCCAGCCCAGGGCCTCCACGTAGCCGGACTCCACAGCGATGATCGGAGTGCCGATCTGCCCCAGCATATCATGCCCCAGATGATTTCTCTTATAGCCATAGCTCCTGGATGCGCCGAAATCATCATAATCGTTATAGGGAAAGCCCCGGGCGATGGGATGGAATGCTTTCAGGCCGTACCGTTTTTCCCAGGTTTTCGGCTTTTTCTTATCCCCTGTGGGCACCTCGATCTCATACTCTCCCACCATACCACCGAGGACCGCCCCATAGGCCTCCTGATAGTAGGAAAAATACTCCAGGTCCTTGACGATCTTCCCCAGCTCTTCCCCCTGGCTGATCTGCTCTTTCAGGTGATCCATGTGCTGACAGACCGTCTGATTGTCCTTGAAATTTCCGCCGGTATACGCTGCTGTGTACGCCAGAAGATCGATCCAGCTTAGATGCTCCGGGGTCCCGTAGCTGTCCCGGTCATACTCATAGGCCTCCGCCAGCGCGAACTTGGACACGCCGAAGTCTACCCATTTTATGTAATCCTTTTTCGGTTCTTCCGTCCCGGTCGGCTGTTCTGGCTCCTCTTCCTCCTTTGCATCCTGCTTCTGCTCTTCGGCGCTCTTTTCCTCCTCGGTCCCGGAGGCTTCCAAAAGCTGCTCCTGAGCCTGTTCTGATACGGCCGTCTCCAGCTTTTCCTTTTCCTGCGACCAGTAGGAAATCCCCGCAAACATCAGCAGGATTAAAATATTGACAACTATGACTCGCTTCAAGATAAATCCTTCGTCCTTCACCCGTTATTATCCAGTCTATGAGTCCGCTATTTTTTTCATACCGTCGATTTTTCTCTCCCTTTGTCAGTCGATTTTATTTGACACTGTCAGGAAACTATGATAGGCTTATAACATGCAATATCATGCATGCATTTATAGTAAGGAGGTACCAAGATGAACAAAGGTACAGTAAAATGGTTCAACAACCAGAAAGGATACGGTTTCATCTCCGATGAAGAAGGAAATGACGTATTTGTTCATTACTCAGGGCTGAACATGGAGGGTTTCAAATCCCTTGAAGAAGGCCAGGCTGTTGAATTCGAAGTCGTTAACGGAGCAAAAGGACCACAGGCTACCAACGTAACCAAACTCTAATCCTTATGTAAACATTTGCGGATTCTTATATAAAATATAGCTATAAGTATTTCTATCTTCTTATACTCTATTGACCCTGGAGTACTCACTCCGACGGTTCGATAAGGAAATATTTTGATTTGAGAATTATACGAAAATGACAGAACGGGAATGACAGCATGAAGAAGTAAAAGGAGGTGCAGACGCATCTCCTTTTTACATTTCGTTATTCGGTTCCCAGGAATCTGCCGATCCCTTGCGCCATGCCTTCCGCCATCTGATACTGATAATCCTCGGAAGCCATGTTCAGGTCCTCGGTCTGGTTGGTCATATAGCCCATCTCAATGATCGTCGTGGGCACGGAGGCCCAGTTGATGCCGCTCATGGTGTCCGTCTCCCACACATACTGCTTCTTCGCTCCGGTTTTTTCCACATAGGCATCCAGCACGCAGTCCGACAGGGAACGGCTCTGGCTGTAGAGTCCGCCGTTATACGGGTTGGACGGGGTCTGACAGATGGTCATGGCGCCGTTTACGCTGCCGTCCTCGGAGCCGTTGGCGTGAATCCGGATAAAAGCGTCCGCCCCGGCGTCATTGGCCACAGCGGCCCGCTCCGCGTTGCTGATATTTACGTCGTTTGTGGTGCGCACCATCAGCACCTCATATCCTTGCTCTTCTAAAATTTCCTCCAGCTTCTGGGCCACCTGGAGGGTCAGCTCATATTCTTTCAGCCCCGAGGCCGCTCCGGACGTTCCGCCCGCCACCTTGGCCTTGGTCTCGGAGGCTCCCGGCCCGATGGGTTCCTTCTCGGAATTGCCCTTCTGCTGGTGTCCTGCGTCGATGACCACCAAATAGCCGTTGGCCTCCCCGACGCCTCCCGCGCTTCGGACCGGTTTTACTTTCAGGTATTCGCTTGCCACATAGTAGGCCTGTCCGTCCAGAGCGATCTTGCTCCACTCTCCGTCGTCCTCCACCCGCTCCGCCGTCTGGCGCACGCCGAGCATTCCGTAGATCTCGGCTTCCGTGCTGGGAGCGGTCCGGATATTCACTCTGGAAGTGGCATAGACGGTTTCCGTCTCGGTCCCCTCCGGGATGGTCTCCGGGACATTAAGCTCCTTGGCGCTTTCCGCAGCCTCACTGTCTGCCTCCCCGACGTCTCCTTCTTCCCCGGAAGGCTCCGGCGCCTCCTCCGGCTCTTCGGCTTCTGATTCGGCTCCCTTAACTTCTGTCTCTTCCTTGGGACTCTCCTGCGCGGTCTGCGGTATATCTTCCTCAACCGGTTCTGCACTGCCGCCGCAGGCAGCAAGCAGCACTGCCAGCACCGCGGCAGCCAGAAACATTCGATATCTTTTCATAAACACATTGACCTCCGTAGATTTTAAATATATAAAAGCGCTCAAACCGGCGGGTTTCCCTGCTGTCCGAACGCTGTTGTTGTTAGTCGAGGTACGGCATTCGTTTACGCGCCGACGAGCTGCCGCCCCCATTTTTATAAAGCTGCCAAAACCTTCCTTCTGGAAAGCCCCGGCGGAACTTCTATGCTCTTACTATAGCAGATAAATATGTCTAAATTATGGGGAATCCGTAAAGAAATCATAAAATCCCCCTGGGAAACTTTAGAAATCCTTCATCATCTCATCATTTCCTTTAATTCCTGTAAAAGCTCCAGGTCCGACTGCTGCACCTTAATGTTGGTCACCATGGCCTCCTGCCCTGGTTTAGTCACCTTGAGCTCGATGATCGTCCCTTCCTCGATTCCCTTCCCTAAGACTGCGCTTAAAAATGCCGCAAATCGGGGATGATTGTCTGTAAACTGCTTTTTGGCGCTCATGATCTTCATAATTGACGCCGGATTCATATGCCAACCTCCTTGTTTTCTGTCTTTCCCCTATTATACACATGTCTTTGCCGTCGGGGCAACCCTGAAATTCAGATCACAATCTCCATTCCCGTATAAAGCCCTTCGGCCTGCTCTCCAAGTTCCTCTTTCAGAATCTCGTAGGCCGCCGCTCCCGTACAGTGGCCCGTGTAGATTTTCTCGATCCCTGTGGACCGGATGCGCCCGGCCAGAGCCCGGACTCCTTCTTCCGAAGTGTGGTAAAGATGAAAACCGCCGATCATGGCATAGATCCTTTTTCCCGGGTAAGCACCGCTTACTTCCTTTATAATATTGTCCGCGCCCCCGTGGGAACAGCTGCTTAAGATCACCAGCCCTTTTTCCGTCTCCACAATCAGGCTCTGCTCATGACGGAAATCATCCGGGACATAGTGCCAGCCCTGCTTTGTATACAGATGGTTCTGTATGCCGAAGGCTTCCAGCCCCTCGGTTCTATGAGCCAGAAGACATACGCCCGGGAGAATCTCCTCCTGCTCTTTCACATACCGAATCCGGTCCTCATAACGTTTCAGACAGCCCTTACGAATTCCAATATATTTGCGAAAGATCCATCGCTTTCCATAACAGTTCTCCTTAGAACCCTCTCGAAGGTAAAAGGGCGCTCTTTGATTACGCGCAAAGAACGTCTCCATCCCGTCCGCGTGATCATAGTGGGCATGAGAGAGCACCCCGCATTCTACCGCTCCAAGATCAACGCCAAGCTTTTCGGCATTCCTGGCAAAACGGTCCGAGGCCCCGGTATCCAGAAGAATCGGATGTCCCTGATGCTCGATGTAGACAGACAGTCCCCACTCCGCCGCCAGAGCCCCTCTCGTCAGATTGTCAACCAATATGGTCGCCTTCATAGCTGTTCCTTCAGCATCCGGTTCACCGCTCCCGGATCTGCCTTTCCTTTCATCGCCTTCATGGTCTGGCCCACCAAAAAGCCCAGCGCTTTTTCTTTTCCGCCTCGGTAGTCCGCCGCCGACTTTGGATTCTCTTCGATCACCTTTCGAACCACCTCAAGGAGCGCGCCTTCATCATTGACCGTCTTTAATCCCTGTTCCTCCACATACGCTTCCGGGTCCACATCTTTCAGGAAGATCTCTTCAAAAACCTCCTTGGCCACGGAACTGTTGATGGTTCCCGACTCCGTAAGCTCGATCAACTTCGCCAGATTCTCTGGGGAGAAAGACAAGTCCTCCGCCTCCATTCCCTTCTCTTTCATCAGGCGCATGGTCTCCACCATCAGCCAGTTGGACACTTTCTTTGGCTTTTTGCAGAGAGCGGTGGTCGCCTCAAAGAGATCCGCCAGCTTCTTGGCCGAGGTCAGAATCTGCGCGTCGTACTCCGGAATGTCGAATTCCTTTTTATAGCGGATCAGCTTCTGCGTCCGAAGCTCCGGCTGCCGCGCCCGGATGGACGAGAGCCATTCGTCGCTGATCACGATGGGGGGCAGGTCCGGTTCCGGAAAATAACGGTAATCCTGGGCGTCCTCCTTGGACCTCATGGCGTGGGAGGCCTCTTTATTGTCATCCCATCTTCTGGTCTCCTGGACGACCTTCTTTCCCATCTCCAAAAGTTCGATCTGGCGTTCCCTTTCCCCCTCGATGGCTCTTGTGATGGCTTTAAAGGAGTTCAGATTCTTCATCTCGGTCCGGGTTCCAAGCGTTTCGGAACCGGCTTCCCGAACCGACAGGTTTACATCCGCCCGCATGGAGCCTTCCTGGAGCTTGCAGTCCGACGCGCCCAGATACTGGATAATCAGCCGGAGCTTATCCAGATAGGCGATCACCTCTTCGGCGCTTCTCATATCCGGCTCCGACACGATCTCGATCAGGGGGACTCCGCTCCGGTTAAAATCCACCAGCGAGCAGTCTTCCCACTCGTCATGGATCAGCTTCCCGGCGTCCTCCTCCATGTGAATCTCGTGAATCCCGATTTTTTTCGGTCCCGACGGGGTGTCAATCTCAAGGTAGCCATTCCGGCAGATGGGCTCATAGAGCTGGGAAATCTGGTAATTCTGCGGATTATCCGGATAGAAGTAATTCTTCCGGTCGAATTTGCAGCGCTGGTTGACGGTACAGTTGGCGGCCAGCCCCACCGCCGCCGCGTACTCCACCACCTGACGGTTCAGCACCGGCAGCGATCCCGGCATCCCGGTACACACCGGACAGGTGTGGGTGTTGGGCGCTCCTCCGAACTCCGTGCTGCAGCCGCAGAAAATCTTGGTCTTTGTGGCCAGCTCCACATGGACCTCCAGTCCGATTACGGTTTCATATTGTCTGGACATCATATTCTCCTATTGAAGTTCCGCAACTCCCCTCCCAAGCCCCGGGAGGGAAGTTGCTGATTTAAAAAAGTTCCGTTTTCGCCAATGGGCATCGTTCATAGGCTCTGGTCTGTTCATAGGCGTATGCCGCCCGGAGAATCTTCTCCTCCTGGAAGCAGTCTCCGATGAGCTGCAGCCCGATGGGAAGCCCCTTTTGGTCTCTTCCGCAGGGCACGCTGATCCCCGGCAGACCGGCCAGATTCACGGCAATGGTGTAGATATCCCCCAGATACATCTGTATCGGGTCCTGCAAGGATTCTGACAGCTTCGGCGCGGTACTAGGAGCCGCGGGAGCCAGTATCATATCGTACCTTTCAAAGGCCCGGTCAAACGCCTGCTTGATCAGAGCCTTGGTCTTTAAGGCCTTGATATAATACGCGTCATAGTAACCGGAGCTTAAGACAAAGGAGCCCAGCATAATCCGGCGCTTCACCTCCGCCCCAAAGCCCTCGCTGCGGGACTTTTTATACATGTTGTGAAGGCCCTCGTAATCTTCGGTCCGATAGCCGTACTTTACCCCGTCGAACCGGGCCAGGTTGGAGCTTGCCTCGGCGGAGGCGATAATATAATAAGCCGGTATGGCGTATTCCACCAGACTCAGATCAAATTCTTCCAGGACAGCGCCCTGCTCTTCCAGCACATGAGCCGCTCCCAGCACATGGGCTCTTACTTCCTCATTCAGACCCTCTCCAAAGTAATCCTTCGGAATGCCGATGCGAAGCCCCTTGACCCCCCGGTTCAGCCCGGAGGTAAAGTCATAAGAGCTTCGCTTCACCGAGGTGCTGTCCTTTTTGTCCCGGGAAGCGATCACCTCCAGGATGGACGCGCAGTCCGACACATCCTTAGCCACCGGCCCGATCTGGTCCAGAGAAGAGCCGTAGGCGATCAGTCCGTAGCGGGACACGGTTCCGTAGGTGGGCTTGATCCCCGTCACGCCGCAGAAGGAGCTGGGCTGACGGATGGAGCCGCCGGTATCGGAACCCAGGGCAAAGCTGCACAGCTCCGCGGCCACCGCCCCGCAGCTTCCGCCGGAAGACCCTCCCGGCACATGCTCCGCATTCCAGGGGTTCTTCGTGGGACCGAAATAAGAAGTCTCCGTAGTGCTCCCCATGGCGAACTCATCCATATTGGTCTTACCAAGGATGACCGCTCCTGCCCGCTCCAGATTCTCCACCGCCTCCGCTGTGTAGGCGGGGACAAAGGACTCCAGCATCTTCGAACTGCAGGTGGTGCGTATTCCCTTCGTACAAAGATTGTCCTTGACCGCCATAGGAACCCCGGCCAGGGGACCCTTCCATATCCCTGCGCGGATCTTTTCATCGGCCTCCTCCGCCTTTTGAAGCGCGGACTCCTCCTCCACCGTCACATAACAGTTCAGTTCCTTATCCATCCTCCGGATCTTTGTAAGGGCCTCTTTTACCGCCTCCACCGAACTGGTCTCTTTGTTCTGTATCTTCCGTCCAAGCTCCAGAGCAGTCAAACTCATCAGGCTCATGGCTGATCCTCCTTCTTATTCTACGGTCTTCGGCACTTTGAACGCGCCTTCTTTTGCCTCCGGCGCGTTGGCCAGTATCTGTTCGCTCTCATCTCCATGTTCCACTACGTCCTCCCGGAACACGTTGTGCACCGGGAACACATGGGACATAGGCTCCACGCCTTCGGTGTCCAGCCGGTTTAAGAGATCAATATAGTCCAGCATGCGTTCCATATCCTTTTTTGCCTGCTCCCGCTCCTCCCCTGAAAGCGAAAGCTTCGCCAGGATACCCACGTAGTCCATCGTTTCATCGGAAATGATATTTGCCATATCTATGCCTCCTATTATAGTTCCGCATCCGCCTCTCTTCGCCCCGTGATCTGGAAGAATTTTCTGCCGCATTCGCGTCATAAAATCCTTCCGGGGCTATGATCGGCAGATGCTGTTTTGATTAATTAGGGTTCCAGCCGGGACAGGTCTCTCGGGTACAGGGTGGTCTCCCGGACGTTGTCTTCTCCCACCAGCTGCATGGTCAGCCGCTCCAGGCCGATGCCCAGGCCTCCGTGGGGCGGCATACCGTACCGGAAGGTATCAAGATACTGCTCCAGTCCTTCCTCGGTCATCCCCCGTTTTTCCAGCTTTTCTTTCAGCATCTGATAATCATGGATGCGCTGTCCGCCGGTAGTAATTTCCAGACCATGATACAAAAGGTCAAAGCTTAAGGTGTATCGGGAATCCTCGGGGTCGTCCATGGCGTAGAAGGGTCTCTTCTTAGACGGATAGTGAGTGACGAACACGAAATCCGCATCATATTCTTCTTTGAAATACCGACCGATCAAAAGTTCTTCCTCCGGCTCCAGATCAAAGGGATTGCGGATCCTGCGGCTATACTTTTCCGACACCAGCTCCTTTGCCCGGTCAAACCGGACCGCCGGAATCCGGTCTGTCTTCGGAATCGTTACTTTCCAGATCTGAAGTTCTTTCGCGTATTCTCTTTTCAGAAGGTCCATGGCATACTGTAAGAATCCGGTCTCCATGGCCATAATGTCCTCAAAACCCTCGATATACCCCATCTCCAGGTCCAGAGAAGTATATTCATTCAGATGGCGCTTGGTGTTGTGCTTCTCCGCACGGAAGACCGGAGCGGTCTCAAAGACCCGGTCGAAAACGCCCACCATCATCTGCTTGTAGAGCTGAGGCGACTGCTGCAGAACCGCTGGACGGTGGAAATAGTCCAGCCGGAACAGGTTCGAGCCTCCTTCGGCGCTTTTTGCGCCGATCTTGGGCGTGTGGATCTCCGTAAATCCCTGGGCGTACAAAAAGTCCCGGAAGCCCCGGACAAGGCCCTCCTGCAGCTTGAACTTCGCCCGCTCCCGCACATTCCGGAGGGAGACGCTACGCATGTTCAGCTTTGCCTCCAGGGAGGTGTGAAGCTTCCACTTGGCGATGGCCAGAGGCATGGCCGCATCCGGCAGGGACAGAATCTTTACCGACTTCAGCCGAAGCTCCCTTCCCCCCGGCGCCCGGTCTTCTTTTTCCAGAACACCGGTCACCTCCACGGTGGCCGCCTCCTTCAGTTCTTTTAGCAGAAAATCTGCCGCCCCTTCTTCATAGACGCACTGTAAAAGTCCCTCTCTTTTTCTCAGAACCACGAACGCCACCTCGCCCATATGGCGGATGGTATGGATTGCTCCGTTCACTTTCACCTGCTGTCCTACATAGTCGTCCCCGAGCAGTTCTGAAAGCTCCAGGGGCTCTGTCTTCCTTACTCCTGTCATAAATTCCATCTGTTCTCTCCTCCTTTACTTTCTCCGGGGACGAAGCAGGGACCGTTTTGACCCGTTTTCAGCATACAAAAATCCCGTCCCGGAATTTTTTCACTGGATAAAACCTTCCGGTCTCATCCATATCCATTCCGGGACGGGATATCTATCTTACTCGATTCCCGCGGTACCACCCGCATTGAGCGCCCTGTCTGACTGTGCAGCACGGCACTCCCCTCTTTTGGCATGTAACGTATGCTCCACGTGCGGCCCTACTCTTCCTTCGAACCGCCGGCTCCCAGGTGTTCCCTTCCTCTGCTCTTCCCACTGGCGCTCTCAGTCGGTGACGCCAGATTCCTGTCGGCCTCTGCAGATCAGAGTCCTGTTCTCCGCCTTTTCCTTATTGACCAATATCCTAGCACAACTTTTGGGGAAATGCAACTTTAAAAATTATGGTTTTTAAGATGCTGCTCTAAAATATTTTTACTCAGACGTCCTCTGCTTCTCCTCATACACCGCAAACGCCAGGTCTACGTTCTTGATTTCCTCCGGTGCAAAAAGCGCGCCTTCTTCGTACATATCGAAGACTCCTGACTGATAGTAGAGAAAGTCCGTCTTGACGGCACAGTCCGGATTCGTCAGGCAGATCTCGATCCGATAGGTCTGCTCTTTTTCCGGCGTTACTTTCTCAAAAGCCAGCGTATAAGCAGCCATGCAGGGCGCCGACGCCCCCACGATCTCCCCTTCGGCCACAACCGCTCCGGACTCCTCCCGGATCTCCATCTCATAGACCGAATCATTGGCCCCGCCGTCCCAGTTGGCTACCCACAGGTCCACATGATCGAAGGCCTGTCCTGTCCGGAAGGTCTGGACAAAATCCGTCTGCAGCGTCAAACTCCCGCCGGTCTCCTGATCCTGAAGAACCGCATACTCCCGCACCGGAGCCCCGTTCGCCTCCACGACGAATACCGCCGCACCGCACGCTAAAACCCCCGCGCCTCCGAAGATCCAGGGCTGTTTCTTCCCTTTCGGAAGCCGGTCTAACGTAAACGCCATGCCTTCCGCCGTCCACAAAAGCAGCATCAGCAGGAAGGGAATGCTGTAGGCATTGTCCACCTCCCAGATCAGGTAAAAAAGGTAGGCCCCGCAGATCTGCAGCGCAAAAAGGTCCAGGAAATTCCGTTCTCCCCGAAAAGCCCGAAAGACAAAGGCCAGCACCAGAAGGCCGGTCATCATCCCGTGGTAGCTGTGCAGATACAGCGCCAGATAGTCGCTTCTGCCGCCGTTTACATACTTTTGTATGGATGAAGTCTTGCGCATCGTCCGGAACAGTCCATAATAATCATCCGTTCCGTCGGAAAAGGCCACCCGCAGCTTGTTGCGGAAAAGCGTCAGAAGGCCTCCCGGGCCCATCTCGCGAATCCGCTCCTTTAAAAGCGCAACATCCGCCTGTGTGCGCTCTTCTTTCGTCGAGAAAGAACCCGTATAAGCATCGTCCGCGCTGTTATACTGTCCCTCCCCCTGGGCGCTCATCATGACCCAGTGCACCGCCGGGTAACCCGTCTCTGACGGATCAAATCCCGCATATTTTTTCTCCACCGGCCCATAGAGAAAAAATACCGCCGCCATCCCCGCAAGAACCAAAAGAGCGCCGGCCGCTTCCCGCGGCTTCGGAAACTTTTCCTGCTCCAGTACCGCGTAGATCAAAAGAGCCGCCGCCGTGATAATGACCGTGGCCCGGATTTTGTAGCCGGACGCCAGCAACGCCCCCGTCAATACATACAGCAGATACTTTTTCCACAAAACCTGCTGTCCTTTTGCCCGATCGAACAGCCAAACCGCTCCCATGGAAAATGCCAGCGAGATCGTGGACGTATAGTACATCTGCCCCAGCAGATACCAGAGCGGATTCACCAGCAGCAGAAGCAGGAACAAAAGCCCGGCCCTTCTGGAGCGATACTTACAGATCAGGGAAAACGCACAGAAAAGCCCCAGATTCATAAAAATCAGATTCACAAGCTTCATAAGCTCCATCCAGACACTCGTGGAAATCCCCAGAAGCGACGCCAGACGAAGCCAGAAAGAGGTGAACAGACAGAGCGGGATATTGTTGGGATATTTCATAAAGTAATGCCCAAAATGCGACTCCCCGATGGTCCCCCCTCCGAGCAGCGCAGCCGCTGTATCAAAAATCTTCAGATGATCCTGGCGCAGAGACGTCCTCACCGTGAGAACCATCAGCACCTGAAGGAGAATCATTCCTCCAAAAAGTAAAAATACCGACTTCTGAAAATGCCGCTCCAGGACAGGAAGCAGCATTCTCATGGCATATGCCAGACATGCGCACAAAAGCAGGGAGGTTCCCAGCAAAAAGACCAGGACTGCCTTCCCCTGCAAAAGCTTCTCAAAAGCCTCCGCGTACTGCAGGGTATCCAGCGCCCCATAGAAAATATAGGCGCTCATACCGATCAGCAGGAAGAATAAAAGCCCGTACACCGCCTTTACACAGCCGTCCCAGACGCTCTTTCCCCTCATTCCATCCCCTCTGGCAGGGCGATCTCTCCGTCAAATACGGTGGCAGCCGCCCCGGTCATATAGACATGGCCGTCCGCCTCGCTCCACTCAATCTCCAGTTCTCCGCCCAGAAGCTCCACGGTCGCCTTTCTGCCGCAAAGCCCATTCAGCACAGCGGCCACCACGGCTCCGCAGGCTCCGGTCCCACAGGCAAAAGTCTCCCCCGCCCCCCGCTCCCAGACCCGCATCTCCAGCCGGTCCGGGGCCAGTGCCCGGATGAATTCCGTGTTGGTTCTTCTTGGAAAACGTTCATGGCACTCAAAAGAAGGGCCCACCTCCTTGAGAGGAAATTCCCGCACCGGCGTGTCAATAAAGACAACCGCGTGGGGATTGCCCATGGACACGCAGGTCATCTCCCAATCCTTTTCACAGACCCTGATCGGTTCCTTTACCACCGGCTCCTTTTCCGCCTGTACCGGAATCTCATCCGGAGCCAGGATGGGCGCTCCCATATCCACCCGCACTCTGCTTACTTTCTTTTCTTTTACCTCCAGCTTCAGATACTTGATCCCCGCCAGAGTCTCAATCGAGATCTCTTCCCGGTCCGTCAGCCCATAGTCATAGACATATTTTCCCACGCAGCGGATACCGTTGCCGCACATCTCGCCCCGGGAGCCGTCCGCATTGTACATATCCATCCGAAAATCCGCCTGCTTTGAGCTCCTGATCAGAATCAGCCCGTCGGACCCGATCCCGAAATGCCGGTCGCTCACAAAACGGGCGATGGCTTCCGGATCTCTCAGCTCACTTTTTGTACAGTCCACATATACATAATCGTTTCCGATGCCCTGCATCTTCGTAAATCTCATCCCATGCCATCCCTTTCTTGATTTTACAATCACTATAACAAAATTCCCGTGCCCTTACAAGCGCAAAAAAACAACTACAGCTTCGTTATGGTAATCACCATCTGCGCCGTCTCCGTCAGAGACGTCCCGCTGTCCATGCTGCATTTTTGAAGATAGCGGTGAGCCTCCTCCTCGGTCATGTGGTTCCGCTCCATCAGAAGCGCCTTCGCCTCCTTCAGAATCCGCTGCTCCGCCTCCGTCCTCTTTGTCGGCTTTGCGCGCAGCCTTTTTTTTCGCCGCATCTGGCTGGCGCACATCATCTCCAGGGTGCTGATCAGGTCCTGCACCTTAAGCGGCGTGGTCACGCAGATAATATCCGGATCGGAGCACTCCCCACACACTCTCGGAGAAGCCAGAAGCAGAAAATCAAACCCTTCCGGAAGAGACTCTTTCAATTCGGTATAGTACATGTCCGGATATCGGTATCCGCTGATGATAATCCCACTGTTCATCATATCGATACTGTTCAAAACCTGGGAACCCAGCGTACAGGCCGCCGCCACATCGTAGCCATGCCGGACCAGGAGATTGCGGATGCTCTTTCCATCTTCTGCCTTGGGGAAAACAATTAATATACTGGTCACACCTTACACTCCCCTTTCTGAAGCTTCTCTGTCTAAAAAAAGATAAACATCAGATCCGGAGAAGATAATTCTGGAGCTCCCACTCGGAGATCTGCGCGTTGTAAACCTCCCATTCCCGCAGTTTTGCCTGGGCATACTTCTGACAGACCTCTTCTCCCAGTATTTCCCGCATCAGCGGGTCCTTCTCAAACTCCTCCACCGCTTCCTTCAGATTTCCCGGAAGGTTCTCGACGCCGTGGTTTTTCCGCTCTTCGGCCGACAGAAGATTCATATCTTTGTCCAGACTCGCGGGCGGTTTGATCCGGCGGCGTATCCCGTCAAGTCCGGCCGCAAGGCATAGCGCAAGCGCAAGATACGGATTGCAGGAGGGGTCCGGGGAACGCAGTTCGATCCTGGTGTCCTCCCCCCGGGTGGCCGGTATCCGCACAAGAGGCGTCCGGTTCCTGGCCGACCAGGCAATAAAGGCGGGCGCTTCATAGCCCGGGACCAGGCGCTTGTAGGAGTTCACCAGGGGATTCAGGATCAAAGTCATGGCCTTGATATGCCGAAAAATGCCCCCCAGAAAATAATAAGCCTCCTGGCTCAGCCCGTTGGGATCGTGGGCGTCCTGAAAGAGGTTGACTCCGCCTTTTGACAAAGACATGTTGATGTGCATGCCGGAGCCGTCCACGCCGGACTTGGGTTTGGGCATAAACGTCCCGTGCAGCCCGTGCCTTTTGGCGATAGTCTTGACCGCCATCTTAAAAGTCATGATATTGTCCGCCGTCGCCAGCGCCTCGTCATATCGAAAATCAATCTCATGCTGGGCCGGGGCGTTCTCGTGATGGGAGGCCTCGATCTCGAATCCCATTTCCTCCAGCGTCATCACCATATCCCGGCGGGCATTTTCTCCAAAATCCAGGGGGCCCATATCAAAATATCCCGCCTGCTCATGGGTAATATCCGTGGGCAGTCCGTTGTCGTCCAGATGATACAGGAAAAACTCGCACTCCGGTCCTACATGGAACGTATAACCGTCTCCCGCCGCCTCGGAGATCACTTTCTTTAACAGGTACCTGGGGTCTCCCTCGTAGCAGGCGCCGTCCGGACGGTAGACGTCGCAGATCAGCCTGGCCACCTTGCCGTGCTGAGGCCTCCAGGGAAACATGGTAAACGTATTGTAGTCCGGATAGAGATACAGGTCGCTCTCGTCCACCCGCACGAATCCTTCAATCGAAGAGCCGTCAAACATCACCTGATTGTCCAGCGCCTTCTTAAGATGCCCGGACGTGATCGCCAGGTTCTTCATATTTCCGAACAGATCGGTGAACTGCAGGCGGATGAACTCCACATCCTCCTCTTCCACCAGTTCCAGAATGTCTTTTTTTGTATATCTGCTCATACTTCTTCTCCTTACATCATAAATTCCGCAAAAAAAGGGCGTGCTTCCGTCTCCGGGAAACGCCCTTGTTTCTGTATTCAAATATAACAGTTGTACTTCTTTTTGTCAAGAATGACTCTTCTGCATAGTCTATAACTGAAAGGAGCTGAACTTATGAACAGTTGTATCTGGATTTTACTGCTTTTATGCTGCTGCAACGGCGGCAGCGGATGCCGCAGCCAGTGCGGATGCGGCAACAATTCCTGCGGATGCGGAAGCATCTCCAACTGCGGATGCAGCAATCATTGCTGCGACAACAGCTGTGGCTGCAGCAATAACAATTGTAGCTGCAACAACGACTGCGGGTACAATAACAACAACTGTGGCTGCAACAATAACGACAATTGCGGCTGCAACAACGACTGCGGATGCGGCAGCGAACAGCCCTCCCGCCCCATGCCGCCGCCACCGCCTCCAAGACCGCCGCGGCCTCCCTATGAAGACTGCGGATGTAACTAAAGGGCACATTCTAGGCAATCCATGGAGCGCGTCTGTTCTTGCAGGCGCGCTCCGGCATCAGAAAACGCTTTCCTTCGTTTCAACACAGAAAAAGAGCAGAAGCGGAGCGCCCAGCATGACCGGATAGGCATAGCGCAGAAGCGCCGCCGGACCCAAAAAACTGGTGGCCATATAGGTCCAGAAGGGGAGCATCCACAGAAGCTTTCCGTACGCCTTTCGATAGATCACATACAAGCCTGCATACACCATCAGCCAGAAATAAACGCCCATGGAAAGAAGCTCCCGCACCGCCGGAATCCGACGGAATCCGGCGTCGGTCCCGATCCAGCTATAATACCGATAGCACGCCGGAAGGACAGGCTCCATGGAGACATGGGGATAGGCGGAATTCCCCTTCTCAATGTCAAAGCAGACGAACTCCAGGTATTCTTCGGAAGTGCCCGGATACCAGAAAGCAGCAGTTGTGCATAAAAACGCATCAATGTAGATCTTCTTATTTCTCCATCCGATCGAAAGCCAGGTCTTTAAAAATTCCCCTTTATTCGCCTCAAAAGCCTCCGTATGAAACTCATTTTTGATGGGATCGGACAGGTTCGGCACGTATTGTGCCAGCGTCTCTTCCGCCATCACCGGCCGGATGACCTCCATCTCCTCCGGGCGAATGTCTCCGCCCGCCGCATAAACGCGCCCCAGAGTCTGCATCACGACACTGTAGGCCTCCCGGCTGTTCCCCGGCTCCGCCTGAAGTAGTTTTAAAAAAGGATCGTTGTAAACCTGATAAAGAAGAAAAAGCCCGAAGGACAAAAGCAAAAGTTTCTTCCAGTAAGGGCGTAGCGCCATCAGCAAAAAAGGGATACAGAGAAGCAGGGTATGAAACCCATTGTTGCGAAACAGAAAAAGGAGGAGAAAGCAGGCTCCCCCCCGCAGAATCCGCGTCCAGCCCTCAAAATAACCCTCCGGATCTTCGCACATCCAGAAGATCTGTATCACGCACAGCACAAAAATCCCGGAAAAAATCGTGTCTTTGGTGGTGTACACCGCCATCATCCCATGAAAAGGAAACAGGCAAAGATACAGGACGGTCCCCGCCTGCATCCACACCGGCGTCCGTTCCTTCTGTAAAAAACGACTGACAAAGGCAAAGATCCAGGACAGCGCCGTCATCTGAAGCAGCGTATAGACCGCCGCCGCCGTCTGATCCGACAAGCCAAGTGCTCTGGCCGCGGAAAAGATGCCGCACAGAATTCCCGTGTGCAGGAGCGGATGGTGGGCAGTCAGCCAGCCGGAAAAGGTCCAGCCGATCTGATTGGGCGCATCCGCCGCGAAGATCCCCGGATAACCTCCGAGAAACGCCGGCAGAAAGCTGACAAAATACAAAAGCCACATGACAAAAAACCACCGGCGCCGGGACGTAAATCGCTCCCAGGCCCGCGCAAAGCCGCCCTCTTCTTTCTGTTCCAAAAGCCAGTCCGTCAGAAGAAACAAAAGCAGCACAGCCAGCACACTGACCGGCGCACGCAGGAGTATGCGGTGGAAAATCGTCCGGTGCCACGGATTTTCCGCCACCGCCCAGATGCTCCCGTATTCTTTAAGCATATAACCACAACGATCAAAGGCGGCAAATAATATGCCGCCTGTCAGTGCCAGTATCCAGATTCGTGGGTTTCTGCATGTCCTTAACCTGTCACCCATTCTTTCTCAGCTCCTTATAATGCATGTCCATCTCTATCAGATGCATCTCGAATTCCTGCCGGTTGCGCTGGGCGCCCGCCGCCAGAATCAGTCCGGCAAACACCGACTGAATCGCCGCCATCAGCCCGAAGCCGCACACAATCAGCGTCGGAAACTTGGGAACCAGTCCGGTCAGAAGATATTCATACAGGACCGGGAGAAAGAACCCCACGCTGACCACAGCCAAAAGCAGGGAAAGCATGCCAAAAAAATTCATAGGCTTATAGTTCCGGTACAGCTTGGCGATGCTCATCAGCACCTTCCATCCGTCGGAGTAGGTATTCAGCTTGGACTCGCTGCCCTCCGGCCGATCCCGGTACTCGATGATCACATTGTCCACCTGCATATTCTTGTCCGCCGCGTGGATGGTCATCTCGGTCTCGATCTCAAAGCCTTTGGACAGTACCGGAAAGGTCTTGACAAACGCGTAGCCAAAGGCCCGGTATCCCGTCATGATATCCTTGATCTCCGTGTGAAACAGGCGGTTGATCGTTCCCCGCACCAGAGAATTGCCGAAGTTATGAAACGGACGCTTATTTTCCGTAAAATACGTAGAAGAAAGCCGATCCCCCACCACCATATCCGCCTGATGGAACAGCACCCGGTCCACCATCTCCCTGGCAAACTCCGCCGGGTAGGTGTCGTCCCCGTCCGTCATGATATATACCTGGGCGTCGATCTCCCGAAACATCCGCCGTATGACGTTCCCTTTTCCCTGCTGATACTCATGGCGCACCACCGCCCCCGCCGCCTCGGCCAGCTCCACCGTACGGTCGGTGGAATTATTGTCATACACATAGACCACCGCCTCCGGCAGAACTTCTTGAAAATCCCGCACCACCTTCTGCACGGTCTTTTCCTCGTTATAACATGGAATTAAAACTGCTATCTGATCCAATCTCTTTCTCCCCGATCGTCTCTCTTTGTCATTTCCCTATAGTATAGCATATCCAATTATATTTTCCAACTGAATTCCGCAGATCCCGTCACAGAAAACCAGCGAATACCGAAGCCCCGATCACCGTCAAAAGTCCGGTCACCGCGATGGACAAACTGCTCATGGCGCCTTCCACTTCCCCCATCTCCATGGCCTTGACCGTGCCGATGGCATGGCTTGCGGACCCGATTGCGATCCCCCTTGCGATCGGGTCTTCAATATGAAACAGCCGAAGAACCAGCTCTGCCATTATGTTTCCCAGTACCCCGGTAATGATAATGACAGCCACCGTGATCGTCACCATTCCCCCCAGTTCCTCTGAGATCCCCATACCGATGGCCGTGGTGATGGATTTGGGCAACAGGGTCACATACTGTTCGTGGGTGAAGCCAAAGACAAGGGCAAAGACCAGAATACTCACAAGGCTGGTAAGAACCCCTGCCAAGATGCCTCCAAAAATCGCCCCGGGATAACGTTTTAAAAGCTCGATCTTTTCATAGAGCGGCGCCGCCAGGCAAACGGTTGCCGGGGTCAGAAGGTAGCTGATATATTTTGCTCCCTCATAATAGAGAGTATAGTCCATATCCAGAAGCGTCAGAATGCCCATCACCACCAGCACTGCCAAAAGCAGCGGGTTGAAAACGGCCAGCTTCCATTTCTTTTTCAGATATGTCCCCAGCTCATAGGCCGCAATACTGACCAGCACTCCAAAAAATACAGAATTACAGAAAAACGTTTTCATCGGCCCTCTCTTCTCCTGCTTCGGATCAGCCGCTGGGTCACCCATCCGCTCACACCCATAACCAGCACGGTAGAAACCACTGTGGCGACAATCACCTGCGCAAAAATGCCCTTAAGCGCTCCCCAGGACTCAAGAATCCCCACAGCTGCCGGAATAAACATCAAGGGCATAATTTCAATCAAAAACTCGGAGACTTCCTTTACCGCTTCCAGACGAAGCGCCCCTGTCAGAAGTGCCAGAAGAAGCAGGAGCAATCCATAGATGGACGCCGGAATCGGCAGAGGAATCCATTCTTTCAAAAATTCCCCCGCAAAAGAAAATAAAAGAATCCAAAAAAACTGTTGAATATATCTCACAATTTCCTTTCTCTGCCTTTGCAAAGCAGTACGCGTCTTTTTTACCGCTACCCATCTTAACATACTTTTTTCCATTGGGCAAGCGCCCGGGGCACGGAAATCAATTTTCCGCAAACAGAGTGAATAGTGTATAATAAGTTTCATG
>CAJUDY010000032.1 GCA_910584945.1 uncultured Lachnospiraceae bacterium | reverse complement strand
TAAAAATCCGCAATTTAGGATTTGAGTGGGAGTAAACATTCATGCGTTTGTCGTGGGGAACCGGCACAAAAAAGTAGCAAAATTCTCCAGCTTATGATATAATAACGTCTTATATATGATTTTTTGCAGGGCAGTGCCAAGTGATTTATGAGAAACAGCATCTGACCGAAAGCAGCCCCAGAAGGATTTTGAGGAACGAGGTGAGGGTGGATGCGGAACTTGAATGGGAAAGAGTGAGATATGAAAAAGCTTGTGATTATCCCTGCCTACAATGAATGCGGAAGCATCTTGAAGGCAGTTCGAGATATAAGGGAGCATGCGCCGGGGTTTGACTATGTGGTGATCAACGACTGCTCCACGGATGAGACCCTGGACATCTGCAGGAAATATGGTCTGAACCATGTGAACCTGTCCGTGAACCTGGGTATCGGAGGCGCGGTGCAGACCGGATATATTTACGGCTGCCAGTATGGCTATGACATGGCCGTACAGTTTGACGGAGACGGGCAGCACGACGGGGCGTATCTGGAGATGATGGCGGAAAAACTTCTGGAGACGGGCAGCGACATGGTGATCGGTTCCCGGTTTATCGAGCGGGAGGGCTTTCAGTCTTCCGGTCTTCGGCGGATTGGCATCTGGTATTTTTCTATGCTGCTTTTGCTTCTCACTGGAAAGCGGGTGACGGACCCTACCTCCGGTATGCGGATGGTGAACCGGGAGGTGATGCGGATCTACGCTCAGAATTACCCAAAGGATTATCCGGAGCCGGAGAGCGTCATGGCGATTCTGCGCATGGGAAAAAAGGTGACGGAAGTGCCGGTGGTCATGAAGGAGCGCAAGGAAGGGACCTCCTCCATTGGGGGCTTTCGTTCCGCCTACTATATGATCAAAGTGACTCTGGCGATCCTGATGGAACGGCTCCGAAGATAGAGCGGGAGGCGATTGTTTATGATGACGGTAAAATTACAGGTGGTGATCGGAATCGCGATTCTGGTCGTCTTTGGCATTCTGGTAAATATGATCCGCAGAAGGAGCCTGGAGCTGAAATACGCGCTGTCCTGGATGCTGGTGCTCTGCGCCCTTCTGATTTTTGACTGCGCGCCCAGGCTTTTGATCGTGGTGTCGGATTTTCTCGGGATCTATGCGCCGGTGAATATGATCTTTTTCCTGGGATTCTGTTTTTCCCTGCTGATTATATTTTCCCTAACGGTCGCTCTCTCCAGAATGTCCAACAGTGTGCGGACCCTGGACCAGATGGTGGCCCTGAACGAAAAGCGTCTTAAGGAGCTGGAGCAGCAGTTGAATAAAAAAGAGGAAAAAAAGGAATCACAACATGGAAGAGAAGAAGAGTGAGAGAGGACGGATTCTGTATCTGGTGGTCCCCTGCTACAATGAGCAGGAGGTGCTGCCGGAGACCGCCCAAAGGCTTCTGGAAAAGCTGGAAAGTCTGATGGGGCGGGGGATGATCGATGAAGAGAGCCGCATCCTGTTCGTCAACGATGGCTCCAAAGACCGGACCTGGGAGATGATCGAGGAACTGCACAGGCAGAACCCCGTCTATCAGGGGGTGAAGCTGTCCAGGAACCGGGGCCATCAGAACGCGCTGCTCGGCGGACTGATGACGGCCAAAGAGTACGCGGATATGACGATCTCCCTGGACGCGGACTTACAGGACGATATCGACGTGATCGATCAGTTCCTGGAGCGGTATTACGAGGGTTGCGAGATCGTCTACGGCGTACGGAGCGCCCGGAAGACGGACACATTTTTTAAACGGTTTACGGCGGAAAGCTTTTACCGGCTGATCAGCTTTATGGGAGGAGAAGTGGTCTTCAATCACGCGGACTACCGGCTCATGAGCAGGCGGGCGCTGGAGGAGCTTTCTAATTATCAGGAGGTCAATCTATTTCTTCGGGGAATTGTCCCCATGATCGGCTTTCAGACCGACGTAGTGACCTATGAGCGCCACGAGCGCCTTGCCGGAGAGTCCAAGTATCCTTTAAAGAAGATGCTGGCTCTGGCCGTGGACGGGATTACTTCGCTGTCCATCAAGCCCATTCGTTTTATCGTGTTCCTTGGGGGGCTGCTCTTTTTCTGCAGCATCCTGATGCTGGCCTACTCTCTGGTGCAGCATTTCCTGGGCAACACTACGTCCGGCTGGACCTCTCTGATCGTGTCTATCTGGGCCATCGGGGGGCTGCAGCTTCTGGCCATCGGGATCATCGGCGAATACATCGGGAAGATTTATCTGGAGACCAAGGCGAGGCCCAAATATATCATTGAAAAAATACTTAGATAGGAGCATTCATGGATACGTACGTTAGAGAATGGCTGAAAAAGGACAGGCATGCGGAATACATTTTTCTGCTGGCGGTGACGCTGCTGGCGGTTCTGGTGCGGGTTTGTGTGCGCTCTTTTATATCGGACGACTGGATCATATTCTGGGACGACTGGCTTTTGCAGCTGAAGAGTAAGGGGTTTTTAGGACTTTCTGAGGACTTTTATGATTATGCGCCGCCCATTATGTATTTTCTGTATCTGATTACCCGTCTGCCCATGAATTACATGACGGCTTATAAAGGCGTCTGCTGTCTTCTGGATTTTGCCGGGGCGGCCATGGTCGGGGCGTTGGTGCTGGAGTGTACGAAGAACCGGAAGAGGGCGGTGTTTGCCTACAGCGTGTTTTTATTTCTGCCTACGGTGATCTTAAATGCCGCCGTGTGGTGCCAGTGCGACATGATCTACACCCTTCTGATTCTGATCAGCATGTATTTTCTGCTGAAGGACCGGCCTTGGCCCGGCATGTGGTTTTACGGGGCGGCTTTTTCCGTCAAGCTGCAGACTCTTTTTATCTTTCCTTTTCTGGTCATTCTATGGGTGCGGAAAAAAGTGGATCTGAAGCATTTTGTGACGATTCCGGTCATGTATTTTCTTGGCATTCTGCCGGCCTGGCTGGCGGGCCGGCCCTTTTCGGAGCTTCTGGATATCTATATCGCCCAGGGCGGGCAGGACCGGTGGTCCCTGTCCATTAAGTTTCCTAATATCTATCAGATCATTGGCAACGACTATTTCCTGGATGAATATATGGGAGCGGGCATGTATCTGATTCTGGGAATTCTGATGATCGTCATGTTCTGGATTGCTTATCAGAGGGTGCGGGTGACCAGGGAGTATGTGATTCTTCTGGCATTGTTTTTCGGGATTCTGACCACGTACTTTCTGCCCCATATGCATGAGCGCTACCTGTATCTGACGGACGCGTTTCTTTTGATTTACGGAATGATGCGGCTTCGGCGGTTTCCTCTGTTTGTCACGGCCGCGTTTACGGGGATTATGGGTTATTCTCAGTATCTGACCAAACAGACGCCCCCGGTGCCCTACGGGGTGCTGGCGATCCTGCAGCTTGGGATTTTGATCGTCCTGGGACTGGACCTGTACTGGTTCCCCATGTATGAAGGAGACCGGCAGAAGCTGGATGACGAGGAGGAAGGGAGGATTCCTGGATGAAGATCGACAAGCTGCTGCGGGAGCTCTTATTTCGAAAATTTACGATCGGTTTCCTGCAGTTTGACTTTCTGGAAGGGCTTCTGGCAGTCTGTGTCACCGGCGTTGGCTTTCTGCTTCGGACGCCCTTTGAGACCGGACTTCCCCCCTTTTTGTATCTTTTGGCGGAGTGGTATCTGGCCTTTGTGTCGGCGGTGTATGTCCGGCGGGCGACGCGCAGCAAGAAGAGAGCGCTGGTTACTTACGCTGTCCTTGTGATCCTGCCCTGCCTGGCGGCGGAGGGGACGATCCTTCGGGGAGACGCCTGCCTGGGAGCGCTGCTCTTTGTGTGCGCCCTTTTGTTCCTGGGCACGGAAGGAGAGGAAGGGCGTCCCTGGCTGTTCACGATCGTCGCCGGCGGCCTTCTTCTGTGGTCTGTCCGCTATACGGGGCTTTTGTTTGCCTGTGCGGTGCTCTGGCAGAAGAGGAGACTGAAGATCGGCCAGCTGCTGCTGCTTTTGGCGGCCGGGGGTGCAAGATTTGCCTATACCTACCGTCTCTGGCTTCATGCCGGTTATACGCTGGCCACTTTCCACTGGCCCAATATCTATGAGATCATAGGGAGAGAGACGGTGCAGGGACAGCTGGTGGACCCGGTGGCCCTGGTGGGGCTTTTTACAGCCCTGGGACTTCTTATGATCTTTCTCTGGCTGTTTTCCCAGGGAGAGGAGGAACAGCTTACGCCCGCGGCAGTTCTTCGGCTTTTTCTGTTTTTTGGATTGGCAGCGGGATTTCTTCTGCCCTATATGGATCAGTCTTATGGATGCCTTTTTGGGGTGCTCTCGGCCTTGTATGTGATGCTGGCGCCGCGGGAATTCCTGGTGGGAATCGCGTTGCAGTTTGTAGTCTACGCGGGATATCAGGAAGGATTCCGGGGAAGCTCCATGATGCCCATGGCGCTGTTTGCCGCGCTGCAGCTTCTGGTGATCTGCTGGTTGGGAGTCCGGGTGCTGGAAGACGTCACAGGAGTAAAGATCGTATGCAGACAAAGAAGCTAGTTTATCTGGACGGACTAAAAGGGCTTGGATGCGTGTTCGTGTATCTGACCCATTTTGTATTCGCGTTTTATTATGGGATGTATCATTTTGAGGAGGAGAGCTGCCACCTTCCGGGGAATCTGGATATCGCCATCGGGAAGTCGCCTCTGAATCTTTTGTTCAACGGCAACACGGCTGTGCGGCTTTTTCTGGTGCTCAGCGGATATCTGCTGTGCCGGAGCTTTTTCCTGCAAAGGGACAGGAAGCGTCTTGGAAAAAGCGCTCTTCGGCGGTATCTGCGGCTGATGCCGCCGGTGCTCGTGGTGAATACGGTGGTCTGGCTGTGTATGTGTCTTGGACTTTATCAGAATGGGGCTGTCGCAATAGCGGCCGGCTCGGAGAAATGGTTTGCCGGGTTTAATGCCTTTGCTCCTTCGTTTGCCGGGATGCTGAAAGAATCCCTGTACGGCTGTTTTTTGTTCGGGGAGAAGGCCAACGACTATAATGGTGTGGTCTGGACGCTGCAGATCCTGTTTCTTGGGGCGTATCTGGATTATGGAATGGCTGCCTTTGTCAGCCATCTGCGGGCCCGGTGGCTGATCTATGCCGGAGCGGCCGTGCTGCTTCTTCGGACGGATTTCCTTAGTATTTTTCTGGGGTATGTGCTCTGCGACTTTATGCACACGGACTGGGAGCTTCGGAAAAGACTGTGCGCCAACCAGGCGCTGAACTGGGGGCTTGCGGTTCTTGGTCTTTACTTTATGTGCTATCCTTCCGCCGGGTTTGGATACGAAGGGACCATATGGGGCATCCTTCCTTTTGTATTTGTGAATTATTATCATATCTTCGGCGTACTGTGCTTTGTCACTGCGGTATTGAATCTGGAGCTTTTGCAGCGATTTTTTTCCTGGAAAGGTTTTTTATATCTGGGCCGGATCTCCTACTCCCTGTACCTGGTCCATTTTCCGGTGATCGCTACCTTCGGGTCCTGGTTTTTCCTGACGTTTTACGGGAAGCTGGGGTATAATCTGACCTGCTTACTGGATCTGCTTCTGATCAGCGGCATTACTGTGGGGCTGTCGGAGCTGTCCGTGCGCTTTGTGGAGCCTCTTGGCAAGAAAGGAGAGATGGTGTTTGGACGCGTCTAAACGTCTGCTCTGGCTGGACTTTGGAAAGGCAGCGGGGATTCTGGTGGTGCTCCTGGTCCACGCGGAGTGGAACTTAGGGCTTGTCACATTTTATGGCGGCATGTTCTATATGCCGGTCTTTTTTGTGGCGGCCGGGTACACCTTCCGGCAAAAAGAGGGGGAGGATTATTTCACATATCTGAAAAAAAAGGCAAAGCGTCTTCTTTTGCCTTATTTTGGCGCCAATCTTTTTCTGTGGCTGTTTTTCTGGGTGAAGGATTCCTGCCTTTCGGGGAATCCGGGGGATTTAAAACCCCTGTCTCTTTTTGGCATCCTGTATTCCCGCAATCAGATGTATACGGACCTGTGCCGGCCGGATCAGGAGGTGCTTTTGAATCTCTTAAATGCGCCGCTCTGGTTTCTGACGGGTATGTTTCTGACCTATGCCTTTTACGGGTTGATCAGCAGGAACCGGAGAAAATATGTGTTTCTGGCTCTTGGTGCGGCGGCGTCCGTCCTCTGGCATTACAGCGCCGGCCTTTTGCTCCCCTGGAGTCTGGACGCGGCGCCTTACTTTGCCTGCTTTTTTGCGGCGGGAGAGTGGTTTCGGGAGCAGAAAAAGGAAAAGCTTTTGGGAGAACTGTGGTTTCTCGGACTTTTACTGGTGGTTTTCCTGCTGTCCTCCGGGCTGAACGGCACCATGAATCTGTCCAAGGGAGACTATGGACACTCGATGCTTCTTGGCCTGCTGGCCGGGACCTCCGGCTCTTTGTTGGTCCTGGCGGCGGGAATGTGTCTGGAACGAAAATGGATTTCTGTCATGAAGGCTGCCGCTGTGATCGGGCAGGAGACCCTGACTATTCTGTGTTTTCATATGTTTCTTTTCATGTTTATCAAGACCGGAGCTTCCATGCTGGGGCTTCCGTCCGGGCTTACGAAGGCACTGCTGGTGTTCGGGAGCGCGGGAGTGCTGACAGCGGCGGGACGTGCGGCGGCAGGGATTCTTACGCTCTGCCGGGGAAGATAAAATTTCCGGCGTCACAAGGTTTCCCGCAGAAGCTGCTGCAGATAGATCTCCTGTACCTGACAGGAGACGCCGATGATACTGGACTGGTATTTTTTGGAGAAGGGGAGGATCGTCAGCTTGTCTTTAAAAGGATAGAACAGGGGCTGGGGTCCTTCCATAATCCCGTAGAACATGTCCCAGTAGTCGTCCACGCTCTCGCCGCCGATGAGGATAATGTCCGGATTGTAGACGCAGGCCAGGTTGTTGATGCCGATCTTTATGTAGGAGCAGGCCTGGGCGATCAGCTCTCTGGCCCAGGGGATCTGCTGTTCCCAGGCATGATGAATCTGGCTTAGAAGCGTGACGGACGGATCATGGACCTGGGCCCGCTTGACCAGGGCCTCTTCTGCGATAAAGGTCTGCAGGCATCCCCGGTTGCCGCAGTCGCACAGCATGCCGTCGGGTTCCACAGTGGTATGGCCGATCTCGGAGAAAGAGACTCTGCCGGGCTGGGTGAACAAGACTCCCTGATAACTGACGGCGGAACCTACGCCGGACCCCAGACACAGGCAGGCCACGGATTTTTCCTTGTACTCCGGGTGGAGGACCAGCTGGCCCACCAGAGACGAGTTACAGTCATTTTCCACAATCACGTTGTCGAACCGGAATTTTTCGATGACTGCCTGGCGGATATTGACGCCTTTCCATTTGAGCTGGGGCGTGAATTCCAGAATCTCGGAGTCGGTCATAACGCCCACCACGCTGACGCCGATGCCGCAGATCTTATCCGGATGAATGGCGGTCTGCCGAAGAGTGTCCAGATAGAGGTCGTAGGCGATGCTTAGGATTTGATCTATGGTGGGAACCTGGACGGTAATCCGGGTGTACTGGTCCGCGATGATCTGTTTGCGGAAATTTAAGATGGCTACATGGATGTAGCTGGAATCGATATTGATTCCTACGGAGTAGAAGGCGTCCGGGTTGATGGTCAGCCAGGCGGCGGTTCTCCCAACCTTTCTTTCTTTGGCCCGTGATTCTCTCAGCAAATTGATGGAGAGCATGCTGGTAACGAACCGGGTGATGCTGGTGGGGCTCATGCCGGATATCTTGGCCAGATCGGCCCGGGACAGGGGCGTCTTATCATAAAGGATGCGAAAGATCGTGTTCAGGTTGGCCAGTTTCATATCGGACTGGGCTTTTGTCAATCCTTTTCTCATAACAAGTTTCCTTTTTATATAGTCTGAAAAATTTTGGGAATTTCTTTTTTGGTACCTTATAATTTAATTCTATCTTACTTGGTATCATAAAATATGTCAATGTCAAGAAGATAATTAAATAATTATTTTCACCAGTGGAGAAACTTGTTGACATTCGGTAAATTGTAGTATATAATGAACAAAATAATGAGAGAGGGAGTGAGAATTATGGTCAAAGTGACAAAGGCTCATCATCTTTTTCTGACGGAAGCGGATATGCCGATCCTGGAATTCTCAAAAGACGACTATGAAGGGCGCGTCCATCGGCTGGCGGAGCGGATTCGTAAGAAGAATCTGACGCATATGGTGATCTACGGGGACCGGGAGCATTTTTCCAATGTGGAGTATTTTACGCGCTATGACTGCCGGTTTGAGGAGACGCTTCTGGTGGTGGACTCCCAAGGAGCCTGTTCGATTCTGGCGGGCAATGAAGGTATGGGTTACAGCCAGGTGATTCCCATAGAGATCCGGCGTTATCTGTATCAGAATTTTTCTCTGCAGGGCCAGCCAAGAGACCGCCTTGAGTCTTTGACCGACATTCTGCGTAAGATCGGGATCGACGAAAAGGCGAAGATTGGTGTGGCGGGCGTCAAGTATTTTGAAGAGGGAATGATCGACTCGGACCCGGAACAGACCTATGATCTGCCGGAATATATGATGGGGGCGATCCGCCGGACGGGAGCGGCCATGGTGAATGCCACGGCGGAGCTTACAGGGGTTCCGGACGGATTAAGGATGCGTCTTTATACGGCAAAGGAGATCGCTTGGGCAGAGTCCGCGGGGAATCGGGCGGCGGCGGTGATGCAGCGTCTTTTGAAGAACCTGAAAGAAGGGCTCTGCGAATACGAGCTGGCGCAGGCAGGAGGCGCCGGATTTGATCCGCAAAATACCCATCCCCTGGTGAACTTTGGAGCCAGAAGCGTGGCCATCGGTATGGGTTCTCCCGGGCAGGCGAAGCTGAGGACGGGAGAAGTCGGAGGTCTCTGCTACAGCGTTCGGGGCAGTCTGGTCTCCCGGGTGGGGGTAATGGCCCATAGGGAGGAAGACTACGGGGAGGAATTAAAGCCGTATTTGGAAAGCTTTTACAAAAAGTATTATGAGGCGGTGGCGGCCTGGTATGAGACGGCGAGAGTCGGGGTTACCGGGGGAGAGCTCTACGACGCCGTGATGAATCTGATCGGCGGAGAGGAATTCGGCGTGACGCTGAATCCGGGGCACTTTACCGGGACCGAGGAGTGGAGTAATGCCATCTCGGCCAAAGGCTCGAAGGTCTGTGTGCCGGACGGTGCGTTCATGCAGGTGGACATCATCGCCCACGGGGAAGATCCGGTCCGGACCGGAATCTGCGAAGATGCGGTGGTGATCGCCGGGGAAGGACTGCGAGCGCAGTTGAAGGAAGAATACCCGGAAGTATACCGCCGGATCATGGAGCGCAGAAAAGTCATGAAAGAGGTGCTGGGCATCTGGCTCCACGAGGATGTACTTCCCATGAGCAATCTGAACGGAGCCTATTATCCGTTTATGCTGAATCTGGATTTTGTATTTGCCAAAGAATGATAAAAATATTAGCAGGAGAATGAGAAGTGTATACTAAATTAGTCAGCGAATATCGTTTTGATCCGTCCGAGGACCCAGGAAGCGCCGTCTTTGATCTGATGCATTACGGGTATCTGTGTATTGTGGACGAGCATTCCCGGGTGCTGTACAGCGCTGGGGACTGTGAGGACCTGGTGTTTTACCGTTCGGCTTCCAAACCTATCCAGTCGCTGCCGGTATTCAAGTACGGACTGGACAAGGAATATGGGATAGAGGATAAGGAGTCGGTGATTCTGTCCGCCTCCCACGGGGGATGTCCCTGTCATGTGGAGGCAGTGGAAAGTATTCTGAAAAAGGCCGGGTATACGGAGGACATTCTCTGTATGAATCCCGCCTGTCCGGCGGATGAGAAATCCAACGAGGAGCGAATCCGCGCGGGGATTCCCAAACGGAAGATTTACCACAACTGCTCCGGAAAACATGCGGCCCTTTTGCTGGTGCAGAAATATCTGGGCGGCGTGCCGGAGGATTACTGGAAGGTGGACACGCCGGTGTATAAAGAGATCGCGGATACGATTCAGGCCATGGCGGAGACGGACCGGATGAAAGTGGGCGTGGACGGTTGTGGCGTTCCGGTGTTCGCTGTGGGCATGAAAAATATCGCCATTTCCTACAAAAATCTCGCTTGTATCGATACGATACAGGACGAGGCGCTGCAAAGAGCCGCTGCAGATAACACAGGAAGGATCATGCGTCATCCGGAGATGATGAGAGGAGAAGGCTTCTTGTGTACCATCATGAACAAAGATCCCAACATCATTGCCAAGGGCGGCGCCAACGGCGTGTACGGCTTCGGCCTGAAAAAGCAGCGGCTGGGCGTATCCTTTAAGTTCATCGACGGGACGGAGGAGGCCTGGGCATTCGTGGCCAAAGAAGTGCTTAAAGCTCTGGGGGCGCTCACTCCGGAACATGAGAAGCGTCTTGACAGCCTGCATCCCACCTACTTCGTCAATGACAACGAACGAGTGGTGGGCGAGCGAAGATTTGAGGTAAATATATCTATTTAACCCGTAAAATAGATATGAAATATAAAAATGGCAGCGGACCGGACAGACTCCGGAAGAAAAGCTGCAGGAATTAAAGGAGGTATCAGAATGAAAAAAGAGGTAGTAAAAAAGGTATTGTCGCTGGCGTTGGCATCGGTGATGGCGGTTGGCTGTCTGGCTGGATGCGGTTCTTCCGGAGGCGACAGCGGGGGAGGAACGGATAAGTTAAGTGAGATCATGGACAAAGGGAAGATCGTGATCGGCGTCAATCCGCCCGGAGAGCCTATCTGTTTCTATGACGATCAGGGAAATCTGATCGGCTATGATGTGGACTTTGCCAACAAACTGGGCGAGGTGCTCGGAGTGGAAGTGGAGCTGGTGGAAGTAAACGGGGAAAACCGGATCAGCTCAGTGACTTCCGGGAGAGTGGACGTGATTTTTGCGAATATCACCGGCAATCTGGAACGGGCGAAAAGTATTAACTTCTCGATTCCATATCTAAGAACCGGTATCAAGATGGGTACAAGAAAAGGACTGGACGAGGTACAGGAAGTGGCGGATCTGAACGATGCGAAATACACCGTTGCCATTGCCAGCGGAACCACGGGAGAAGAACTGGTTCTGGAGTACGCGCCAAATGCCAACATCAGCTATGTGGCAAGCTTTTCCGATCAGCTTCTGGCGGTTCAGGAGGGGAAATGCGACGCCATCTTTGAGGACGGAACGTCCATCGACTATGCGGCGGGCCAGGGAGATTATCTGGATTCCAAGCCCATGGTTTACACGTCTGATCCAATTTGTATTGGTTACATCAAGGGAGATGCGGACTTTGCCAGATATCTGGATATGTTCGTATCCAACATGATCAGCAGCGGGTTCCAGGCAGAATGCTATAACAAGTGGTTCGGTTCAGAGTATACGGGGACTCTTGATCATCCATGGTAATGCCTTTAAAGGGGAATAGTTGTACAGGGGGATTCATCCGGAATCTCCCTGTACGTATCTCTGTCAGCGCTTCTGCAAAAAGCGGCAGAAGCCGGGAAAGGATATTTTGTGTATGTACAGACTTAATTTTCGGTTTTTAAGCAATCCTCAGTATATTGCGCTTTTGAAAGAGGGAGCGGTCAATACGGTGATCATTACCTTTTTCTGCCTGATCTTTGGATTCCTGATCGGACTTGTCATTGCGCTGCTCCGGCAGTCGAAGAACAAGGTGCTCCGGTTTCTCGGCGCCTTCTGGGTGGATTTCCTTCGAAATACGCCTTTTCTGGTGCAGCTTTTCTTCTTTTACTACGGTCTGCCTCAGCTGGGGATCGACACGGACCCGCTGATTACCTCCATCATCGCTCTGAGCATCAATGTCAGCGCGGGCAACTGCGAGGTGATCCGGGCGGGACTGATGGCTGTGAAGAAAAGTTATTATGAATGCGCGGCGGCTCTGGGTTTTGGACCTCTTCAGACTATACGCTATGTGGTGCTTCCCATCTCGCTTCGGGTGGCCTTCAAGCCTCTGGTCAACAATTTTGTCAATCTGGTCCTGACCACTTCCGTCTGCTTCTCCATCACCGTTGTGGATATGATGGGGGCCAGCAAGATTATCAACGGACGTGTGGACCGGCCTTTTGAGATCTTCCTGCTGCTTCTGGTGGCCTACTGTATTCTGACGTTTCTGATATCCATGATCTCCAAAGTTGTGGATAAAAAGATCGCAATCACACTTTAGAAAGGAGATGGTGCATACATGCAGGATGTTCATGTGATTGGCCAATATGCCCATCTTTCCACGGGGGATATTTTTACATTTGCACAGGCGTGCGGCGTCACGCTTCTGGTGACTTTAATTTCTCTTCTCTTTGGAACGATTCTCGGAACGGCCCTTGGGATCGTGCGCTGCTCCAAACATAAGGTCATCCGATTTCTTCCGCTGATCCTGATGGAGCCTCTCCGGAATTCTCCTCTGGTTGTTCAGCTTTTTCTGGTTTACTTTGGGCTGCCGGTGGTAGCGGGTATTCTGTTAAAACCATACTCGGCGGCCATACTGACGCTGTCGTTGAATACCGCGGCTTTTTTTGCCGTACTGATACATAATTCCATCATGGCGATCCCGGTATCCCAGTGGGAAGCCGGCTATGCTCTGGGACATGGAAAGGTATCCACGTTCCTTCAGGTGGTTGCACCTCAGGCGTTTCGGCTTTTGCTGCCCCAGGCGATCACTCTGTATATTGGGCAGCTTCAGTGTTCGTCTATGATTTCTCTGATCAGTATGAAAGATATCTGCCGGGTGGGACAGATCGTATCGGTCCGTACCATGCAGCCCTTTGCCGTGTGGGGGATCGTATTCGCACTGTACTATGTGGTTTCCTTCCCGCTGGCGCGTCTGGCGGCCTATCTGGAAAAACGAGTGAACTTTTCTTATTGATGAGGTGAATGATATGGCAATGATAGAAGTAAAAAATATTACGAAGAGCTTCGGAGAGCTGACCGTGCTTCGGGATTTCAGCGTGGATTTTCATCACAGCGGCGTCACTGTGCTCTTAGGCCCCAGCGGTACAGGAAAAAGTACGCTCCTTCGCTGTATCAACGGGCTGGAAAAGACCAACAAGGGAGATATTCTGGTGGACGGACTGTCCGTCAACGACAAAAAGAACTTAAAGCAGATCCGGATGACCTGCGGCATGGTCTTTCAGCATACGGTTATTTTTCCGCATATGAATGTGCTGAACAATCTGATCATGTCTCCCATGAAGCTTCTTAAGGTTCCGAAAGGGGAGGCGGTCGATAAGGCCAGGTTCTATCTGAAGAAGGTGGGGCTGGAGTCCAAGGAAAATTCCATGCACAATGAGCTTTCCGGCGGAGAGCAGCAGAGAATCGCCATCGCCAGGGCATTGATGATGAATCCGAAAGCTCTTTTGCTGGATGAGATTACCTCGGCGCTGGACCCGGAGATGACCAGAGAGGTGCAGAACGTGCTGGAAAGTCTGGCGGCGGACGGCGTCTGCATGCTCTGCGTGACCCACGAGATGTCCTTTGCAAAGGATGTGGCCAGTCGGATCATCTTTTTGGACGGCGGCAGGATGGTGTGCGACGCGACCAAAGACGAATTCTTTGGCTCCATGCGGCAGGAAAATGAGAGAATCCATAAGTTTTTAAGCTTTATTGGAGAATAAGAGGGTGAAAATAGAATATGAGACTGATTTTCGGAGTGGATATCGGAGGAACTACGATCAAGTTCGGCAAGTTTACGGAAGAATTAAAACTGCTGGAAAAATGGTCGGTGGAAACGGATCTTTCTGATTATGGAGCACATATTGTGCCTCAGGTGGCGGAAGTGCTTTCCGCGCATATGAAGGAACAAAAGATTCGGAAAGAGGAAGTGCTCGGAATCGGCATGGGAATTCCGGGACCGGTTACTTCCGGCGGATATGTGGAAAAATGCGTGAATCTGCACTGGACCGGGTTCAACCCGGTGACCGAACTTCAGAAGTTTTTTCCGGGGTTTGTGATCCGTGCGGAGAACGACGCCAATGTGGCTTCCTTAGGAGAATACTTTCAGGGAGCGGGAAGAGACGCGTCCAGTATGATGATGGTCACTCTGGGGACCGGTGTGGGCGGCGGAGTGATTCTTGACGGGAAGATTCTCACAGGCGCCCATGGAATCGGCGGAGAGATCGGGCATATCGCTACCGATCCCACCCAGGAGGAAACCTGCAACTGCGGGAACAAAGGCTGTATCGACCAGTGTGCCTCTGCTACAGGAATCGTGCGAAAAGCAGAAAAACTCCTAAAGTCTCTAGATCAGGCATCGGTGCTGCGGGAGCTTGAGACTCTGACGGCAAAGGAGGTCTGTGACGGCGCCAGGGAGGGAGACGAGTTGTCGGTGCGGATTATCGAAGAATGCATGTATCCCCTGGGCGTGGGGCTGGCACACTTTTCCCATGCCTTCGATCCGGAGATGTACGTGATCGGCGGCGGGGTGTCTCTGGCCGGAGAAGTGATTCTTGACGCGGTCAGAAAGGGTTACGAGGCGCATCTGTTTCTGACCGGGAAAGGGGCGGATATCCGGCTGGCGGAACTTGGCAACGACGCAGGCGTAACCGGCGCTTGCGCACTGATCGCAAAGGAGTGAAAGTAATGGAGATTTTGTATGGAAAGGTTTCCACGCCGCCGGTGCATGCGGACTATGTGCCGGTGGTATTAAGCAAGGAGACGATGAGGGAGCACCGGGAAAAGGTGTCTGTCCGGATGAGAGAAGAGGGACTGGAGGCGCTGGTGGTCTACGGAGATCGGGAGCACGGGGCGAACTACGCCTATCTGACCGGCTTTGAGCCGCGGTTCGAGGAGAGTGTGCTGGTGCTTCACGCGGACGGCAGATGTTATCTGATGCTGGGAAACGAGAATCTGAAGATGTGCCAACACAGCTTTATACAAGCGGAGTCCATTCATGTTCCACATTTTTCGCTGCCGAACCAGCCCATGGAGACGACAAAAAGCTTAAAAGAGTTGTTTGCGGACGCGGGAATCCGGGACGGTATGAGGATCGGGTGCGCGGGCTGGAAGATGTTTACCAGCCGGCTGGAAGACAACGAAGCGCTGTTCGATCTTCCTTCTTTTATTATGGAAGCGATTCGTCAGAATAACCCGGGTGGACAGATCCTGTCGGCGGGCGGTATTTTTCTGGACCCGGAAAAGGGAGTAAGGGTCCATGTGAACGCCAACGAGATCGCTCACTATGAATTCGGAGCGGGGCTTGCTTCTTTTCGGGTATGGAAGGCGTTAAATCAGGTGGCGCCTGGAAAGACCGAGCTGGAGATTGCCGATTATCTGGCGCCTTATGGGCAGCCGGTGACGGTGACCAGCATCTGTGCAGCCGGAGAACGGTTCACGGATGCGGTGGTATTTCCGAGAAACAAGGAGATTTGTCTGGGCGACAGGTTCTCCGTGACGCTGGGTCTTCGGGGCGGGCTGACTTCCAGGGCGGCCTATGTGGCCATGAACGAGGGAGATCTGCCGGAGAATGTGAGAGATTACGTAGAGAGGCTGGCAAAACCGTATTATCGGACGATGGTACACTGGTATGAGAAGGTTGGAATCGGGGTGTCTGCCGGGGAGCTTTATGAGATGGCGGAGAAGGTGCTTCCGAGGGAGACTTATCACTGGACCTTGAATCCGGGACATCTGACCGGGGCGGAAGAGTGGACGTCCTCGCCGGTATATCCGGGGTCGAAGATTCGTCTGAAGAGCGGGATGATGCTGCAGGTGGATATCATTCCTTCCCTTGCGGGCTACGGCGGAGCCAACGCGGAAGATGGGATCGCTCTGGCGGATGAGGCGCTTCGACGGGAGCTTCAGAGGCAGTATCCGAGGACCTGGGAGAGGATGGAGGACCGCAGGCGGTATATGAAGGAGGAGCTTGGGATTGAACTGAAGGAGGAGGTGCTGCCTCTTAGTGATCTGTGCGGGTATATGAGGCCGTATCTTTTGAATCGGGAGTGGGCGTTTAAAAAAGGATGAGTCTTCTTTTCTCTTTTCCAAACAGAAAGAAGGACGCTCCGGGAATCCGGTAGATGATATAGATAAAGGCCGCTGTCAGAACGCTCATGGCGGCGAAGGCAGTGAGGCTGTACAGGAGCCCTTCCGGGGTCCAGAAGGGATAGGAGATCTTGTCCGGGTTCAATACAGTGGCGAACTGGTAGTGGAGGACGTAGATCTCCAGGGTATAGCGGCCCAGCCGGGCGAGTTTTGATTTGACCGGGTGGCCCCGCCAGCTGAGGACGAGCCGAATGAGAGCGAAGCAGCCCAGGAAGGAGGCGATGGTCTGGACGCCCAGCATCAAGAATCCGGTTACGGTTACCAGATCTAAAAAAACGGCCATGAGCAGGAAGACAATGCCGCTGAAACAGGCGGCAGAACCCAGTAGTTTTTCCGGTATCCATTTTTGGATGAACTCCGGGTGCAGTCCGCAGAAATAGGCGCATGTATAATAAGGTAGGTAAATAATCAGCAGGGAGGGGCTTAGGAAGGTCACGTTTGCCAGGTAAGCCAAGAGAACCAGACTGCTGCTTCCAAGGAGGGTGAGCCAGAAGGCCCACTCTTTTTTTGTCTTTGCCTGGACAAGCTGGGCCGTGTAGGCCATCCAGGTGAAGAGGAAGAGGGTCATCAAAAACCACAGACCGTAATCCAGCTGAAAGAGCACAGTCCGGAGAGCCTGGGGAATATAGGTGATGTGCTGCAGGCAGAGCCAGGAGAAAAAGGGGAGCAGATAGGAGACCGCTCTTTTTTTCATACGGTTCTGATATTGCGTAACATCTGTGATTTTGGTTCCCGCTCCGGCCAGATAGCCGCTGATCAGAAAGAAAAGGGGCATCTGCAGGGATTTTATGATATCATAGAGATAGGGATCAGTCATCTGATTATGCACCTGTACATGGCCCGCCATGACCAGCAGGATGGCGATTCCTTTCAGACAGTCCAGGGATTCGTTGCGTTCTTTCATGGTCCACCTCGTTTCTTCGTTACTGTTCACGGCCCGGAGGCCGCTCACAGCAACGATTCGGGGCGATATTCCAAGTTTTGCTGCGCAAAAATCGCCCCTCACACCTGAATCATGTTCTTACGGAATGCGCAGCCAGTGCGCATTCCTGAGCCGTGAACAGTAACTTTCTTTCCTGCATTTTAACACAGGATTTGACCATGGACAAGGTGTATGTTACACTGAAAAGACATGAGGTTGCAGAAGGGAGACGATACAACATGGTGGAGCGGCTGCGCGGTTCTTTTTTTTATCCGGTTCTGGCTCGGCTTTATCCGGCGCTTCATGGGGCTTTGATCTGGTGGATATGGCAGATCTGCTGGCTTTTGCCGGTGAGGAAGCGGAAGATTATATTCAGCAATTTTAACGGCGGAGGTTTTGGGGATAATACCAGATATATCGCGGAGGAGTGCATCCGAAGGAAGATTCCCTACGCCCTGTACTGGGTATGTGAAAAGGAGGGATGTCATTTCCCGCCGGAGCTTCGGATCATTCGCCCCAATACCGTTTCTTTTGTGTACCATATGTCCACGGCGGGCGTGTGGGTGGACAATACGAGAAAATGTTATTATTTTAGGAAAAAGAAGAATCAGGTCTATATCCATACCTGGCATGCGGGGCCGGGGCTGAAGCGGATCGAGAAGGATGCGGGGAACGGACTGAGTCCGCAGTATATCGCTTACGCGAAGAGAGACTCGGCTCACATTGATCTGCTTTTGAGCAACTGCCGGTTCTGGACGAAGTGCTTCCGAAGCTGCTTCTGGTATGAGGGGCTGATCCTGGAAAAGGGACTGCCCAAGAACGATCTTTACTTTCATGATCCCTCTCCCATGCGCCGCATGATCCGGCAGTATTATCATCTGGAGGAGGAGACGAATCTGGTGCTCTACGTGCCCACCTGGAGGGAGGACCGGAAGCTTCATGTGTATCATCTGGACTTTGAGGGTTGTCTGAGTGCTTTTGAAAAGCGTTTCGGGGGGAGATGGGTGATGCTGGTGCGGCTGCACCCGAATGTGAACGCGGCGGATTTTGATATCCATTATACGGACCGGGTGTTGAACGCGTCCTCTTACGACAACTCCCAGGAGCTTCTGGCTGCCGGGGACGCGGTGATCACGGACTATTCCTCCTGCGGCTTTGACTATATTCAACTGGGGCGGCCGTCTTTTCTGTACGCGGAGGATTATGAGAAGATGAAAGCGGACAAGGGGTATTATCTGGAACTCTCCGACCTTCCGGTTCCCGCCGCCTTCTCCAACGAGGAGATGATCCGGAATATTCTGGAGTTTTCTGATGAAGAATATCAAAGAAAACGGAAAATATTTATGGAAAAGATGGAATACTGCGACGACGGTCATGCCTCGGAGGCGGTAGTGGATTATATTCTGAGAAAGAAAAATTGTATTCAGGCGGAAAGTGTAGTATAATTTGGAAAACACAAAGAAACGACGCATCATTGAAGGAGATACAAGATGATCAACAAATTAATTGACAAGATCCAGAAGACCAAGGCCCCCATCGTGGTGGGACTGGACCCCATGCTTGCTTATGTACCGGAGCATGTGCAGCAAAAGGCGTTTGCCGAGTACGGGGAGACGCTTTCGGGGGCGGCGGAGGCGATCTGGCAGTTCAATAAAGAGATTGTGGATAAAACTTATGATCTGATCCCGGCGGTGAAGCCGCAGATCGCCATGTACGAGCAGTTCGGCGTGGAGGGGATGCAGGCATACAAGAAAACCGTGGACTACTGTAAGTCCAAAGACCTGGTGGTCATCGGGGATGTGAAGCGGGGAGATATCGGCTCTACTTCGGCGGCTTATGCAGTGGGACATCTGGGAAGCGTACAGGTGGGAAGCAGGGTCTGTACCGGATTTGACGAAGACTTTGCGACGGTCAATCCTTATCTTGGCTCCGACGGGGTCAAACCTTTTATCGAGGTATGCAAAGAGAAAAAGAAGGGGCTGTTTATCCTGGTGAAGACCTCCAATCCTTCCAGCGGAGAATTCCAGGACCAGCTGATCGACGGAAAGCCCCTGTATGAGCTGGTGGGCGAGAAGGTGGCCCAGTGGGGAGAAGAACACATGGGCGGCAGCTACAGCTACATCGGAGCGGTGGTGGGCGCCACCTATCCGGAGCAGGGAAAGGTTCTCCGAAAGGTGATGCCAAAATCCTTTATTCTGGTTCCCGGCTACGGGGCCCAGGGCGGAAAGGGCAAGGATCTGGTCCATTTTTTCAATGAGGACGGCCTGGGAGCCATTGTCAATTCTTCCAGGGGCATCATCGCAGCTTATAAGCAGGGGACTTACGCAAAATACGGGCCGGAGAACTTTGGGGATGCGTCCAGGCAGGCGGTGGAAGATATGATCGCCGATATCCAGGGCGCGCTGGAGGCAAGATAGAATGAAGCATATAGAATATGCCGTCGTGGCGGAACAAAGAGAGATTGCATCCGGGATCTACAGTCTGTGGCTTGAGACAGAGCGGATCGCCAAGGAGGCGAATCCGGGGCAGTTCCTGTCTCTCTACAGCGGGGACGGCAGCCGGATGCTGCCAAGGCCCATCAGCGTCTGCGAGACTGACCGGGAAAGGGGACGGCTTCGGCTGGTCTATCGGGTGGCCGGAAAAGGGACCGAAGAATTCTCCCGTCTGCAAAAAGGGGAGAAACTTGAGATTCTGGGACCGCTCGGCAACGGCTTTCCGCTTAAGAAGAAAAAAGCGTTTTTGATCGGTGGGGGAATCGGGATTCCGCCTATGGTACAGCTTGCAAAGGAACTGAAAACCCAGGCGGAGATACAGATCATCGCCGGATACCGGGACGAACTTTTTCTGACCAAGGAGCTGAAGGCGGAGGGCCCTCTCTATATCGCCACGGAGGACGGAAGCGCGGGGACGAAGGGAACGGTTCTTGATGTCATCCGGGAGCAGGGACTGTGCGCGGACCTGATCTACGCCTGCGGTCCAAAACCCATGCTTCGCGCGGTGAAGGCCTATGCGGAGGAGCGGGGCGTGGAGTGCTATCTCTCCATGGAAGAGCGCATGGCCTGCGGGATCGGCGCCTGTCTGGCCTGCGTCTGCCAGTCCACGGAGGTGGACAGACACAGTCAGGTAAAGAATAAGAGGGTGTGTAAGGACGGCCCGGTATTCTTAAGTACGGAGGTGGAGCTGTGAGCAGTACAAGAGTAACCCTTGCGGGGGTAGAGCTGAAGAACCCGGTCATGACCGCCTCCGGGACCTTTGGGTCCGGGACGGAGTACAGTGAATTCTATGACTTAAGCGCGCTGGGCGCGGTGGTGACAAAAGGCGTGGCCAATGTGCCCTGGCCCGGGAATCCCACTCCCCGGATTGCGGAGACCAGGGGCGGGATGCTCAACGCCATCGGTCTGCAGAATCCGGGCGTGGATGTGCTGATCGAGCGTGATCTTCCCTTTTTGAAACAATATGACACCAGAGTCATCGTCAATGTGTGCGGAAGGACGGTGGAGGATTACTGCGAGGTGGCGGAGCGTCTGTCGGAAGAACCGGTGGACCTTCTGGAGATCAATGTGTCCTGTCCCAATGTCAAGGAGGGCGGGATCGCTTTCGGGCAGAATCCAAAAGCGCTGGAAGCCATCACCCGGGAGGTGAAAAAGCACGCCAGGCAGCCAATCATCCTAAAGCTGAGCCCCAATGTGACGGATATCACGGAGATGGCAAAAGCGGCGGAGGCAGGAGGGGCGGATGTGCTGTCCCTGATCAACACCATTACGGGTATGAAGATCGATATTCACAGGAGGATCTTCGCTATCGCCAACAAGACCGGCGGCATGTCCGGTCCGGCGGTAAAGCCGGTGGCGGTCCGCATGGTCTACCAGACGGCTCAGGCAGTGAAGCTTCCGATCGTCGGCATGGGCGGAATCTGCACCTTTGAGGACGCCATGGAGTTTATCCTGGCAGGAGCGACGGCGGTGGCTGTGGGCACGGCCAATTTTGCGAACCCTTATGCGGCCAAAGAGGTGGCAGAGGGAATCGAGCGCTATCTGGAAGAGGCCCATGTGGAGGACATCCGGGAACTGATCGGCGCGGTGAGATAGAGGAAGCGATTGAAAACAAGTTGCGGACATGGTAGAATGTGGATAAAGAGATAGTAACAGGAAAGAGAGACTTATGGAACAATATAAACAGGAATTTATAGAATTTATGATCGACTGTCAGGTTTTGAAGTTTGGGGATTTTGTGACCAAGAGCGGCAGAAAGACGCCATTTTTTGTGAATACCGGATTTTATCGGACCGGGGCCCAGCTTCGCAGGCTGGGAACTTATTATGCGAAGGCGATTCACGACCGTTTCGGGCTTGACTTTGACGTGCTGTTCGGTCCGGCTTATAAAGGAATCCCTCTGACCGTGGCGGCCACCATCGCCATCAGCGAACAGTACGGGAAAGACATCCGCTACTGTTCCAACCGGAAGGAAGTAAAAGATCACGGGGACAAAGGCATTCTGCTGGGAAGTCCCATGGGAGACGGGGACCGGGTGGTGATTATTGAGGACGTAACCACTGCGGGTACCTCCATTCAGGAGACGCTGCCGATCATCAAGGCTCAGGGTGAGGTACGTCCGGTGGGACTGGTGGTGTCCGTGGACCGTATGGAGAGAGGGCAGGGAGAAAAAAGCGCTCTTCAGGAAATTCAGGAAACTTACGGTCTGGAGACTACAGCGATTGTGACTATGGCGGAAGTGGTGGAACATCTCTATAACCGTCCTTACAAAGGAAGTGTGATCATTGATGATGCATTAAAAGCGTCGATTGATGCATACTATAAACAGTATGGAGTGAGACAGGGAGGAGATTCGCATGAATAACGAGAAAATATACAAGACAATGGCGAATGTGGGGGCAGGCGATCTGGCTCTTGGGATCATTGTGCTGGTGACCGGAATCGTGACCGGGATTTTGATGATCATCAACGGCGCACGTTTGCTGAAAGGAAAATCAGATCTGATGTTCTGACATAGGGGGTTGCCGTAAGATGAATGGTCTGGAAAAGGGATGCATGTTACGGTGGTTCTTTTGCTTTTACCGGGGAGGCCGAAACTCTGATTGGAAAAGGAGCTTTATGTGAAAAAAGAGACAGAAAAGTATATCCGGCAGATCAGCCGCATTTTTTTTGGTCTCTATCTTCTGCTTCTGGTATACCTGATGTTTTTTGCAGAGGAATGGGGGCGTTCCATGCTGGAGGGAGATTATCGATACAATCTGATGCCGTTTCGTGAGATCATGCGCTATCTGAGATATTACAGACAGATTGGTCCATGGCGGGTATTCTGGAATCTTTGCGGAAATATCATTTGTTTTATACCCTATGGCGCACTTCTTCCGGCGATGCGAAGGAAAAAGATGGGGTTTCTAAAGGTTGCCCTGTTAAGCTTTGAACTGACCCTTTTCATAGAGATCTCCCAGCTGATCTTAAGAGTGGGAAGCTGCGATGTGGATGATATGCTGCTCAACACTCTGGGCGGATGTATGGGGTACGGTATCTACCGGCTCGTATTTCGGAAAAAAGAAATGAGGCTTTATGAAAAGACGATATAAATTTACAGACAAGAACCAGTCCCGGCTGGGAATCCTTTCCTGTGTGTTGGGCGCGGCGGCGCTTCTCTTGACCGGCGGTATTCTGGCGGCTGCTTATATGGAGTACGGCCAGGCGGGGAAGAGCGTCGCGGTGCTGGGATTTCTCGCTATGCTTCTGTCCTTTGCGGGCATGTATCACGGCATTCGGGGACTGATGGAGGAAGATACGTATCAACTGTTTCCCTATATGGGATGTGTACTGAACGGAGTGCTTCTGACGGCGTTTATTGTGGTATATATGTTAGGATGGTAGAGAATGGACGAGATACAAAAAGAGCGCTGGCAGCTTGCCAGTGAACGGGTCAAAGAGATCGCCGGGAATCCGGAAGTTGATGGAAAGGCGGGCGTATATTTTCAAAAAACAGCGGAATTTCTGCTGTTGATGCTGGAGGCAAAAGAGAAGGCAGAGAGCGGAGCTTTAAAAGAGGCATCCCTCAAAGAGCTGAAAGCCTGGAACGACCGTCTGTACGGGGACCTTGCGGGAGATGCTTACATAAGAAGTTACGGGAATCCGGCTTACGCGGTGGCGGAGCTGACCGGAGAGTATGGGCAGATTCTCTCCTTTGTCTATGCGGAGCTTCGGGGGATGATTGTCTATGCCTATGAAGGGCGGACTGAAGAAATGCTGATTTTCATGGAGCTCTTTTTGCAGATTCACAGCGAATTTACAGGAGGAAGCCGCCCTTCGGGAGAACAGCTTCTGTCCGACGTGTACTGGTTCGTCAGCGATTACAGCGACGTGCTGGTGACCAGGCGGATTCAGGAGCAGCTCGATCCTTCTCTGTCTTTCGCGCGGAATATCATTATGGAAGCAGATCTGACCGATCCTGGATACCTCTACTGGTTTGGAGAGTATGTGACGGATACCCAGATTCAGATGAGCCGGTATCTGGCAGGACTTCCTGAGGAGGAGATCAAAAGAATCGCGTCCGTGTTCACAGAAGGATACCGGATTGGTTTTCTGGTCAGCCAAAAGCCGCTGGAGCGGAAAAAGACCGTCAATATCCGCTATTCCCTCGGGTTTGAGCGAATCATCCGACAGGCAATCAAGAATTTTGAGGCCATGGGGCTTGAGACGATTCTCTACCGGGCGGCGGTCAGCCGGGTAAATATGCGGGAGGCAAGCCGGATCGGCTACTGCGGGCCCTCTCCCAACAAACAATATGACTATGATCACAAAGGGGACGCGGCCCTTTTTATGGACAAGGCGTTTGCGGAGCGGAAGCTGGGAGTCGTGAGGACAGCCTATGAGAAGTACCGAAATCTGGCGAAGGTCCACGGGGGTCCCGCGGTGATGGAGATCTTCGGGGAGACGCCGTTTACACCGACGGCAAAATCGGAGGCGTTAAAGCTTGACGAGCGGCAGCAGGAGGTCCAGGTATACCTGAACAGCCGCATGGGGCAGATGACCAACACCTATATTCCCGGTGAGGAACGAAGCTTTACGATCATCGCCTTTCCGGTGCCGGAGATCGGAAAGGATTTTGAAGCTCTCTTTGCGGAGACGGTCAGAATCAACACGCTGGATTATCGGACCTGGCAGCAGATCCAGCAGCGGCTGATCGATGTGCTGGATACGGGAGTCTCGGTTCATATATTGGGAAAAGGGGACAACCAGACCGATCTTCGAGTGGCGCTTCCACCTCTTGGGAACCCTGAAAAAGAGACGCTTTTTGAAAACTGTGTAGCGGATGTGAATATTCCGGTGGGGGAAGTATTCACTTCCCCGAAGCTTGCCGGGACAGACGGGGTGCTGCATGTGACCGGGGTGTACTTGGACGGGTTGTTTTATCAGGATCTATGCCTGCGTTTTCAGAATGGTATGATACAGGATTACAGCTGTAAGAATTATGAAGAGGAGGAGAAGAATCTCCGCTATATCCGGGAGAATCTACTGATGCATCATGAGACGCTTCCCATGGGGGAATTCGCCATCGGCACCAACACCACCGCCTATATGACGGCGAAGCGGTACGGCATCGGGGGTCGGCTTCCGATTTTGATCGCGGAGAAGATGGGACCTCACTTTGCGGTGGGTGACACCTGTTTTTCCTGGGAGGAGGATGTGGTGACCTGTAATCCGGACGGAAAGCGGATGGTGGCCAAGGAGAACGAGTGCTCGGCCCTTCGGAGGGAGGATGTGAGCAGAGCTTACTACAACTGTCATACGGATATTACGATTCCCTACGAGGAGCTGGGGGAGATCGCGGTGATTCATCGGGACGGAAGCCAAACGGCGCTGATCCGGGACGGGCGGTTCGTGCTGCCGGGAACGGAGGAGCTGAATGAGGCGTTTGAAGATTAGCAGGCTGCGCATTGACAGAAGCAGGAAAAGAACGCTCTGCATATTTGTATTATAATGTCGTTGCAGCTTGACAAGAGGGCGGAGGGCTTGTAAGATAGCTTATAAGCTGAGATGAAAGATAGAAGCAGTATTATTAGCGGTACTTATGAAACTTTATAAAACAGCATGAAAGATGTGGAACTTTAATTAGGAGGAACTATGGCGAAAGTTGGAATTGTGATGGGCAGCGACTCGGATCTGCCGGTTATGAGTAAGGCGGCGGATGTGCTTAAGAAACTGGGGGTGGATTTTGAGATGACGATTATCTCAGCCCACAGGGAACCGGATGTATTTTTTGAGTATGCGAAAAGTGCGGAGGAAAAGGGCTTTAAGGTGATCATCGCTGGAGCCGGAAAAGCTGCGCATCTGCCGGGAATGTGCGCGGCGATCTTTCCCATGCCGGTGATCGGCGTGCCCATGAAGACTTCGGACCTTGGCGGAGTGGACTCTCTTTACTCCATCGTGCAGATGCCCAGCGGCATTCCGGTGGCAACCGTGGCCATCGGCGGAGGCGTGAACGCGGGAATTTTAGCGGCAAAGATTCTTGCCACATCCGACAAGGCGCTGCTTGAGCGTCTGAAGGCATACTCTGTGGAGATGAAGGAGGATGTGGAATCCAGGGCGGAGAAGCTTGACAAGCTGGGATACGAAGCCTATCTGGCACAAATGTAAATAAAAACAGCATCTGCCCGAAAGCAGCCCCGGAAGGATTTTACGGAACGAAGTGACGGCGGATGCGGTACTTAAATAGGAGGACTTATGGATTACAAGAATGCAGGCGTTGATATTGAGGCCGGTTACCGGTCAGTGGAACTGATGAAAGAACATGTAAAGGCGACCATGAGGCCGGAGGTCCTGGGAGGTCTTGGAGGATTTTCCGGGGCATTTTCCATGAGTGCCTTCAAGAATATGGAGAAGCCCACCCTGGTATCCGGCACAGATGGCGTGGGAACCAAGCTAAAGCTGGCGTTTCTTCTGGACCAGCATGATACCGTGGGGATCGACTGCGTGGCCATGTGCGTGAACGACATCGCCTGTGCGGGCGGAGAACCTTTATTCTTTCTGGATTATATTGCCTGCGGCAAAAATTATCCGGAGAAAATCGCTACCATCGTCAGCGGTGTGGCAGAAGGCTGCAAACAGGCGGGAGCGGCGCTGATCGGCGGGGAGACGGCGGAGATGCCGGGCTTCTATCCGGAAGACGAGTACGATCTGGCAGGATTTGCCGTGGGGATTGTGGATGAGAAGAACCTGATCACCGGAGCGGATATCAGGCCGGGGGATACTCTGATCGGTATCGCTTCTTCCGGGGTGCACAGCAACGGCTTCTCTCTGGTCCGCAAAGTATTCCGCATGAAGGAAGAAGTTCTGCGTACATATTATGACAGTCTTGACTGTACCCTCGGGGAAGCGCTGATCCGCCCCACCAAGATCTATGTAAAAGCCCTTCGCTCCGTCAAAAAAGCGGGCGTCACGATCAAGGGCTGCAGCCATATCACCGGAGGCGGCTTCTACGAGAACATCCCGCGGATGCTTCCGGAGGGCGTGCGGGCTGTGGTGAGAAAAGACAGCTATCCGGTGCTTCCCATCTTCCGCATGCTCCAGACGGAAGGAAATATCGCGGAGGATATGATGTACAATACCTACAATATGGGTCTTGGCATGGTGCTGGCGGTGGACCCGGCGGATGTAAAAAAAGCCATGGAAGCCATCCGGGAGGCGGGAGAGACTCCCTATGAGGTCGGAACCGTGGAAAGCGGAGAAAAAGGAGTCATCTTATGCTGAAATTAGCCGTGCTGGTGTCCGGCGGAGGGACGAATCTTCAAGCCATCATCGACGCCATCGCCGACGGGCGGATTACCAATGCAAAGATCGAGATCGTGATCAGCAACAACCCTCATGCCTATGCCCTGAAGCGGGCGGAGAAGGCCGGGATTTCGTTTCGGTGCATCTGCCCGAGGGACTATGCGGACCGGGAGGACTTTCATGAGGCGCTGCTTCTTGCACTGGAACAATCGGGAGCGGATCTGGTGGTTCTGGCCGGGTGTATGGTGGTGATTCCAGAGCAGATTGTCAGGCGGTATGAGAACCGGATGATCAACATTCATCCGTCTTTGATTCCGTCCTTTTGCGGAAAAGATTATTATGGCTTGAGGGTACATGAAGAGGCGCTGGCAAGAGGAGTAAAGGTGACCGGCGCTACGGTGCACTTTGTGGATGCGGGGACGGATACGGGGCCCATCATCCTGCAGAAGGCAGTGAAGGTAGAAGAAGACGACACGCCGGAAGTATTACAGCGGCGCGTAATGGAAGAGGCAGAATGGGTAATCATGCCCAGAGCCATTGATTTGATTGCCCATGGGGCCATTCAGGCAGTGGACGGGAAAGTGATTCGTGTAAAAACGGAGGATGGACACAGATGAAAGTATTGATTGTAGGAGGGGGCGGACGGGAACACGCCATCGCGTGGAAGACCGCCAAAAGCCCGAAAGTGGAGAAGATCTATTGTGCGCCCGGCAATGCGGGCATTGAGGAGTACGCAGAGTGCGTGGACATCGGCGTAATGGAATTCGAGCGGATCGCGGCCTTTGCCAGAGAGAAAGAGATCGATCTGGCGGTGATCGGCATGGATGACCCGCTGGTGGGCGGCATTGTGGACGTGCTGGAAGCGGAGGGCATTCGGGTTTTCGGACCCCGCAAAAACGCGGCGATTCTGGAGGGCTCCAAGGCATTTTCCAAGGATCTGATGAAAAAGTACGGGATTCCCACGGCGGCTTATGAGAATTTTGACGATCCAAAGAAAGCCCTCGCATATCTTGAGACCGCGGATTTCCCGATCGTACTGAAAGCGGACGGACTTGCCCTTGGAAAAGGCGTTCTGATCTGCAATACGAAAGAAGAGGCGAAAGAGGGCGTCCGCTCCATCATGATGGACAAGAAGTTCGGCGATGCCGGCAATCAAATGGTGATCGAAGAGTTCATGACCGGCCGGGAAGTGTCCGTCTTAAGCTTTGTGGACGGAAAGACGGTCCGCACCATGACATCCGCCCAGGATCATAAGAGGGCGCTTGACGGGGACCAGGGATTGAATACCGGCGGAATGGGAACTTTTTCTCCCAGCCCCTTTTATACGGATGAAGTGGACCAGTTCTGTCAACAATATATCTATCAGAAGACGGTGGATGCCATGGCGGCGGAGGGAAGACCTTTCAAAGGAATCATCTTCTTCGGCCTTATGCTGACGGAGAAGGGGCCCAGAGTGCTGGAATATAATGTGCGCTTCGGGGACCCGGAGGCCCAGGTGGTACTTCCCCGTATGAAGAACGACATCGTGGAGGTATTTGAAGCCTGCATTGACGGGACGCTGGACCAGATCGAACTGAAATTCGAAGATAATGCGGCGGTCTGTGTGGTGCTTGCATCAGAAGGTTATCCGGTCAGCTATGAAAAGGGCTTTGAGATTCGGGGTCTGGAAAACTTTAAAGACAAAGAAGGCTGCTATGTATTCCACGCGGCCAGCAAGCGGAAGGACGGCCGGATTGTGACGAATGGAGGACGGGTGCTGGGAGTGACCGCCACCGGTTTGGACTTAAAAGCCGCCCGCGCCAATGCCTATGAAGCCGCCTCCTGGGTGGATTTTGACAACAAATATGCAAGAAGCGACATCGGGAAGGCCATTGATGAGGCTTAAGTTATGAAAGTTTTGTGAAATAAGTTGACTTTCCGTTATGGAAGCCTTATTGTTAAAGCTTAAGGTGGAAAATACCAGGAAAGAGAGAATTTTTATGAAGAAAAAAAGATACCGATTGGAACTGACAGGAATTCTGGCAGTGATCTGCCTGCTCTGGTTTCCTGTGACTGCTATGGCGGCCCCCTCGGTAGAGGGAGATACGAGCCTGACTGTAACAAAAGACGGGAATCTTTCGGCAGAATATACGATTACCAGCGACGAGCCCATGGACAGCGCACAGCTCACTCTGTCCTACGACAAGGAGGCCCTGACCTATACCTCCGGAAGCGGCGGAAACAGTTTTTCCGGTAACGGCGGAAACGGAACGGTCCAGCTGAGCAGCAAGCCAGGGGATACGACGACCTCCTTTACTGTGAAGTTTAAGGGAAATACGGATGGAGAGACGGCACTTACCATTGCCGCCTGCACCATCGTCGTAGACGGCCAGGAGATCAATGTGCTGAGCGGAGACTCTGCATCCGGAGAAGAAGGGGAAGAAGGGGAAGAGGCGTTTGATAACAATGAGAATCGCGCCAGCTTTGTCATTGACGACCGCACCTTCTACGAACACCGTCCGGAAGATATCGAAGGTTTTGAACCGACCCGCATAGATATTCAGGGAAAAGACAGCCGGGTACTCAAGCATCAGAGCCTGGATGTGTATGTGATCCGCCTGTACAGCGACAACGGCAGCTATCGGGACAACTTTGTGTACAATCCGGATACAGGGAACGTGATTCCTTTTGTCCAGATGACAAGCGGGACGGATACCGTGATTTTTATTGAACCAGAGGAAGAGGTCCATGTGCCGACCAGGTATACGTCTGTGAACCTGGGCTGGGGTCCCAAGTACACCATTCCTGCTCTGAAACATGTGATCATCGACGGAGTGGATGAGATCCAGGATGACACGAACCGGTATCTGATCTACGGGATCAACCAGGACGGAGAAAAGGCCTGGTACAGCTTTGACTATGATAAGAACACGCTGCAGCTTTTTGACGATGTAGCCTATCAGGGGGAACAGAACTACATTATGGAGCTGGAGGAAAAAGAACTGGGCCTGGGAACGGAATTAAGCGGACAGATCAAGCGCTATGACCGGGACATGGCAAGGCGGCTCTATATCATCATGTTTATGACGATCCTGATCATTGTCCTTTTGAATGTCATCGTTATGATGTATCTGCGTATGAAGAAGATGAGATTTTCTGAACCGGAAGAAACGGAGGAGGAGCCGGACCCTGTGCCCAGGCCTTCCGTCAAAGCCTCTTACATCACCGGTAACCTGGAAGAGAATGAGAGCGATTTTCATGAACCGGGAGAAGAGGGCGGGGAGGAAGAAGAGGAGATTGATCTGGAGATCATTGACCTGGACGATCTGGATGAGGACGACTGAGGGTTTGCAAATGATGCCGGATACGGAATGCCGGATGCTGGCAGCCGTATGAGTGGTAACCTACAGGACTTCTGCAATATGCAGGGGTCCTCTTTGATTATGGCTTATTTCCGTGGTTGACCGGGAGGGATAATCCTGTTATACTGAGTGTATAACATGTGAGTTATGGTTCATACAAAGGACAGGTGACAAGATGTATCTGGAAATTGATTTTAACAGTGATAAGGCGTTTTATATGCAGCTCTGCGATCAGATTATTATCGGAATCGCTTCTTCCAGGCTGCAGGAGGGGGACCCGCTTCCAAGCGTACGGCAGCTGGCGGAGGAGATCGGGATCAATATGCACACGGTCAACAAGGCCTACAGTCTTCTGAAGCAGGAGGGCTACATCCGCCTGGACCGCCGCTGCGGAGCGGTCGTTGCGGTGGATGCGGATAAGCGTAAGGCGATGAACGAGATGAAGCAGGAACTTCTGGTCATTCTGGCCAAGGGAAGCTGCAAAAATATCACCCGGTCGGAAGTGCACGAACTGATCGATGAAATCTATGCAGAATATGGAGCGTAGAGAGCGCCGGATGCAGAATTAGAAAACGGCGCTGAAAGTGGAGATGCAAAACTTTAATAACGGAACTCTCAATAGGAGGAATCTATGAATTATACAGATAAAGCAAAGCAGGCCTTGAAGCTGGCCAAACGGGTGTCCGTGCATCTTGGACATCCGTACATTGGCACAGAACACATCCTGCTGGGACTTTTAAGGGAGTCTTCCGGAGCAGCCGGACAGGTGCTTCAGGGAGCCGGAGTGACGGAGGGCGCGCTGATGGATATGATCCGCCAGCTCATTGCGCCGGAGGAGGATACCCTTATAAAGACGGAGCGCGAGTATACCCCCCGGGCGAAGAAGATCCTGGAAGATGCTCAGACAGAGGCAAAACGCTTTCGGGAAGATCAGGCGGGGACCGAACACATCCTGATTGCCATATTAAAGGATGGGGAGTGCGTCGCTTCCCGGCTTTTGAATACGATGAACATACGTCTGCAGAAGCTGTATACCGATCTGATCGCTTCCATGGGCGAAAAAGCATCCGAGTACCGGGAGGACGAAAGAGGCAGGGGAACCCGGACGCTGGACCAGTACAGCCGGGATCTGACGGCTCTGGCAGAAGAAGGCAGCCTGGACCCGGTGATCGGAAGGGAAGAAGAGATTCAGCGGGTTCTGCAGGTGTTAAGCCGGAGGACAAAGAACAATCCCTGTCTGATCGGGGAACCGGGCGTGGGAAAAACGGCGATTGTGGAAGGACTTGCGGCCAGAATTGCGGAAGGCCGGGTTCCGGATACCATTCTCGGCAAGAGACTGTGTATTCTCGACATGACGGCCATGGTGGCCGGTTCCAAGTACCGGGGAGAATTTGAAGAGCGCATTAAAAATGTCATCGAGGAAGTCCGTCAGTCCGGAGAAATTCTGCTTTTTATCGATGAGCTTCATACGATCATCGGGGCCGGAGGCGCGGAAGGAGCTATGGATGCGTCGAACATCTTAAAGCCTGCCATGGCAAGAGGCGAGCTGCAGATCATCGGGGCGACCACCCTGGAAGAATACCGCAAACATATTGAAAGGGATGCGGCGCTGGAGCGCAGATTCCAGCCCATCACGGTGGAAGAGGCCGGCATAGAGCAGACCGTGAAGATTTTGAAAGGACTTCGTCCCTACTATGAGCGCCACCATCAGGTGGAGATCACAGATGAAGCCCTGGAAGCGGCGGCGAATCTGTCCGAGCGCTATATCAGCGACCGGTTTCTGCCGGACAAAGCCATTGATCTGATGGACGAGGCGGCGGCGGGCCTGCGCATGGGCCAGTACGGCCAGGAGAATGCCAGAAGCAGCTGGCTGAAAGAACTGGCCCAGGCCAAAGAGGAACTGGAACAGGCGCTGATAAAGGCAGATCTGCCCCGGGCCCACGAGTGGAGAGTGAAGATCCAGGAGCTGGAGAAGCAGGGCGGCTCAAGAGAGCATAAAAGGGGCAGAAGGTCCTCCCGGGTGGTGACGGAGGAGCATATTGCCGCCACCGTCTCCCGCTGGACCAAGATCCCGGTACAGCGGCTGGCGGAAGCAGAGTCTTTGAAGCTCCGCAGGCTGGAGCAGACGCTTCACAAGAGGGTGATCGGCCAGGAAGAGGCCGTGACTGCCGTGGCGAAGGCGGTGAAGCGGGGACGGGTAGGGCTTAAAGACCCGGGGCGCCCCATCGGCTCTTTTCTCTTCCTCGGCCCCACGGGCGTGGGAAAGACGGAATTGTCCAAGGCTCTGGCAGAGGTGCTTTTTGGCAGAGAGGAGGCCATGATCCGGGTGGATATGTCCGAGTATATGGAGAAACACAGCGTGGCCAAGATCATCGGCTCCCCGCCCGGATATGTGGGACATGACGACGGAGGACAGTTAAGCGAAAAAGTCCGCCGCAATCCCTACTCCGTGATTCTGTTTGACGAGATTGAGAAAGCGCATCCCGACGTGTTCAATATCCTGCTGCAGGTGCTGGACGACGGGCATATCACCGACTCCCAGGGACGAAAAGTGGATTTTAAGAATACCGTCATCATCATGACCTCCAACGCCGGCGCCGGCTCCATCATATCGCCGAAGAAGCTGGGCTTTGCCTCCGCGGAGGACCCCAAACGGGATTATGAATTCATGAAGAACAGCGTGATGGAAGAAGTGAAGAAGATCTTCCGGCCGGAATTTCTGAACCGGATCGATGAGGTGATCGTCTTCCATGTGCTCCGGAAAGAGGAGATTGCACAGATTGCCGGTCTGCTTCTTCGGGAACTGGAGAAGCGGTGTAAAGAGCAGCTGTCGATCCGGGTGTCCTTTAAAGATTCGGTGCGCAAATGGCTGGCAGAGACGGGTTATGATGTCAAATATGGAGCCCGTCCTTTGAAGCGGGCAATTCAGAATAAGCTGGAAGATCAGCTGGCGGACGAAATTCTGGAAGGACATATCAGCGAGGGCGATGAGGTGGATGTCCGGGTCGTCAACGGAAAATTGAAAATCCAGGTGGTATCAAAGGAGACAGCATGAAAAAAAGCGCGACGATTTTTTTCTGCCAGAACTGCGGATATGAGTCCGCCAAATGGTCCGGACAATGCCCGGCGTGCAGGGAGTGGAATACCTTCGCGGAGGAGCCTTCCGCTCCTGGAACCAAAGGAACTGCTTCGGGGAAGAAGCGTACAGGAGGGAAGAGAAGTACGCCGGTCTCTCTGGACCATGTCGAGTCCAAAGATCAGGCCCGGATTTCCACAGGTATGAGAGAGCTTGATCAAGTGCTTGGAGGAGGGATTGTCCCGGGATCTCTGGTACTGGTGGGCGGCGACCCGGGAATCGGGAAATCCACGCTTCTTCTGCAGGTGTGCAGGAATCTTGGAGAACGTCTCCCGAAGATTCTCTATATCTCCGGGGAAGAGTCCCTGCAGCAGATCAAGCTCCGCGCTTCCAGGATCGGAAGTTTTCGGGATACGCTGAAGCTTCTGTGCGAGACCAACCTTTCAGAGATCGAGGAGGCGGTGCTGGAAGAGCGGCCCCAGGTGGTGGTGATCGACTCGATCCAGACTATGTATCAGGAGGAGATCACTTCCGCGCCGGGCAGCGTATCCCAGGTCCGGGAGGCCACGGGGGTGCTGATGCGCCTGGCAAAGGAGCAGGGCATCTCCATCTTTATCGTGGGGCATGTGACAAAAGAAGGAACGGTGGCAGGTCCCCGGGTGCTGGAGCATATGGTGGATACGGTTCTTTACTTTGAAGGAGATCGCCATGCCTCCTACCGGATACTCCGCGGGGTAAAGAACCGATTTGGGTCCACAAATGAGATCGGCGTCTTCGAGATGCGGGAAGACGGCTTAAGAGAGGTGGCAAATCCATCGGAATATATGCTGAGCGGCAAGCCGGAAGGAGCGTCCGGCTCCGTGGTCGCCTGTACGATGGAGGGCACCAGGCCCATGCTTTTAGAAGTGCAGGCCCTGGTCTGCAAGACGAACTTCGGGCTTCCCAGGCGGACGGCGGCGGGGATGGACTACAACCGGGTCAATCTTCTGATGGCGGTACTGGAGAAAAGGCTGAATCTTCCGCTGTCCGGCTATGACGCCTATGTGAACATCGCGGGCGGGATACGCTTAAGCGAGCCGGCCATGGATCTGGCGCTGGTGCTGGCGGTGATCTCCAGCTATAAGGACGTCCCCATACCGGAGAAGACGGTGGTATTCGGGGAAGTGGGTTTAAGCGGAGAGGTCCGGGCGGTAAGTATGGCGCAGCAGCGGGTGCTGGAAGCCAAAAAACTTGGATTTACGAGGGTGCTTCTGCCCGGAAGCAGTATGGAGCAGGTGAAGAACATCAAAGGGATCGAGCTTGTGGCGGTGGCTACGGTTCGGGACGCCCAGGGCGCCATAAGATAAAATCTTTGTAGAAAATGATTGACACAGCCTGAAAAATGTGGTATAGTATCCGAGTGTCAAAGATACAGGGATATAGTTCAGTCGGTAGAACGTTGGTCTCCAAAACCAAATGTCGAGGGTTCGAGTCCTTCTGTCCCTGTCCAGGCTTCGGAATGCAGTTTCCGGAGCCTTTTGTTGTATTATGGGAAAGTTCTTTGAACTTCCCCATGATACAACAAGCCCTCCGGGCGGGATCGCACTGCGCGGAAAGGTAAAATGTCGCTGGGGCGGCTCGCTGCAGACGGGAGAATCCTGCTTTGCAGGATTCTTAATTGGGCTATGAGGGAAATGTGTGAGTAGAGATCTGTGTGCAGAACTTTGAAAGGAAGACAGGGTATGAGTGGAAAAAAAGTATTTGCCGTATGCCTTGCGGGAATGACGGCAGTTCTGACGGCCGCATGTTCTGGCAACAGCGCACCGGGAGTATCTGCGGCAGAACAGGAACAGGTGCGCAGCAGCGCGAAAAACCGTATGGAAGCGGTGGAGGAGCTTGGAACGCTGGCCATCGGCATTTCTGCGGATTATGCGCCTTTTGCTTTTGAAGCGCCGGACGGAGAGGATGCATTCTCTTTTGAAGGAGCGGATGTGGAGCTGGGCAGATATATCGCCGAACAGATGGGGGTGGAGGCGGATTTTCATGAGATGGAGTTCGAGGATTGCCTGAAAGCAGTGGAGGAAGGGACCGTGGACCTGGTCCTTCTGGGAATGCTCCCCAAGGCGGAGAGGGAAGCGCAGATGGACTTTACCGATCCCTATTATCAGCCTGGCAGGCAGGTCATCCTGGTGAAGGCGTCGCAGAAGAATAAGCTGTCAGAGCTTTCGGATTTTGAAGGAAAGGCGGTGGCGGCCCAGTACGGGAGCCTGCAGGCGCAGCTTGTAACCGAGCAGCTTCCGGGTTCCCGGATGGAGCTGACGGAGAGTGCGTCCGGATCGGTTCTCATGCTGCGGCTGGGAACCGTAAGCGGAGCGGTGCTGGACGAAGGAATGGCGGAAAAGGCGCTGAAGGAGCGGACAGATCTGGCACTTTGCGGTGCAGAACTTTCCTATGAGGGAGAAGCCCTGGTGGGCGGCGTTGTAAAAGGAGAGACCGAGCTGCTTGCCAGGGTGAATGAGATCCTGGCGGAGGCGGCAGAAGAGAACCGGTATCTGGAATGGCTGGACGCCGCCAATGAGCTGGCCATGTCTCTCCAGCAGCCTATTCCATAAGCGCGCCTACCGGGATATTGTTCAGCCAGTCCGGCTGCTGATAATGGGCCACGATATTCCGAATAGCGTCCATGGCGGGGGTGAAGACTTTATCCTTGTGATAGACCAGACTGAAGGAGCGCTCCAGCTCGTTAGTGTGGGGGATGAAGATACGGATCTGCCGGCTTCGAATATCCCGTTCCAGAAGCCGTACAGAGACGACCGCCAGGCACTGGTTGTAAAGAATGGCGTTGCGGAAGGCGTCGGGGCAGGTGGCCTCCCAGGAGGTTTGGATCTTCAGTCTGTGCCGGTTGACAAACTTGTCAAACAACGCCCGCGTACCGCTTCCCGGCTCCCGGATGATGAATTTCTGATTCTCCAGTTCTTTGACATGGATCTCTTCCCGGCTGGCAAACGGATGGTCGTCGGCGCATCCAAGTACCAGAAAATCCCGGATACTGGGAACCATGATCAGATCCTGATGATGGATCTCTCCTTCCACCAGGGCGATGTCCAGTTCTGATTTCAGAAGTTTTTCCTCTATCATATGGGTGTTCCCGATGAAAGTATAGGCGTCCGTCTCCGGCATGGCCTGAGAAAAATCGTTCAATACATTGGAGATCAGGCAGGAACCGATGGTGATGGTGGAGCCGATGCGGATGAGGTCTTTCTTGCGGCTTTTGAACATGTTTTCTTCCATCTGTCCGAATTGCCCCACCACCTGGTAGGCGTTGTTTAGAAGCTCCTGCCCGGCGGGCGTGATGTGAAGTCTTCTGGAAAGACGGTCAAAGAGCCTGGCGTCATAGTGTTCTTCCAGTTCCCGGATGGCCTGACTGATGGTGGGCTGGGACAGATAGAGTTCTCTTGCGGCAGTGTTCATGGAGCCGCATTCGGCTACCGCGATAAAAATCTTTAAATGTCGTATGGTCATGGATTTACTCCTTTGTACTAATAGGTTTTACCTATAAGATTGATAGAATAATATCATTTTTCATATGGAAAAACAAGTGATATAATAGATACAGTTTGGCAGCGTGTAAAAGTATTGAAAATTTCAGGAAGATTGATATTAGAAAAGAAAAGGAGGAATGTGATTTTGAGAGTAATTATCATTGGCGGAGTGGCGGCTGGTACGAAGGTGGCGGCGAAGCTGAAGAGGGAGGATCGCAGCGCGGAGGTGACGATTCTGACCAAGGGGAAGGACATCTCTTACGCGGGGTGCGGACTTCCCTATTATGTGGGCAAGGTGATCCCGGATCGGGACAGTCTGGTGGTGAATACACCGGAGAAGTTTGAGAAACTGACGGGGGCAAAGGTCATCACCGGCATGGAGGTTACGAAGGTGGACCGGGCGGCAAAGACGGTGACGGCGGTGGACGCCAAGGGAGAGAGCAGCACCTGGGAATATGACAAGCTGGTGGTGGCTTCCGGCGCGTCCCCCATCAAACCGCCTCTTCCGGGACTGGATCTTCCCCAGGTATTCTTTATGAGAACTCCGGACGACGCGGTAAATCTTCGGGCCATGGTGGAGGCCGGCGGGATCAAGAGAGCCGTGGTCGTGGGCGGCGGCTTTATCGGTCTGGAGATCGCGGAGAATCTGACTTCCATGGGTGTTCGCTGCAATGTGCTGGATATGGCGCCCCACGTGCTTCCGGGATTTGACGAGGAGGTACAGGTGTTCGTGGAGAACCATCTGGCGGAGCACGGCATCAATACCATGACCGGGACCCGGTTCGAGGGAGTCACCGGGGAGGGCAAAGTGGAGAAGGTGCAGACGGACCGGCGGGCGCTGAAAGCGGATCTGGTGGTGCTCTCCATCGGTATCCGGGCAAATACGGCGTTCCTTGCGGATACCGGCATCGAGCTGGCGCCCAATAAAACGGTGATCGTCAATGATCATATGCAGACCAATGATCCGGATATCTATGCGGTGGGCGACTGTGCCATGGTGACGAACCGGATCACGGGGGCCGCGTCCTGGTCTCCCATGGGCTCCACGGCGAATATCACCGGACGTATGGCGGCGAAGAATATCACAGGAAAAGATGCGGTCTATCACGGAGCCATGGGCACCGCGGTCTGCCAGCTTCCCGAGCTGAACGCAGGCAAGACCGGTATGTCCGAGGCCCAGGCAAAAGATGCAGGGTTTGACGCGGTCAGCGTGATCATGGTCACTGACGACAAAGCGCACTATATGCCGGGTGCGGGAAGCTTCATCATCAAGCTGATCGCGGACCGGGGAAGCAGAAGGCTTCTGGGCGTGCAGGTTCTTGGCAGGGGTTCCGTGGACAAGGTGGTGGATACCTGTGTGGCGGCCATTGCCATGAAGGCGACGGTGGACGACATCGCGGATATGGATTTTGCCTATGCGCCGCCGTTCTCCACAGCGATTCATCCTCTGGCTCACGCGGTCAATGTGCTGATGAACAAGATGGACGGCGTCCTGGAGACCATGACCCCGGCAGAGTACGCGGCGGGCGCGGCGGAGGACTACAAGGTGATGGATGTGTCCCTGCAGCCTTCGATTGAGGGCGCTCCTTATGTGGATCTGACGAAGATCGAAGGAGAAGTGGACGGATTTGCAAAGGATGAGCCGATTCTGCTGGTTTGCGCAAAAGGAAAGAGAGGGTATATGACCCAGAACCGTCTGAAGTATTATGGGTATACGAAGACGAAGGTGCTGGAAGGCGGACTGAGCTTTAATGAGGTGGAAGTGGAAGAATAGGTGGCGTTTGGACACCCGGTAGGTGGATACCCGGACGCCCGCAGCGGGCAGAGAACCGGAAACATAGATTCGGAACTATAATATAGATTATAATAAAGGAGCAAGAGTATGTCAGCTTTAACAGTAAGTGCAGCAGATGAGAAGAGAGTCAAGGGCATGGGCTTTCTGAACAATAAGGGGACGGACAATTTCAACGGCCGTATTATTACGGTGAACGGAAAGATCACGGCGGCTCAGCAGAGATGCATCGCGGAGGCGGCGGAGAAGTTCGGAAGCGGCGAGGTGGTCTTTACCACCCGTCTGACGGTGGAGGTGCCGGGGATTCCTTATGACAAGATCGAGGAATTCCAGCAGTTTATCGCGAAGGAAGGCCTGGTGACCGGAGGGACCGGTTCCAAAGTGCGTCCGGTGGTGTCCTGCAAGGGAACGACCTGCCAGTATGGTCTTCTGGATTCCTATGCGCTGTCGGAGGAGATTCACAAGAGATTTTATGAGGGGTACCGTCAGGTGCTGCTGCCCCATAAATTTAAGATTGCAGTGGGCGGATGTCCCAATAACTGTGTGAAACCGGATCTGAATGACCTTGGGATCGTCGGCCAGTATATTCCGAACTTTGATGAGGATTCCTGCAACGGATGTAAAAAGTGCGCCATAGAGAAGAATTGTCCGGTGGGCGCTGCCAAAGTGGTGGACGGCGTTCTGGAGATTGACAAAGAGGTGTGCAACAACTGCGGGCGCTGTGTGGAAAAATGTCCGTTTGATGCCATTGAGAGCGGTACTTATGGATATAAGATCGTGATCGGCGGACGCTGGGGCAAAAAAGTAGCTCAGGGGCGTGCCCTTGGAAAGGTCTTCACGGATAAAGAAGAGGCCCTGTCGGTGATCGAGAAGACGATCCTTTTATTCCGGGAGCAGGGAAAGACCGGGGAGCGTCTGGCTCAGACCATTGACCGTCTTGGATTCGAGAACGTAGAAGCACAGCTTCTGTCCGACGATATTCTGGCAAGAAAAGAAGAGATCCTGGAAGCGAATCTCCACACCAAGGGCGGAGCGACCTGCTGATGATTTGAAGGAATGGGAAGAGGTTCCCATTCCTTTCACACGTCCAGATATTTCCGCTGGAATTCTTCCACGCTTCAAACCCGACAGAACAGTCTGTGACATCAATCATCAGGAAAAAACGAGAGCCAGGAACCTGTTTTTTAGATTCCTGGCTCTATAACTCTGTCTATGCGCTTCTTGGTTTTTCGCCATGCTGAACATCTCCTTTGCTCTTTCATTTGATAGTATAGATTGTTCAACTTTTTCTGTCCACACTTATATACTAACACCATTGTCTCCCCGAAATGAAACCCGAAAACAGCAGCAAGGGCAATCCCCATACATGTCAGCGGACTGTCCGGGAAAGGAGCATGATACCATGAGCAGTGAGAAAAATATCCAGAAAGCAACAGAAACCACGACCACAGCCGGAGCAGAGAACCCGCCCGCACTGGTGAAAAAGATAGGCCGCACCACCTACATCGTGCGGATTCATTTCAGCGAGACCAGCACGGAGACCATGAGCGACAAGATCAAGCGTATGCTGAAAAATGAGATACGGCAGATGGGATAAAGCCATCATAAATGAGAAACCGGCAATCTGAAAACAGACCGCCGGTTTTTCCACTGTTAAAAGGTGTAAGGCTTATTCCACCATACCCTCACTTTCTAAAAACTGTGCAACAGTCATACATCTGGGATGTTCCATTTCAAGGCTTAGAAAGTCTTTGTCGCCAGTAAGTATAATATCCACATCAGACACAATGGCAGCATTCAGGATTGGCTGGTCCTTTGCGTCACGTATCAGTTTTTCTGCATGGTTTACCGCCGGGATCAGCTCATAAGACATTTCCGCCAGCAGGACTTCCGCATCCGGAAGGAACTTAGGCGCTTTCCGCCCCAGAATATCCCGCAGCTCCGTGATATTGCGGTCACACAGGACCATCTCATGGTTATCGGCCACATGGAGCAGAGCCTGTGCCGGTCTCGACCGTGGGAAAACCAATGCGGAGAAAAGAATGTTTGTATCGACCAATATCCGCATTTTACCGTTCCTTTCCGTAACGAACTTCGTCTACAAGAGCCTGCACATCCTCTTCACTGGAAATACCCATAGCTTCAGCTGCGCCCGAAAAAGCAGACTGCGCTTTACGGATTGCCTGTGCAGAGGCATTGCTTAAGACCACCTCTCCGTCCTGCTTTTGGTAAAACAGAATCTTGTCGCCGGATTTCAGGCCGAGCAGACGGCGGATTTCCACCGGCACAGTAATCTGTCCATTCGCAGAGATTTTTGCTAAATTCATAAAAACCACCCTTTCTATTCTTGAAATCTAAAGAAAAATTGAGGTTCACTTTTATTATACCCATTCAAAGCGAAAAGTAAAGCCGTTCACATGGTAAAACATTAGTGAAATGTGAATTTTTTGTGAAATTGATTAAAAAGTCGAATCTTTCCAAAGTTAGTTGAAATTGTGTTTTTTTCCAGATGAAAAAGTGGTATAATAAGTATAGTTTTTAAAACATATACGGGAGTTTATACCATGGATGAGTTTATTAAAGAGCTGGATGCCAGTTTGGGTTATTTAGAGCATGAAATAACAGAAAATGAAGTCATTATATATGTGGCATCAAATCGCAAATCAGGCAGTTGCCCCTACTGTGGGTGCGATTCCATGCGCGTACACAGCCGTTATGAAAAAAGTTTTCAGGATCTGCCCATCATGGGGAAGAAAACGAAGGTCATCATCGAAAACAGGAAATTCTTTTGTGATAACCCGGACTGCACATTTACCACCTTTGCTGAGCGTTTTGGTTTTTTGAAACAGAATGGCAAAAAAACGAAACGCCTCATTGAGAAAATCATAGACATATCCCTGAATACCAGTTCCATTGCGGCCTCAAGGACATTGAAGGACGGGATTGCGGATGTCGGCAAAAGCACCATCTGCAATCTCTTAAAAAAAAGACATACCACTCCCTGAAAAACAGTCCATAACAAAAGTGTGCATTGACGATTTTGCATTCAGGAAAAGGCAGACTTACGGTACGGTCATGGTGGACATTGACACACACTGCGTGGTTGACCTGATCGCATCACGTGAAGTGGAGGACGTAGCGGAATGGCTCAGGAGTTATCCCAATATCCAGATCGTATCAAGGGATGGTTCTGTTTCTTATAAGAGCGCCATTGAACAGGCGGGGATGGATATACAGCAGGTAAGCGACCGGTTCCATCTTCTCAAAGGTCTTACGGATGCAGCGAAAAAATTCATATCACGACTTCTGGCGGGAAACTTTATGCTCCCGACAGAAGCATCCCATTATGACGGGAAACCCACGGGGGATTACTGGGACAAGCCCATTAAAGAAGATTCCCCTACCGCAGAACATAATGCAAATGTGGAAAAGAAGATGAAAGTGGTGGAACAGGTGCGGGAACTAAGGAAACAGGGGTTCAATAAGGGAGAGATTGCCGGGCGTGTGGGCATCCACAGGACGACCGTGGCAAAATATCTGAAGGAAGATTTTAATCCTTCCAGCCTTTATTACAATACGACCATCCCCAGTAAGATAAAGCCTTATGCAAAAGACATAAAGGACATGCTCAGTGAGGGGAAAACATTCCGGCAGATCAGTGCAGCAATCCGTGAAAAGGGATATGGCGGGTCAGATTCCACAATCCGCATGTTTGCCACAAGGGAACGTAAGATTATGAAAGAAGCCGCCGGTCAGGGAGTATCGGGTGAAAAAATTGAACGGAAATGGCTGATCAGCCTGCTGTACCGTCCGATTGACGAGGTTTCATCCATCAGTGCAGAACAGCTCGACCGGATTATCGGGGAATACCCCATCATAGGGCGTGTTTATGATGCTGTATCAGGTTTCAAACAGACGCTGTTTGGTAAAAAAGAATCCGAACTTGATAAATGGCTGGAAGAAACAGATGCCTTGGAAATAAACGAACTATGCAGTTTTGCAAACGGGATAAAGAGAGATATTGCGGCAGTAAAAAATGCAATCTCATTTGACTATAATAATGGGCTGGCGGAGGGAAGCGTGAACAAGCTGAAAGTTGTCAAAAGGATCATGTATGGCCGCAACAGCTTTGAACTGCTGAAAGGGAAGCTGTTGCGGCTTGAGTTAAGGCGCAAAATCAACTAACTTTGGAAAGATTCAAAAAGTCCTTGACGATTTGTCTCCGGGAATACTTTTTTGAGCACTGGAAAGGCGGGAGCCTGAATCCCAAATGGATGTTAGTGCAATTCCATAGATGCTTTGAGACGGCTGAGCATCCTGAGCGGAAACGTGCAAGGCCGTATGATCTCCGTTATCCAAGCCTAAATAAAATCCAAACCTTTCAGAGAAAGCATAGGAATCACAATAAATATCGTCTGAGAAGGTTTGGATTTTATTTTTACCTTTTTCTCCTGATACCACAGAAATCTACAAGGGAGCCGTCAGGATTTTTCCACTTTGCAGATACATTCCTGTCATTTTCATCCTCTAGAGTGGCCAGTGCCTTTGATTTCTCTTCCACAGTGATATCCAGATAGACCATGGTAGTCTGAAGCTGTTCATGGCCGAGCAGAAATGAAATCTGTATGATGTTCATCCCGTCCTCCAGCCAGTGTGAAGCCTTCGAATGGCGAAGCTGGTGCGCATGAAGCCCCAGCGGCACATCACTGCAGGCCTCATGCGCCGTCTTTGCATATTTCCTCAGCATCTTGCTGATGACGGGCTGGGTCAGTTTTCCATGGCACCCAGTATTACGGGAATAAAAGACATAGGCTTCCGGATCCGGCGTCTCTTCATGGAACTCTGCCAGGTAACGCTTTAGATGCGCAACGGTTTTAGGCAGCAGGTAAAGGGTGCGGATCTTATTTCCTTTCCCGATAATGACTGCATATGGTTTTTCGTCCGACAAATGGAGCTGGCTGTTCTTCATCGACAGGAGCTCGTCCAGCCGGGCAGCGGTGCTGT